>JBBRSL010000007.1:0-34267 GCA_038245435.1 Saccharimonadales bacterium (SeqCode)
AAGTCTGGTGCGGTTTCACTGCTATCTGGTTGTCTTCTTAATAAAGGCACAACAATTTTAGAAAAAGTGCCTAAAATTGAAGAAGTCTTTCGCCTGATTGAAGTACTTGAAAGTATCGGCGTTAAAATTAAATGGTTTAACGATAGCGACCTCGAAATTAAACCCCCCGCTAAACTGCAGCTCGATAAAATCGATGTCGAGGCCGCAAAACGAACACGTAGCATTATTATGTTCATTGGCTCAATTATGCATCTCGAAAATAACTTCAGCCTGCCTTATGCAGGTGGCTGTCATTTAGGTAAACGAACGATTGCCGCGCATGAATACGCGCTTGAGCAATTTGGCGTACATATAGAAACAGTTACCGGCGAGTATAAGGTTAGCGTTAAAAAGACTCTCCCAAAAGAAGTTGTTATGTATGAAACGGGCGATACGGCTACAAATAATGCCCTATTTGCTGCAGCATATTCAGAAGGTACCACTACAATACGGATGGCGGCAAGTAACTACATGGTGCAGGATGTCTGCCTGTTCCTGCAAAAGCTTGGTATAAAAGTAGAGGGTACTGGCACATCAACCGTTACGGTTCATGGCATTGGGCATCCCGTAAATAAGCGCGTGAAATACCGTATCACTGAAGACCCGCTTGAAGCAATGCTCTTTATTACCGCCGCCATTGTTACAAATTCAGAGGTTACACTCGAACGCTGCCCTATTGATTTCTTAGCTCGAGAACTTTTAGTGCTCGAAAAAATGGGCATGAAGTTTACTAAATCAGAACCATACCCAGCCCATAACGGATTTACGCGTCTGGTTGATATCGTAGTTCATAAGCACGGGCAACTTGTTGCGCCACCTGAAAAAATTCATCCAATGCCATATCCGGGTATCAATATTGATCACCTACCCTTCTTTGTACCTATTGCCGCCATCGCCAAGGGTGAAACACTAATCCATGACTGGGTGTTTGAAGATCGTGCGCTTTACTACACTGAGCTTAATAAGCTGGGTGCCAATGTACGCCTGCTTGACCCACACCGTGTTACGGTTGATGGCCCTACTGGCTTTAAGTCTGCAGAAGTCATTTGCCCACCTGCACTACGCCCGGCCACTATTATTTTGCTCAGCATGCTTGCTGCGCCTGGGCAATCGGTACTACGCAATATCTACTCTATTAACAGAGGCTATGAAGCGCTTGCCACACGATTGACCGAACTCGGTGCTGATATAAAAACACTTCACGACTTATAAAAAAACTTTTCAGTATGAAAAGTTTTTTTGGTGCGAGTGGCGGGAGTCTAACCCGCGTTGCCTGCTTGGAAGGCAGGAGTAATAAACGTTATACCACACTCGCTTAGCGTCAAAGTACATTATACCTGATTAAACGCAGCTATCGACCATCCTTTTATTCTTCTAAATAAAGCTACACCTTTAGTATTATCACCATTCGCCTTAACCCTAATTTGCACAGTCCCATAAGGCAACTTGCCTGCAAAGGCATTATTTTTGTTAGTTCTTATATCGACTTGGGTCTTTTTAAAACTACTTATTGGTAATTGAGTTATTTTTGCCCAGTATGTTTTAGCTTTATCTTCATCAGAATCTGGGTACAAATTCATAGAGAGCGAGAAATTTCCATCAGTTAAATTACAAGATTCCCTAAACCACTTCATGGCAAAACGTATAATGCCAGGATCAGAGTTCACAATTCTGACACTTTCTATACTTTTTGACCCCTCACCCATATACAAGCCCAAACCTATCATCCAAATATCTCGTTTGCTCAGAAGGCCAAGCTCAAATTTTGCTTGTTTAAACGATTCAACCGTGTCTTTCATCCTTGCTTCATGTTTCAGTTTTCCACTTTGCATAGGACCAGCTTTAATCCGATTGATTACTTCTGTATTCGGCATGAATGGTCTATATGAAAACCAATTACTTTGCGTCGAAACTGAAACGCCAAGCTGATCTTTAATCATTTTATAAGAATAGCCTTCATCGCGAAGTTTAGTTGCTTCTACTCTAAGTTTGTTCATTCTATGAGTATATCAGTTGTTGTTAGCCTATTCTATAATTTATACTTTGCTAGTACCTCTGTTATAATTTACTTGGTACTCGCCCGCGTAGCTCAGCGGATTAGAGCAATGGGCTTCTATCCCACAGGTCGGGGGTTCGATTCCCTCCGCGGGTACCAAATATAAACCCAACCCTCGTGGTTGGTTTTATATTTGAAATTTACTGCACAAGTTGAATTTCCTAGCAGGGTTTCAGATTAATAATTTAGCGTCTGCTATGCTTAATACCAGTACATGAAACGACATAAGATACTGAGCGCTGCTCTCCTAATACTGATAGTCCTATGCATATACCTATTTGCAACATATAGGTTTTTTTACTTTAAGCTTCAGAATGCGCATATCTCGTGGCCAGAAACAAAACAGCTTTATGTCATTGGTAGCGATACAGCACCAAGCAAACTGTACATCGCACTGGGAGATAGCCTAACCTATGGAGTCGGCGCCGAGAAAAGTACAGAATCATACCCTTATTTATTGGCGGATAATTTTGCAAAATCAGGGCAGAATATCACATTAGTTAATAAATCATACCCAGGCTATAAAACGAGTGATATTATCGAGAAAAATCTTGATTCGACAATTGCATCCAAACCAGACATTATCACAATACTTATAGGTGTTAATGATGCGCATCACTTAGTGTCTCCTGTTGGTAGCTTTGCTAAAAACTACGATACAATTCTCGAGCAATTAACTACAAAAACGAATGCGAAAATTTACGTATTGAGCGTTCCTCACTTAGGTTCTCATTCAATTCTGCTCCCTCCCTACGGCTACTTTTTTGATAAAAGAACTCGGCTCTACAATATTGAAATTGAAAAACTAGCTAAAAAGTACCAGGTTACTTACGTAGATATATATTCTCCAACCCTTAAAGAGCTAGAACGGGACGGGCCTTGGTACTCAAAAGATGCATACCACCCTTCTGCCAAGGGCTATAAGCAATGGTCGGAAATATTCATTCATGATACCTATCAGTAATGTCCTAGTTTCAACTTGGATTTTTACGAGTATTTTTGTAGGTGCGCTTATTATTGGTGCAAAAAGAGTCTCAAAGAACGGGCTAACAATCACAACAACAACAGAACTAAAAGGTTTTGCGATATTTACAATTATTTTTGCTCACATAGCCTATTTACTTGTTTCGAATGATCGGTTTTTGTGGCCATTATCGATTCTTTCTGGAGTTGGCGTAAATTTATTCTTAATGATGTCTGGGTTCGGTTTGAGCGTAAGTAATTTAAAGCAAAAGCAAAGTATAAAAGATTTTTATCTAAAAAGGCTGCCTGGATTATTCGTGCCGCTTTGGATCGTACTTACGATTTTGCTACTACTTGACGTGCTTATCCTTGGTAGAAGCTACACCCTCACCTATAGCCTTCAATCATTTGTAGGTATATTTACTAATGCAGAAGTAAAAACGGCTATAAACTCGCCACTATGGTACTTTAGCGTTATATTTTTATATTATTTACTTTTCCCGTTGATATTTTTTAAAAACAAGCTTTGGGCATCGGCGCTTATTGTATTTTCACTGGGCTACCTGTTTGTCCACACAAATATGCTTTTAAACAGTGATGTTAAGCATTTGTACCAAATTCACTTTTTAGCATTTCCTATAGGCATTTTTTTAGCCTGGTTACTGCGAACCGAAAACCCTGTACATAGATTATTGAATAGATGCGCTAAAAACCTGAACCAAAAAATAGCTATAAAAAAAATACTCTACTGGATTACAATAGCAACTCTTCTTGCTAGCATTAGTTATTTTGCATATTATTCTGGCGTAAACGAAAGTACCCGTAAAGAACAGTCTATAAGTATTCTTCTAACGTTACTCATTATTATGTTATTTAGTCTAAAAAAAATACAGTTCAAGTTATTTACTTTGTTCGGCGGACTAGCATTCGAAATATATCTTATTCATTGGCCTTTAATATCCAGATATGTACCTCTCTATGAACACATGCCACCATGGCTCGCAACAATACTTTTTTTTATAGTTACATATGTTCTCGCAAAACTACTGCAAGATTTATCGAAATACATAATCCACACCGTTGCCTCGCGCTCGAATCTAAAGTAAGTAAGTTTTAAGACGCACTGATACCTCTGTTAATTACTAACGAATTCTGTTACAATTCAGGGCGTACCTTTTTAAAATGTACATGGCGGGTTTAGCTCAGTTGGTTAGAGCGTCGGGTTGTGGTTCCGAAGGTCGTGGGTTCGATCCCCATAACTCGCCCCAAATAAAAGTTCGACCCTTGTGGTCGATTTTTTATTTAAAAGTACGAATAGATACCGCTTAAGCCTGGTACAATAAACTTGACATGTCAGTACAAAAATTCGCACACAAGTTTACAGATAAACGAGATTCCCATAAAAAACGCTCACTATTGGCGAGATTTCTTTACGTGGTTGTTGGGATTATTCTATTCATTCCTGGTTTGCCTTTGCTCTTTATATTTCCTGAAGCGGGCATTCCCCTTGTGCTTTTTGGACTCGTTCTGTTATCTCATGAATTTGCATGGGCCGGTCGTTCACTGTTGTGGTTTAGTAAAATTGTTGATGCGGTGATTATTTGGTATAAAAATTTGCCCAGAATTATACGACTTTGTGTAGAAATGTTCTTTGTTGTACTTACCATCTGGCTTATTTACCTACTCTTTAAGTAGCTTCTACGGGGTTCCAGTTTTATCCAACAACTGATGGAAGCCAGAGCAATGTCGCGGCCAGTACTGGCACGATAACGTTATCGCTGCCCTTTGGCGAAACTATCTCAGTAAAGGTAAGGATGATAGCTGAGCTCGCACTCAATAAAACGGGTAATGCAGGGCTCACTGTGGCCGTATTTTCCGCCTGGCCATTAAGGGCAAACCAGTAAAAAAGATTAAGCCCAAATGAAATAATCAAAAACGTCAACGAACCGGCGATACTCTTGTTTATATTTTTATATCTATACTGGATTGCTTTTTTGCCCAGCCCAACGCCTACAACGGCCGCAAAGCCATCAGCTAAGGCCATTTGCAGTATAGCTATGCTAAAGATGGCATCATTTTGAAACAACAGCGCGACAAGGCCGATACCGAGTGCGTACCAGATTTCACCATAGGTAGACCTGCGAACTGACTTAAATGAGCGTAGTATCTTAAACTTTTGAACAATAACCACTATCGCAACAAAAACTAAGCTTAAAATTGCTATTTCGTAATGACTTAAAAACAATGGCCAAAAAGCCACAAAGGTGGCCGTAAGAATATGCACAAACTTTCGTGCAAATTCTCCTTTGAGTATTCGTTTTTGGCTAAGATACTCACCAGCGACAAGTATTAAGCCTGTGCCTGCACACGCAAGCAGCATTGGTAACATAAAGTACATTATATCGCTTATGGCAAGTAAGCGCCTATGTTTTGCTTAATTAGTCTTCAGTTTATCTACTGTATCAATCTGTAATGGTTCCACTATTACTACTTTATTGATACCTGGACGGTACACAAGTGCTCGATTATTTTTTTCATAAAAAAGAATCTTATCACCATTTTGCACTTTACCTGCAAAACTACTTGACAGTTTACTACTATCTGTAACAGTTGCGAGTGCTGGCTCTTCGTCTGTTGGAAGTAAATATAGTACTCCAACACGAGCCTTAATAGTATCAACACTATTCATATCGGCATTTTGTTTTTTATGAAAAAACAAGAAGGTGGCGCTTACTATTACAACCAGCCCAATGCATATTACGAGAATGATGATAATCTTTTTAGTGGTAAGAGCTTCAAACTTGTGAAAACGATTATTTGACATTAATTATCGCTCTCCAGGTACCAGCCCCCGAAATCTATGATTGCAGGCGCTGCCGTCGCGTTATTAGTAATCCAATGCATTGGTGCTAAAAAGGTTGTTGTAGCCGGAATGTTTGCACTGAGCGAGCCGCTCGTTTGCGCACCAGTAGAGATATTAGTAACACGGTAGCCGACAGAACTTCCATTTGGCGCTGAAAATAGTATGAGCTCGTACAAACTAGTAGTATTTACAGGGAAGCTAGCCCCAAGGTTAGCGACTGTTGGCGCCGTACCGGTAATGTTGTTAATAACATTCCAGTTCCCTGTGTTAGCATTTATGGCCATTCCAATCCTGCCCGGAGTCGTACTAGTCGTTGGATCAACGTTCGTGGGAGCAGTTATTACATCAGCAAGTCCCACAAATGCACGGTTACCAGCTGCTAGGGTGCTTGTGCCAAAGCGAGCTGTGTAAAAGAAGCCCCCAAGCCCGGCTGCGTTGCCTCTCCATACCTGGAGTGTACTCTGACGATTTGAGGCAACAGTACCAGCAGTGTTGCCTGAGCTGAACGTCGCACGACGAGTGGAAGTCAAAAGATTAGTAGTCGTTGGTGTGGGGTTAGCTGCAGTTCCAACATTTGTAAAAGTTGAGCCGATACACGAGATGAAAGAAGTAAGCACGGCACCACCCGCAGGCGTACACCATGAAACACGGTTAAAGCCAAGGTGCGGTTGAAGTGGCGTATCAACACCAGACGGGCCGACAAATTTCGGCATAATTTTACCTGCGATATCCTTAGCATAAATTCGTAGATTTCCAGCTGAGGGTGCAGCTGGGTCAGTTTGAGCAGCAAGTTGTAGACCACCCGATTGTACATCTATGCCAATATCCCATCCTGTTGCAACTTCAACACCATAGCTGTTTCCTGCCCCAGCGCCAGCACCCTCGAGCTTTAAGCCGTATGAATTTACTCCACTTGCCGCCGCAACTGCCTCGACAATGCGCATGCCGCTCCAAATACCTCCCGTTGTTGTACCAGGTGTATAGTCAATGCGCATCCCTGCTGCCTCTACCGCCGCCGCGCCGCCCTTATACTTAAGGCTCAGCCCATTAACACCAGCGACTGTGACGCCGCTAGAGGCAGTGTTATCAATAACGAGCTGATCGGCTGTAGGCACATTGGTTCCCGAATTTACATTCAGTGATCCAGCAGTAGTCGTGGTCGTTCCAAATTTACCAAGCGTAATACTTGATGCATTGCTTGAACCGAGCGATAGGCTTCCGCTTGTACCGCTATCAATATTTAGCGGTTGACTCGATGCACTTTGTATTGAATTAGCGCTAGCCGCACTAAACGTTAGGTTGCTTGAAGTAAATGTATTGCCGTTATACGTACCACCCACAGTCGCATTACCAGAAATATTCACAAAGCCAGTTTGTTGGGAGCTTGGACTCAACTGTACGTAGCCAGCAGAATTTATGCCACCTAACTTATCGCTGTTGAAGGCATACGGTGCCGCTGTAAGCATGACACGCGGTGACATTTCTGCGTCCGCGCCAACTTTAATGCCGAGGTAAAGTGTGCCTGAATTAAAATCAACACTGCCTGGTAGTGCCGTGGTATCACCGAGTGACGTTTGGAATATACCGTCAGTGACCGTAACGCTCTTTGTTTCTGTCCAAACATTTGAACCTCCACTGGCAACCGTATAAAGACTAAAAACAATACTGTAGCTACCATTCGTTAGATTGGTGCCGTCAGGATTTGTGAGCTTACCCTGGAAATTAATAAACGGGTTAATTGCAGCTTGCGTGTGGTGTGTTTGAACATAAAAGGAAAGGAAAAATACGGCAAGAAAAATTGGTACCAAATACAAACTTTTCCACACGGCTTTTTGTTTCACGCTTTAATTGTACGCTTTTATCTGATAATGCTCAAGCTTCAACTGGGGTAGGTTAAATTGCCATCGATGCTAGGTTTTTGAGGTTTTTTTACCACCAGAAGTTGGTTTTTTTGGGGCCTTTTTCTTGGTTTTGGCTGAGGCCTTTTTTGAAGGTTTTTTGGTAGTTTTTTTATTCTTCTTCAAAATAACATGTACTTCTTTTATTTCACTTTCAGACGGTTGAAACTCTGAAGCAATAGCCATAGCAATAACATCATTAGCTATGGGTGCCACCTTAGGTTCTTTTTTAACCTTTTTAACTCTAGAGAATAGTTTCTTGCGGTTTTTAATTAGCAATCGAGCGTATCGATAAACGAAAAATAGCAGTGTTGGGATAGCAAACAACAGAAGAATAAAAATCGGTGGTACATACCAAAAGTATAATTGTGATTGTTTAATTGACTCAGAGCCATCTACACGAAAACTCAAAACCTGCTTGAGTTTTTGAGGAAGCCACAAGAACCTCGTTTGAGTAAGTGAAATGGTTGAATTAAGTTCTTTACCGGGCAGTAAGGGCTGCGAGCCGGTATTCGCAACACCATTTGCAACCGTTTGTCCGCTGCTTGTCGTGACTATGACCGAAGCTCTTGGGGTCACGTGGGTATTGCCCGTATTGCTAAAAGCTAGTTTTATACTGCTTGGTAATTTAAAAATATTTTGGTTACTATTCAGTACTTTGGCTTCAACATTTCGCCGCTCACCGCCAAGCTTTATGATAAAAATACTTATGCTAATCTGGGACGTATAGGCTGCTTGCTGCCCAGCTTTGGGTTTTTGGCTCAGCACCAGTGAAGCGTAATGGCCACCCGGCGCAAGTTCGGGCGTATTAGTGACGTTGACTTCAAGAATAGTCATACCTTTTGCTGCTGCCGTAAAATCTGTGCTGGATAGCTTGACTGCCTGTTCTAGCGTCGGATCAATATCGCCCGAGGGTACTAATTTACCACTGACTTCGTCAATGCCTTTAAGTTCAGCAAGTAAATCAATGTTCGAAGCATAGGTATTTGTTATGGCAATCTGCGTCTTTTCAACCGTGTTCACATCAGATAACTCAACGTTAATAAAAGCCGGTGTGACACTCAGCTGATTTGGTGGTTGTGCCAAAACTGGTACACCAACAACGGCCTGGGCTAGCAAAAACGCAACAAACGCAAAACTAAGAATCTTTATCTTGATCATGGCTCGGTTTTTTTGATGTGCCTTTTCGTTTTATGGCCTTAAAACTGCCTCTGAATAACGAGATTATGCCAGCGATAATAAGCCCTGCAACGACAGCTATGCCTATGAGAATTTTCCATGGAATCACCCAGAAGCCTACCTCGCCAGTTACTGGGACATCACGCGTTCCATCATCATAAATAGCAACAACCTTGGCAACGTAGCGGCCTATTCTAATATCGTTGATATGTGCCCAGTTCCAAGTGAGGCTTTTTGTACTTTGCGTGGCAGAAATCTCTCTATTCTCATAATGAGGAAACCCACTTTTCCACTCAATGGTTAATGTCCTCGTCGTTCCGGGCAAAATATAACCACCACTGGGATTAATCGGTAATGCTTCGATTGGAGTAGTATCCGTTGCGAGACGTTGAATAAATAGGTTACCTGTTGGGCGCACAAGCGTGTTACCGGTATTTTTAAAAGTTACCTTAAAAGTTGCAGGTAAATACTCATAAACCTGTTTTTCTGATTTAACCTGCGCTATTTCGAATTTTCGAACAGCACCTGGCTTATCAACGCTTAGTAGTGTAAAGACCGCTACAGAGCCCTGTATTGTGGCAGCACCATTAGCTGGAGCCGTTGTTGACTGTCGTGAAACCGTAACTGCAAAACTATACGAAAACCCAGCCGTTGATGGAGTGTTGATATTTATACGTTGCGTAAACCATTCACCGGCCTTTAATGTGAATGTCGGATTATCAAAAGTTACAAAATCCTTAACTTCACTCGGTTCACTGGTACCTAGGTTAACCTCACCGGTTGTATCGCTCACACTAAACGTGCGAAGACCCATTTTAAGATCTTCTGTCTTGGTGTTTGTATTGCGAATTCGGAGTTCGAGTGTCGATTGCTCACCAGGCTTTACGGTAGCCACAAGTGGTGAAGGAGTAACTTGAAGCGAGAAGCCACCTTTATCCTCTTGCGCTTGTACTGGTATGCATATAAATGTTGCCAGTAATACTGCACCCATTAGTATGGCTGCAAAACGAGATATTACTGTTTGTTGTTTTCCTTTTAACACGTTGGTATAAGTATACCAAAGAGGCTACAGGTTATATACGGTGTAATAGATATCTTAGAATAATCCGGCACCGACAACAGTGATAGTGTCGGTATAGTCAGCTGCACCAGGAGTAATTGCACTGATAGCTGCATTGTTTGTAAGCGTAAGAACAGCTGTTTGCGCAGTACCAGTACTCGTTGCAAGGCCACGGAGTGTCGTATCAAGACCACCACCAGTAGAAGCACCGCCAACGAATGCCGCAGCAACCGTTATGGTGCCTGTACCAGCAACTTGTGATTGTGTAACACCAGTGTTATAGCCTTCTGTGCCAGCGACAAGGGTGCTGTTTGTGCCGGGGGTCGTAGATGCAATTGTTTTAGGTGCTGTTGCTGAGAATAAACCAGTATTACTGTCTTTTGCCCATACGGTCCAACCATTTTTAGCATTTGTGTTAACGGTCGCTGTTCGAGCCGTTGCACTCGAGGCAACTGAGCCAGTCGAAAGAGCTAGTGAATCAGTATTGCCACTAAGTGCAAAACTAAATGATTGCGGAACAGTAGCAGAGACCACAATTTGATCATCGGTAACACTTGCAGTTGAGAAATTGGCTGAATCAATTGTAGTAGGAACAGAGTCACGAGTCGTGATGGTACCTGAATTGTTGTTACTAGCCGCTGCTGAAATAGATAGTGCAGCCGTATTAGTCCAGTTAAAGCAGTAGAGTATACCGACTGTAAGGTCAGTGCTTGGGAACGTGACAACCTGACCAGCAGCAGCAGTTGCGGTGCCAATTCCAGGCCATGCCGTACCAGTTGCAGGCCATGCAAGGTTAGTTGTGTTAACAACCCAGTTACCCACTGTCGTATTGACCGTATAACCAGTCGGGAACGAAACTTGGACTGAAGCTTCAGTTGCAACAGTAGTCGCTTTTGCGCAAACCGTACCAGTTGTTGCGGTACTAGTTTTCATTCTGTCGAAGCGCACAAACGTATTCGTAAGTGATGCAGCTGAGGCAAAGCCACGAGCAGCCAATATCATTGCTATAATCGATGCTGCAAATAATACAGCCGTAATAGCAGGGGTAATTTTTATCTGTTTAACTTGCATTTCTATTTTATCTCCTTGTTAGCTTCGATTTTTGTTACGCAGGTAATTAGGTTCTATTATGCAATAACCATAAGAGTAAAAGCAAGGATAAAATTCTTGTACTTAAAAAGTCATAGCCGCGACAAAAGTAATCGTATCGCTATAGTCTGTTGCGCTTGAGGTGATGGCATCCGCTTTTGCCATAAGTCTGACTGTAGCGGTACCATTATTGATCGGTGCCGAACTAACAAGTATGTTCTGTAGAGCTACTGTAAGTGCTCCGACATTGTTAGTCGCGCCATTAAAAGGTGCTTGAGCCGATAGTGGCCCGCCTGAAGTCTGGCCAGTTGCTATCACCTGCGCACCGTAGCCTTTTGCTACCGCCGCTAAGTCAGCTGTTGCAGAAGCAATACTAGAGCCGGCGAGTGCACTCGTAAGCCCTGCATTCTTACTCTTCCCATATATAACACCGCCACTCGTTGCATTAGTGCTAACCACCAATGAAGCGTCTGCATCACCATTGAATACCGTACCTGCCGACAGTCCACTAAACCCGACTGGGAACGGCGGTGTGGCAGTCAGGGTTGTTGCAATACTAAAGCTTAGGCTCGTTGCAACTGTCGCGGCGCTCGCCGTAGGGCCAAAGGCGCTTTCGGTAAAGTTTCCTTGCATAGCTTTGACTTTTACTTGATAGGTCGTCGATGGACTTAAGCCAAGAATCAAGAAACCGCTCGCCCCGCCCCAAGAAGCATACGTTTGATAGTTAGCGATACTTAGGCTTGAGCCAATACTATTGTCTGTTTGTACATAATTAGTAGTGACAAAACCGTCGCTACTGATGGCAATGAGGTACTTTGCATCTGTTGGATTGTTACCTGTGGCTAGAACAAGTTTTAGCTGATTGTAGTAGCTGCTCGGATTTGTCAGCGCCGGTGCTGGTGGAACGTTTGCGTTTTGGGTTGGAACCTCACCGCTTTTATTCGTGTAGGTTGTTGATGTTTGCGTGCTACCGTTTTGCGTACCTGATACTCCATCAAGTTTATAATTAGTGCTTGACGAAGTGCCCCCGCCAGTACCGAAGTCATATGATTTTAACGTGTAATTTGAACTTGATGGCACAGCACTAAAAAGACCTAGAAGGCCACCAATTGCGAGTAGTTTTAACGTCCCAAACATAACCACTGTATTGTATCAGGTCTAGCGACTGCTTGATTTTTTCTTTTTCTTTTTGGCTGCTATTTTTATTGACGATTTTTTATTGTGAATATGTATTTGGTGCAGATGGCCAAGCGCAAATGTACCAATTGCGGTTATAGAAAGTAGCGCTGCAACCGCAAGCACGCTGAGTGTAACGGTGGTTCCATCGATAATTGGTGAAGGTGGTTCTGAAATAATTTTTTTAGCTATAGCGCCCTTTACGTCAGAAAACGGAATAAATATATCTGACGTGTTTCCACTTTTATCTTTTACTTTTACCTCTGCCTTATAGCTATTTTTTTGCTTATACACGTGGCTAAACGTATACGTTCCGGGCTCACTCACGTTTTTACTATCAGACTTACCGTCGCCCCATTTAATGACGATTTCGTACGGCGTATCACCACCCTGAACAGTGATATCAATTGAAACTTCCCCAGTGCTTGATAGGATGCCAAAAGGCTGCGGGCTTGAAACTTGTAATGCCGGTGTAGCACTTGCAGGTTTTTCGTTGGTTGCTGAGGGTGCACTTGTGGGAGTTGGAGCGGGTTGTGGTGGTTGTGGCGCTGGTGGTGGATTGTATATAAATTGTACGGCCTGGCCTTCGGGACCGTATACGTTTGCAATGTTTGAAGTCTTTGGAACGACCGAATTTACGCCGGGTTGCAAATTGATAGTGAGCGAAAAAGTGCCGTCAAACTGGCATGTTGTGGCGCCCAATAGCGAGCCCCCATTCCATAGCGATACAATAGCTGACGGAGTAATAATGCCACAGATACCAGTAATTGCGACCGGTGCATCAGAGGTGGTTATGCCTACAGTGTCAACCACAGAACTTACGGTCGGGATTTCGTATGGAACAGTGGCGGTAAGCACATAGCTCGAAGCAAAACTGGTAGTTGCCAAAAAGAGGGCTCCCAAAAGGCATACTATGAGCGCAACAACATATCGATTTTTACTTTTTAAAAGCGTTACCATAATAAGTGGTAGTATAACTTCTTTTTATATTTTTTAGGTAGTCTACTTATTATCGTCAGTAAACTGACGAGTCAAAAGTTCAAAACACTTCATGCCGAGACCAATTCAAAAACCCACCATATAGGTGGGTTCATGAATTGGTCGGGGTGAAAAGACTCGAACTTTCGACCTCACGGTCCCAAACCGCGCGCGCTACCAACTGCGCCACACCCCGCGACCCGCGGGACGCATATTGTAAATTACAAATGCAAACATGATTATACCCTGTTATACAAAAATATTACAGAGGGTGATCGATTATTTTTTGCACGCGCTCTATACTGCGCGCTAAACCTGTCTTCTCATCAATATCAATAAGTACGGCGTTAAATTGGAATGGTGGCTTGGCATCAATAGTATTTATGTTCTTTTCACCATCCCGCCACCGCGGAATAATGGCACTGAGCTTGACCCCAAGCGAAGAATGCAGCGAACCACACATACCGACATCTGTGACGTGTGCTGTGCCTTTTGGGAGCACCATCGCATCGGCACTCGGTACATGCCAATGATCCCCCACAACTGCACCAACCTTGCCATCTAGATAGTAGCCAATAACGCGCTTTTCACTCGATAGATCACCATGAAAATTAACAATGGTGGTTATTGGCGCGCTAGATTCAATTTTATCTAGTACTTCGTCCATCTTTAAAAGCGGATTTGAAACATCACGTGTATAGCTTCTTGGAAACGTGGCACCCATGATCGACACAAGGGCTATTGGGCCGAACTTAGTTTCAAGAAACTTATAGCCTGAACCTGGGGTGGCTCGTAGATTTGCCGGGCCATTCACAGGTGCATCGCTATCATGTATAAGCTCGAGCGTTTCATTGCGCTCAACACTGTGGTTACCGCCGCTAAAGAAGTCTACACCAGCTTTTTTGAGCTCTTGATAGTGTAACTTACTCATACCAACGCCGTGGCTAATATTTTCTGACTGCGCGACAACAACATCAATTTTATACTTCTTGCGAAGTGCCGGCAGTAGCTCTGTAACAATTTGCCGACCGGGCCGGGCCATAATATCGCCAATATACAGTAACTTAATTGGTTGTCCCCCTATTTAGCGAATTCGATAGCGCGTGTTTCACGAATAACATTGACCTTGATAGTGCCTGGGTACTGCATGGTTGATTCAATCTTGTTGGCAATATCACGCGAAAGCTTAATTGCCGATAAGTCGTCAATATCTCCTGGGCGCACAAAGACACGCACTTCGCGCCCTGCACTTATGGCATAGGACTTATCGATACCAGGGAAGCTGTTAGCCACGTTTTCGAGCTCCTGCATGCGCTGCGAGAAGTTTTCGGCACTGATGTTACGTGCGCCAGGGCGTGAGGCGCTAATGGCATCTACGACACGAATAATTAAAGCTTCTGTGGTGGTTGCTTCCATATCATCATGATGAGCTTCGGCTGCATGAGCGATTTCTTCTGGTACGCCATACTTACGGGCCATTTCGCCACTTATATGGTGGTGCTTGCCTTCCATCTTATGGGTCAGAGCTTTACCGAGATCATGAATGAGGGCTGCATACTTTGTGATTCGCACATCTGCACCGAGCTCTTCAGCTATAACGCCAGCCATGTGGGCCATTTCGGTACTGTGCTTAAGAACATTTTGGCCGTAGCTTGTGCGGTATTTAAGTTCACCAAGGAGCTGTACGATTTCTCGCGGGATACCAACAACGCCAACTTCGCGAGCAGCATCCTCACCAGCGCGTGTGACATCTTTTTGAACTTGCTTTTGGGCCTTATCGACAACTTCTTCGATACGACCTGGGTGCACACGACCGTCCTTAAGTAACATTTCGAGTGCTTGGCGTGCGACTTCACGACGGACCGGATCAAAACTACTCAAAATAATCATACCCGGGGTGTCATCAACCATAATATCGACACCAGTTGCGCGTTGCAGCGCCTGAATGTTGCGACCTTCTTTACCAATGATACGGCCCTTCATTTCTTCGTCTTCGAGCTTGACAGCCGTAACAGTACGCTCAGCAGTTACTTCGCTCGCCATGCGTTCCATGGCGCTGACAATAATAGCGCCGGCGGTATCTTCGGCTTCTTCTTTGGCTTCTGCTTGTAACTTAACGACCAGTCCGACTAAGTCATTACGAATATCTCGTTCTGTCATCTGCATAAGCTTGTCAGCGGCGTCGGCTTTAGTTAACTTAGCAATTTTCTCAAGCTTGTCTTGTTGCTTTGTACGAAGTTCGCGAATTTCGTTCTTGAGACCTTCAACTTCATCTTCATTACGTCGCAGTTTTTCACCACGCTTGTCGAGCTCGTCAAGCTTAGCATCAAGTGAACGCTCGCGGTCGAGTAAGCGGTTCTCAAGCTCTTTGGCTTCTTTGCGACGTTGCTGTTCTTCACGACGCGCATCTTCTGCGAATCTAAGAGAATCTTCTTGCGCCTTCTTTGATATTGCGGCAGCTTCTTTATTTGCCTTTGCGAGCTGTTTTTCTGCCTCATGAGCAGCTGAGCCGATTTTACGTCGTGTTGTAACTTGGCTAACACCAAAACCGGCGCCAATACCAACAAGAGCCAACACTATAGTAATTGGATCCATAATATGTCCTTTCTATCTGTCAGAGCTTGCCAGCACATCACTATCACTTCATTAGCACTTAGCATCAACTCTGGGTAATCAAGTAAATTTATACAAAAATAGGATTTCTGCCAAAACTCCGCAGTTGTTCCTAACTAAAACTATAGTTGCATGCTTGCATTTACGCAACAATAAAGCGATCCGCCACTGTAACGGCCGCCCAAACTATGGCCACTCCAAGCAGTAGTAAAAAAAGTTGCCAGTCTTTTGTCAACTTTTTCGGAGTTTCACTATTAATGTCCGGAATAATATCCGAACCGGCAATGTACAGTAAAAAGCCTGCGCTAATGCCAAGGAGTAGCCCAATCGGAATCTGCTCGCTACCACCAAGCCAAAACACTAGTACCGCTACAGCCGATGAGAGCAGTGCCCCGAAGACATTAATAATAATGACTGCCCTTCGGCTCATTTTACGAGATAGAAGCAGCGCAAAATCACCAATTTCGTGAGGAATTTCGTGAGCTGCAACAGCGATCGTGGTGACAATGCCTGTCGGTATATTCACCAAGAAAGCCGCACCAATGGCGACACCGTCTAACGCGTTATGAGCAGTGTTGCCAATTATTATGGTAAGTCGTGACGAAGTATGCTTTATCCCCTGTTCATCATCATCGTGATGATGATGCAGCGAACCTAAAACCCTCTGGAAAATAAAAAAGCCCAAGAACCCAAACATACAACCAACAAATACTTGGTCAACATTATAGTTAACCCCTTCTGGTAGCAAATCAACAAAAACGGCTGCGAGTAGCGCACCAGCAGCAAATGGAGTGCCATAGATAGCTAATTTTCTTGCTGAGCTTTTATTGCCAATAAGCAAAAGCCCGCCGACAAGTGAGATTGCGCCACCGATAAGCGAATAAAATAATACGTCTAGATAAGTTGCCATTACAGATAGACTACGAAAATCTAATACATATTGCAAATTAGTTGCACCTGCAATACAATTGCAATATGAATACTGTATTGCGCACTGCCTGCGAGGTGCACAATGTACGTGCCACTCTGGTTCGTAAAAACTTATTTGATTTACTGGTTAGCGAAAGCCCGATTTCGGTCAGTAGTTTTTTTGATATCACCAAAACTCGCGGTTTTGATACGGTAAGCGTCTACCGGACCCTGGATTTATTTAGAAAAATGGAAATCGTCCACGAACATGGTGTCGGGCGGCAACGAATACTACAAGCAAAAACCGAGCACGACGCTCACCACCACTTTATTTCGTGTGAAACATGTGGTTTTAGCCAAGAGTTCGAAGACGATGCTATCGAGTATCAGCTCAGTACCGTGGCGGCCGAAAATGGATTCCCTAAAATTAAATCGCACTACTTAGAAATTATTGGCCAATGCCAAAACTGCTATTCGGCGACTGTGTGAAATACTTCAAGGAATTTTTGGGCGTTTACACTATTTTTTGGGAGTCGTAATGTGCACGTTGGCGCCATATTCTGGTAAAGCGATGTGTTCATCTTGCCCGTCTCGTAATTGCTTAAGGCCGTCCTTGAGCCACATATCCCCAGTAGTTGATACAATGGGCGCCTTATTGACATAGGCAAGCGTGTTGGCAACCGCGAAGCCTATGCGCAGACCTGTAAAGCTACCAGGGCCTTTGAAAATAACGACACCTTGTATGTCTTTCCAGTCTTTTCGGGCAGTATCCAGTAGCTTCTTTATCTGTAGATGAATCGTATCTGTTAGTGTGCGGTGCGCTTCCCAGGTTTGATAGCCAAGTTTCTTTTCATCCTCAAATAAACCAACCTCAGCCAGTACTTGGTCAGTCTTAATAGTTACAATAAGCATCTTAGGCAATATCCTTTACTAAATATGAGAGCGATTCAGGGTATATGAGCTCGATATTCCGCTCGGTTTCACTGATGGTGTCAAAACGAATGATAAGCCGCTCAGCTGGCAAAACCTCGTCCGCCACTCCAGCCCACTCTAGAACTAAAACGTTTTCAACATCCTGTTGCAGCTCAACGATTTCGTGGGCCATGATACCAGCCTCGTGTAGGCGATACAGATCAAAGTGGTGTATTTGTAATCTATGGGCCTGATATATTTTTGACACGGTAAATGTAGGGCTCGAAACATGATCATCGCTACCGGCGCCCCTTACTAAGCCTCGGGTAAATGTCGTCTTACCACCACCCAAATCACTGGTAAGTTCAATAACTTCACCGCCTTTTAGGTGCGCGCCAATATGAGCGCCAAGTGTTTCGGTAACGGCAGAATCGGTAGAGAGAATTTGCAGCCTTAAAACGGTATTCATATCCTCTATAGAGTACCGCGAGCCCTATAGGTACCGCAAGCAATCACACAGGGATTGGCGTTGGGCTGGTATACAATAAGAGTAATACATCATATGCTTTTACTTTCAACGAAACTCCATAACATTCCACTTATTAGTGTGCGAAGTGGTGTACGCATTGGTACGGTACTATCGCCAATCGTCAACCCCCACAACCTACATATCGATGCTTTTTGGTGCGAAACAGTAAATAGCAAAACGAATAAAGTGCTTTTAGATATGGACATTCGAGACTTTTCCATTAAAGGCATCTTGATTGACGACCATCTTGGTTTGAGCGATCCAGATGAACTGGTGCGACTGAGTGCAATATTAGAGCTCGAGTATACGCTTGAAGGTAAAGCGGTGCTTGCAAGTAAGCGCAAAATTGGTAAGGTCGTCGATTATGCTATTGATCACCAAAGCCTCTATATTCAAAAATTATATGTGCAACCGCCTGTTTGGAAACCGAGCATCGGCGGTACACGGTTAACATTCGACCGAACAAGTGTTGTCGAGGTAACCGATACGCATATTGTTGTGAGCGGCCCAGAAGAAAAAGTAACCAGTGCTGCTGGCCTTAAATCGAACGCTTCTCTTGCAAACTACTCGGCCAGCACTTCTTTAATTAGCGAAAAAGAATAGCCCTGTCGAGCCAAATATTCAATAAGTTTTTGATCATCCACATATCGAGCAGAACGACGTTTTTTTACCACTAAAATACGCAGCGTGTCGATATCTGAGGTTTCGTTATCCGCTAAAACTTCGGTAATAATTTCGCGCTCGACACCTTTGGATGCAAGTTCTTGGGTGATATAGCGAGCACTCCTTTGTTTACCGCTACGGCGTTGATCGACCCACCACTTTGCAAAAGCGGTATCATTTTGGTAGTTTCTTTTTTGGGCATCGATAAGTATTTTTTGAGTTAGCTCATCACCAGCCTGTTTTTTTCGCAAATAGTCCGTTAGCTCACGCGCTGAACGTGGCCGAATCATCAGCCATTCGAAAGCACGCATACTCAGCTTTCCATCACTTGATAGCTGTTGTAGCTTTTTTAACTCTGAGCTCGTGAGCTCTTGGCCATTTTTGAGCTTCGTATTGAGTAGTTCATCAAGGTTTAGTGAAAACGTATATTTCCCATCAACAAAAATACTCACCCTGTTGGGGTTCTTCACTTGGGCTTTTATGGCGGTAATTATCATGATTAACCCTGCGTAATGGTGTGACCAAGGACAACACCAATAATAAGGACGAACCAGGCAAGTTCGACTGTCCAGCCCCATGACCTTTCACCCCATTGAAGGCGAGAATGCCAGTGAGTTAGTCTATTTTGCGCAAGTTCAACACCTTTTTTCTCACGCCAGTACCTATAGATCCAAACAAAGTCTGGGCTCCAAGCAACGATCATAGCAGCGAGCACCAGCCACCATTCACTGCCCGCAACAATAACAAGCATTATGGCTGTTATTGGTAGCATTACTGAATCGATTACCAACACTCGCCCAAACGATTGATGGTTTGGGCGCTTATCATAGGGAACACCATAGTGCAGTAGTGCATCAAGAAAATAATGTGAAGCCAGCGCAATCGGCAACACAAGCAGCGGCGTTTGAATCGCCAGTGCTAAAACAGCCCCCGTTGCTGCATGATTTGTTGCGGTCATTTTTTATGCTTTAGAGAGTTCGCGAACTTTTTTGTCGATGGCTGCAAGTGCTTTGGGGTTATCGACAAGATACTGCTTTGCCGCTTCGCGGCCTTGGCCGATTTTGGCACCATCATATTCATACCAAGCGCCACCCTTACCGACAACCGCATGTTGCACTGCCAAATCCAGCACGTCACCTTCGCGACTAATGCCAACGTTATACATAATATCGAATTCAGCTTCACGGAAAGGCGGTGCAACTTTATTCTTAACTACTTTGACACGAGTTCTGTTGCCGATGACTTCGTCACCACTTTTAATTTGGCTAATACGACGAATATCCATACGTACGCTGGCATAAAACTTGAGTGCGTTACCACCAGTAGTAGTTTCTGGATTGCCAAACATAATACCAATTTTCATGCGTAGCTGATTAATAAAGATAACCGTACACTTACTGCGGCTAATGATACCCGTGAGCTTGCGCAGTGCCTGACTCATAAGACGTGCTTGCAAACCCATATGAGAATCACCCATGTCACCTTCGATTTCAGCTTGCGGCACGAGGGCTGCCACCGAGTCAACAACAATCAAATCAACGGCGTTACTGCGTACTAATGTTTCAACAATTTCAAGCGCTTGCTCACCATTATCGGGTTGTGCAACTAACAGACTATTAATGTTTACACCAATACGTTCTGCATAGGCTGGGTCGAGTGCGTGCTCTGCATCAATAAAAGCCGCGCTGCCACCTTGCTTTTGGATTTCAGCGATAGCGTGCAAGGAAAGGGTCGTTTTACCGCTGCTTTCCGGACCATAAATTTCAATAATACGGCCTTTTGGAATACCGCCACCAAGTGCAAGATCAAGGCTCAGGGCGCCGGCTGAGAAAGTTTCAACATCAATTCGGTGCTCGTCGCCAAGTTGCATAATGGCACCTTGACCGAAGTTTTTTCGAATCTGATCAACAGCCAAGCTCAGTGCTTGGTCTTTACCGCTCTGGTCTTTTGACGCAGGGGCGAGTTCTTTTGGTTCTTTTTTTGCAGCCATAATAATTATTACTCCCTCGTTTTAGGTATATCGATAGTAAAGTCTAGAGGTAGTATACCAAAAAAAGCACTCGTCCAAACAAACTAAGTATCGAAGTTGTTTATATTTCTTATGCTAATAGCTATACTAGCCAGTAACTATGCGCATATCAGACACGCTTGTTGAGCAATTGCTCAAAAAGACCAACAAAATCACCGCCGAACAGATAACCGCCCTTAAAGAACAGGAGCGGAATGAAAAGAAGCCCCTGCAAGACGTTGTTGTCAGTTCAGGTGCGATGAGCGAAAAAGATCTCACTAAACGCTTTGCAGAAGAAATTGATGTTCCCTTCACTGATATAAATGTAAAAGATCTACCAAAAGAAACACTACATTTGGTACCCGAGCGCATCGCACGGCAATATAACGTGGTTGTTTTTGGCGTTGATGACGATGGTAAAAAACTGCTGGCTATGGAAGATCCTGATGATATTCAGGCGATTAGTTTTTTACAAAAACAGCTTGGCAACGATTTAAAGATCTTTATTGCGACCCGAACCAATATCTTGCAGGCTCTCGATCAATATCGCGGTAATATTAGCAGCGAGATTACGCAGGTCATATCAGCCGAGGGCGATGATACATCAGACGAAGCCGTTAGCGAAGAAGACGTTGCCGAGGACTCACCAGTCGCACAGACAATCAATCTCATCATTGAGGGTGCCATAAAGTCGGGTGCTTCAGATATCCATATCGAACCTCGCGAAGGATACGTATCAGTGCGCTATCGCATCGATGGTATCTTGCGTGAAGTAAATAAGCTGCCGAAAAAAGTTCACAATGCGCTGATATCGCGTATTAAAATCCTATCAAATTTAAAAATTGACGAACGTCGCGTACCGCAAGATGGTCGCTTTAAAATCGCTATTAACAGCCTCGTGTATGCACTGCGCGTATCAACGCTTCCGATTACTGACGGCGAAAAAGTAGTTTTACGTATTTTGAACGAGAGCACCAAAGCAGCAACACTTGAAGAACTTGGCTACTGGGGTTCGGCACTGAATACGGTCAATAAAGCAATCGTGCAGCCACACGGCATGATTTTAGTTACCGGCCCAACAGGCTCGGGTAAATCAACCAGCCTATTTAGCGTATTAAGTCTACTGAATAAACCAGACGTCAATATTTCTACCATTGAAGACCCTGTTGAATATAAAATATTTGGCGCTAACCAAACACAAGTAAATGTTCAGGCAGGTATGACTTTCGTAGCTGGTCTTCGTGCCTTACTTCGTCAAGATCCAAACATTATCATGGTAGGTGAGATTCGTGACGGTGAAACTGCCAGTCTTGGTGTACAGGCATCGCTCACTGGTCACCTCGTATTCGCAACGCTCCACACAAATAACGCTGCCACGTGCTTACCGCGCTTACTCGATATGGGCATTGAACCCTTCCTGATTGCCAGCACTGTTCGCGCTGTCGTTGGTCAACGGTTAGTGCGTAGGCTCTGCTCAAGCTGCCGTGAACCATACGAACCATCTGCTGAAGTCGTAAAAAAGATTAGTGATTCATTTGGATTTGGCGACGCAGCTTCTATGAAAAGTATCCACAAACTCGAAGAATCTGCGCTTGCCGGTGGCGTCGGTACCTCAACGCTCGCTGCAAATGATCCGAAATCAACGGCAACGCTGTCAACGACCGAATCAAAAATTAACCGTCTTTGGAAAGCACACGAAGATGGATGCGATGAGTGCGGCCATAACGGCTATAAAGGGCGTATAGGTATTTACGAAGTGCTCGATAACACTCAAGATTTGCAAAGTCTTATTGTTGGAAATGCGACAAGCGATGTTATCCAAAATCAAGCAATCAAAGACGGCATGATTATTATGCAGATTGATGGTCTCGTAAAAGCACTCCGTGGCCAAACAACGCTCGAAGAGATTCTTCGCGTGACGGCAGAAAAGTAGCATGACAAAGTTTCTTTACACCGCGGTAAGCAAAGATGGGAAAAACCTACAGGGCACCTTAGAGGCTACATCTCGTGAGGCAGTCATTGCCTCATTGAACAGACAAGGTATCCGTCCACTCGTTGTCAAGAAAAAACCAGGGCTTAACTTTAGCCTCGGCAAGCCGAAAGTTAAGTCTCGTGATCTTGTTATTTTTACCCGCCAACTCGCGACAATGATTTCTGCCGGTGTACCGCTCAATAGGACACTGGATACACTCGCAGAGCAATCAGAGAATAAATATTTTAAAACTGTTATTACGCAAATAGGACGGGACGTTGAAAGCGGCACGAATTTAGGCAATGCACTCGAAAAACACCCTGATATATTTTCTGACATATACGTAAATATGGTACGCGCCGGTGAAGCAGGTGGTATTTTAGACGAAATAATGAAACGTTTGGCAACGCAAGTCGAGCAAGATGCAAGTATGCGGAAAAAAATAAAAAGTGCCAGCATGTATCCGATGGTTATCGGAATTATTACGGTTGTCGCGTTTTTTGGCATCATGATTTTTCTTATGCCAAAACTTTCTAAAATTATACTTGATCTTGGCGGACCGAATGCCCAACTTCCAATTTACTCACGCGTACTTCTTAGTATGTCGGCATTTATGCAGGCAAATGCCATCCCAATTTTGGTTATTTTATTTGTAACTGTCTTTACGTTCCGACGCTACATAAAGACACCGAAGGGTAAATATTGGTGGCACGCAACTCTACTCCGTACTCCTGTCGTAAAAGACATTATTACTAAGATTGCAATCGCTAGGTTTTCACAAACATTTGCCAGCCTAATGACAGCAGGTGTAAGTGTTTTAGATGCACTCGAAATAACAGGGGGCGCAATTGGTAACAAAGTAATCGAAAAAGAGCTTATCGATGCAGCCAAAGACGTCAAGAATGGTAAACAGCTTTCAGAGCCACTCAGTAAAAGTAAGCACTTCCCCCCAATTGTGAGCCAAATGATAGCGGTGGGCGAAGAAACTGGCCAAATCGACACTATCCTTATAAAAGTTGCTGAATTTTACGAAGAAGAAGTGACGGCGACTATTGATGGGCTCAGTTCAATTATTGAACCAATTATGATAGTTATCTTAGGTGCAATTGTTGGTGTTATTGCCGCAAGTGTTATGGGCCCTATTGCTTCACTCAGCAAAAACATTGGCAACTAGCAAAAAAGTGCTTGCAAACAGTACGCTTATGCTTATAATCTACTGTTAGATACGTCTTTATATTTAAGATGTTCAAAGAATAGTAATAAACAAAGTAATTTTAAGGAGGGTGGGCTTTAATGATCTCACTTAAAAATAAGCAATCTGGTTTTACTATCGTAGAACTTTTGATTGTCATCGTAGTTATCGGTATTTTGGCCGCTTTGGTCATCACAACCTTCAACGGTATTCAACAAAAAGGTCGTGACACAGAACGACAAACTGACATTAAGGCTATTCATGGCCAGCTCGAAGCTTACTATGCACAAAATGGAAACTATCCAGCACTTGGGGACATAGACACAGCAGCAAAAGCAACGACACTTTTCAAGGGTCTTGATAAGGAAGCCCTGAGCGATCCTCAAGCCAACCCTAAGACGTATGTCCTTGTTTCAACTCCTGCTGCAAAGGCATATAGCTACCAAGTTTATGAAACTGATGGTACAACGAACTGTACTGTAGCTGCTAACTGCGCAAAGTACATCCTTACGACAACGACTGAAGGTCTTCTAACCGGTGGTACAGCTACCAACGGTGTAAACACCTACGCAAAAGTTAGTCTTAACTAAGCTATCTTTTACGCATTAAAAAAGCCGGGTCTAACCCGGCTTTTTTGCTATACTATTTATAAGCATGAGCGTCAAACAAAAACAGAGTGGTTTTACGATGGTCGAGATAGTCTTAGCACTAGCTATATTCCCTATTCTTGTTATTGGAATTTCTAATGCCTATGATTCAGTTCGTAAAAGCTACCGCATTAGCCGACAGCTCAATGAAATGTACGCTGTTCTTAGTGCGTGCCCAGAGCTTGATCGAGCACTCGAATTTAGCTCATTAAGCAACGGCACAAATTGCTACCCAAACAACTCATTTAAGGCTGAAGGCGGTAGCGGCAAAGTAATCGGTTACGCGCCGACACTGACCGTTACCGATACAAGCGCTCTGGCCACCGGAGACCCCCTTAAGACTGTCCCGGATTCGAAAGTTGTACAAGTGAGTACTGGCTATAGTTTGGATTCTTCTGGCAAGCCACTTGTACTAAGACTTCTTATAACGAGGAACGGCGTCGCCCAACAATGAGAAACGATCAGTCGGGCTTTACGCTACCAGAGCTCGTTCTCTCGCTGACTATGACAAGCGTGCTTGTTACTTTGATAATGTTTTTTACTTTCAGTTACTGGCAATACAGCTACATCTTACAAGCAGATCAAGAAACGTTTACTGAAAGATTGAATACCACCGATTATCTAAGAGAAGCTCTAGGCACTTCTTCGGGCATGATTTCTCAAAATAGTATTCCCGATACGCACGTTGGCAATCCCGATACATCGATAACGAGTGGTTTATATTGGAAAGTTCTTCATGCCATTCCCGGCAACGTAGCCGTTAATAGTGGAGGAACCTATACGCCACTCGCCTACTTCAAACGAATAAGTATTTCTACATCAAACCAGGTAATTATGAATGGCGTTCAGCCCTACGAGGACGAATATGTGCTGTATCTCTACGGGCCGACAAAAAGCTTACAGATTCGCTCCCTGGCAAACCCGAATGCACCGAGTAACAAGCTTAAGACTAGTTGCCCTGCAGCCCAAGCCAGCGTAAGTTGCCCAGCTGATAAAATCCTTATAAGCAATATATCGTCTATAGATAAAAGGTTTTTTTCGAGATCTGGCAGCCTTATTAACTGGACTTCAATATTTGACGCTAATACAAACAGCTATGCCGGCCCCGATAACCAGTCAATTGAAGTCGTCGAGCTGACCTTGAACTTGTCAAAGAAAGCCTCCTTTCAAACGACCAACACAACCCAAAGTAGCACCATAATACGAATTGCTTTGAGGAACACATAAAATGCGTACGCTACATATATCTAAGAAACAAAAAGGTTCTGTAATTGTATCCCTGCTGATTGTTATGGGATTTTTGGTAATGATTATTTTTAGCCTTCTTGTGTACGCAAACTCTAACTTATTTAGAGCCCGAAACAGGGTGTTTACTCTACAAGCACAGTATGCCGCTGAGTCGGGTGCAGACCAGGCCATTGCCAAACTTAACGCAGGTGATAGTTCCTATCCAGGCACCACGAGTGACGTGCTCTTGGTAACAAATGGAACTATGTACAAGGCAACATTCTCTGTAAGTATGGTTGCCGGAAGTAATATCAAAGAAAAAAAGATAACAGCTGTCGGTAAAGTTTACGCGCCAGCGAATGCAACAACGCCAACCTTCACTCGAACGATTGAAGTGTTGGCCCAGCGTTCAAGTGCTTCGTCGGCATCTTCAATTTTAAGTCGAAATATTATTGAGATTCAAAGTGGGGTAAAAAACATTCAAGCGGTCAGTATTTTTGCAAATGGTTATATAAATATGAATAAAAATACAACCAAGCTTATCGCTGAGAATATCACTGTTGGCGGCAAAAACACAGGCGCCAGCAACTGCTCAATTGGTGGCTCAGGCAACCTCGTCAAACCAACGACATTTACGAATGTTGGCCAAACGAAAACAAACATTACAACTGCCTACAATAACTGCATCTCACCTCCAGGAAATACCAGTAATAGCAATTTTACAGTGACAGCGAATCAATCAAATATAAGTACCGTGCAATCTACATACTTACCTTGGTCACTTGCGATGGACGGGACATACCAAAACTCACCAAGCGGATGCGCTGATTGGACTTATGGAACATTCCCAAGAAGCATACCTTCTACCGGTAACAGTAAAAAAACTCACTACCCTGATTCTGGAAGCGGAACCATCGCCTCCTGTGGTACAAGCGGTAACATACAACTGGCCACTGGTACGTATACGATAAAAAATAGTGCCCACATACGCGCAAGCCTCTGCGCTACTTCAGAATGCTTTCCTACCTTCAACAACCCCGACCCTGACTTAAAGTATATTTTTGTTGAAGGCACCATAAATTTTGGCAGCCTTAATAGTACGGCCGGGAGCGGACCTATCGTGTTTATTGGCTACGGTGCAGATACGGGACTCAGAACTGGTATGTGCCCACTTGGGGATTCAATTTATCTCGGACACGACGATACGACTAGCGCACCAGCAGTATATCTGCTGGCTACGAATGGTCTCTGTATCGAAAAGACCAAATTTAGCTCAGCGAAAGCACTTGGTGGAGTTGGCGGAAAAAACATATATATTGAGTCGAATCCAGGAACGCCATTCGACTTAGCGCTCGACCCTGCATTTCCTTCGAACTCAATTCCAATAGACCTATCTTGGAAAGCAACAACCTATAGGCGCTTATAGCGATGTTACACACTTATTTATGGTATAGTGATAGCAATACGCTTATGTTAAAAGGTGGCAAATAAATAAAAATGAACTCTAGCTTTTTCTACAAAGACAAACCCCTCTTTGGTCTTGATATTGGCTTTAGCAGTATTAAAGTAATGCAGATTGTTGACCGCGGCAAGAAGCAACAAGTTGTTGGTTACGGCGTAGCTTCGTATAACCCAAAATGTATTAAAGACGGAGTTATTGAAGATTTTGAGGGGCTCTCAAAGGTAACTAAAGAACTCTTTGAAAAAGATATTGTTGGTTCAATTTCAACCCGCCGTGTCGTCCTTACGGTTCCAGTTGCAAAAACCTACAATCGTATCGTGACGCTCCCAAACATGAGTAATAAGGACTTATTCAGTGCTGTGCAGATGGAAACAAGCCAATATGTACCGGTACCCGTAGATGAACTTTACATTGACTATGCCGTTACCGCGCAAAATAAAGATAATATCGAGCTACTCGTTGTCGCGGTGCCCAAAAAAATAATTGACTCGTACATGACATATGCGCACATGCTTGGGCTTGAAGTGTGTGGAATTGAAACTACTATTAGTGCCGCAAGTCGTTTAGTTGCACATTCTGAACGTGAAAAATCGCCAACGATCCTTATAGACTTTGGGTCTGTATCTGTTGATATTACAATCTACGATGAACAACTTGTCGTTACTGGTACGGTCGCTGGTGGCGGTGATACATTTACTGAGCTTATTGCCAAAAAACTCGATGTTAGCCACCAGGTTGCTCATACCGTTAAGACAAAGTATGGTCTTGGCGTAAGTAAAAAACAAAAAGATATCCAAGAAGCGCTCGATCCAATCTTATCTTCTCTCGCGAAAGAAGTAAAAAAGATGCTTCGTTATTATGATGACCGCGCCTCATCGAAACAAAAAATTAACCAAGTAATAACCATGGGTGGTGGTGCGAATATGCCTGGGCTTAGCGAATACATCACGAACGAGCTGCGATTGCCGGCACGTATGTGCGACCCTTGGAGACATCTTGAATTTGAAAGACTGCAGCCACCAAGTGAACTAGAGAAATCGGTGTTCGTAACTGCTGCCGGTTTGGCTTTGATTGACCCGAAGGATGTCTGGAAATGATAAATTTATTACCACCCGAGGCAAAAGAGGATGCTCTGTATGGCAGACGTAACTACAAGCTCGTCTTCATTGGTGGCGGAATTTTACTTATTATGTTTGCCCTTGGTGCATTGACACTATTTGGACAGTTTTACCTTTCTCAGTCAAAAGCTCAATACACTAAATCTGGCATTGTAGTAGAACAACGAATTAAAGATCAAAAGCTTGAAGATTCACAAAAAAATCTTGAAACTCTTGCTGCCAATTTCAAAACGGCATCGCAACTACTTAGTAAGCAAATATTATTCTCAAAATTATTCCCTAAGCTTGCTGAAATAATCCCTAAAGGTGCTTATGTGCGCCAGATAAGTATCGATGATAAATCTACCTATCTACAGTTTGAAATAGCAGCACCCTCGC
Organism: Saccharimonadales bacterium (SeqCode); assembly: GCA_038245435.1. Classification (GTDB taxonomy): domain Bacteria; phylum Patescibacteriota; class Saccharimonadia; order Saccharimonadales; family CAIOMD01; genus JBBRSL01. Next base: position 28,932 of record JBBRSL010000007.1, read on the forward strand.
GTTCGGTTGCCAACCAAGGGTACATAAATGTATCTGATCCTAAAAATGGTTTATTCGAAAAGGCTGACCTACTTGATATTACCTGCAGCGATAAGGCCCCTACTGATGGTTCAGCGCCATGCAAAGCAACCGTCAAAGCACTATTTAGAAGCGATTCACCTTTCTTGCTATTGAACTATCTTAAAACTCAAGCAACGGTAAAACAATAATGAATGCTAAAAAATTTTACTATGTTAGCCTCGGCCTCGTCGTCGCACTTCTACTTATGTTAGGGGGTTCAATTTATTTCATGAACCAGTATCTACAAAAAGGTTCGCAAGATCTAGTACAGGCAAAACTCGAAAGCCGTGTTGATGAAGAAAGAGAAACATATTACTTACAGTCTAAAAAAGACCTTGAAAAGTATAAAGACATAAGCGCGACGCTTGTTAAAGTTTTACCGAAAGATAAAGACCAGGCAAGAGCAGTTGCTGAGCTAGGCAGGATTGCCGAGGAATCTGGTATAGAAATTAAGCAAATATCTTTCCCAAGTTCTACTCTAGGGGATAAGAAAGCTGTGGCAACAGCTACAACTCCATCAACAAGTACCACACCCATTGCTGCTACGCCATCAGTTACTCAATCAAAACCAGTTGAGGGCGTGTCGGGAGTTCTAGGAATAGATACACAAGTACAATTTGTTTCGACAGAGACTAATAAGCTAACCTATTCTCAACTTTTAACTTTCTTAGAAAAGCTTGAAAAGAATCGTCGCACAATGCAAATTTCATCGGTTAACATTACACCAAAAAGCAGTGATCAAATTGATGCAGCAATTTCAGTAAGGATATTTGTAAAGCCATGAATTTAGACTCAGTAACCCATAAACTTGAAAGCATAAAAAACAGTATTGTTAAGCATATTGTAGTAATTAGTATCGTAGCGGTGGTCAGTCTCTTTGGTTTTATGGTTGTGCGCATTTACCTGCTTTCTACGGCCGAGCCAACACAAGCGCAAGTTGACGACAAGTTGAACAGTTATAAGGTTGTTCGCCTCGATCCACAAATAGCTGCTCTCTTTAGAAGTCTGGAAGATCAGAATATCAGTATTGAATCACTCTTCGACAACGGGCGCACTAATCCTTTTCAGTAAAGTTCTAGAGGTTTCTGTTCATCGAATTACGTACTGAGCCTGCCTGGCCAGTTTCAATCAAGAATTCGTCTTTTGCATTCAAAATTATTTTGGCAATTCTTGCGGGTTGTGGTGCATAGTTGAAAATAAAGTTAACCTGTTCACCGGCCGTTTCAATCTTTATTGTGCCAAATCCAAATACTTGAGCAAGAACCCCTTTTTGTACACTCGTAACGTCTTCAACGTTGGCGAGTGAAATCTGCGATATTTTACGCGTAAAGACCCCACCCTGTTGAACCTGAACTACGTTTTTGGTAGTAACCGTTAGACGGCTTTGCTGATATACATAAGTCGCAATAATCATCGCTATTATTAAAAAAATACCAACGACTATAGAGATAAGCGCGATTAAAGAATAGACCTGGGCGCTCGTGCCAAAAGAATCAGGTAAAAATACGGTGACCGTAAAAAAAGCAGCGACTATGCCAAATAAGCATAAAAGATAAATCGCAACAATACCGAATGGATGCTGACGTGCATCACACAAAATTTGCTCGTTGTTTTCAAGAGATTCAAGCGTTCTGAGCTGGGTAGTTTCTTGTAGTGACTTCGTCATCTAACTGTATTATATAGCACGTGTGACTAAAATCAGTTCCTTAAGGCTAATTATTTAAGGACTACCTATAACAGGCTAGATTGATCAGTTGCCGTTGGCTGTTTTTTACCAAGATGCTTATAGGCCTTAGGCGTAACCTTGCGACCTCTTGGTGTTCTCTCGAGTAAACCAATCTGCATAAGATATGGCTCGTAAAAATCCTCTATAGTGCTGCGTTCTTCGCTGGTAAGCGCCGCGAGTGTCTCAACACCGACTGGCCCACCATTGTGGCTATCAATAATCGCTGATAAGATCATACGATCCGCTGGGTCGAGACCTAAGTCGTCAATCTCGAGCATAATAAGCGCTTTATGGGCAATTTCTGTGTCAATAATGCCATCACCGTTTACATCCGCATAGTCGCGAACTCGCTTGAGCAGCCTGTTAGCTATACGAGGCGTCAACCGTGCACGCTTGGCAATAATTTCAGCGGCATCGGGGCTCGTTTTGATATCCAGAATATTGGCCGAACGATGGATAATCTGTGAAATTTGAGTTGGGCTATAAAATTCCAGCCTATGGACCAGCCCAAATCTATCTCGAAGAGGCGCAGCCAGTGATCCGGCCCGTGTTGTTGCGCCAATAATCGTAAATTTAGGCAAATCAAGTCGTAGGCTGCGCGCGCTAGGCCCCTTACCCAACATAATATCGAGTTTAAAATCTTCCATGGCGCTATAGAGTACTTCTTCAACATTGCGATTTAAGCGATGAATTTCATCAATGAATAGTATATCTCCATCTTGCAGGTTCGTGAGTAAGCTGGCAAGATCACCCGCCCTCTCAACTGCCGGGCCGCTGGTAATACGAATCTGAGCGCCCATTTCATTGGCGATAACACTCGCCATCGTTGTCTTGCCAAGGCCCGGAGGACCATAGAGCAAAACATGATCAACCGGTTCACCGCGTTTTTTCGCCGCATCAATTGCCAACTTTAAATTGAGTTTGAGCCGATCTTGGCCAATATAATTTTCAAAATCTTTTGGACGAAGCGTATTTTCGTTCTGCTCTTCAACAACCGCGCTGTCATCGTGAAGTGGTAATGGGTCGACGAGTCGTTCTATCATCGCGAGCCGCCTTTTAGCGCTAAGCTGACTCTTTCTTCGACACTCAGTGCATTATCAATTCCTGCGAGTAACTCACTCGCTGTTTGTGTCGGATACCCAAGCGCCACGAGTGCCGCATGCGCATCATCGTTAACACTGCTCGGTGTACTCAAAAATGACGTCGCATCGCTGCTAACCATCAAGCCAACTTTATCTTTAAGATCTACTACTACCCGCTCTGCAACTTTTTTGCCGACGCCATTGGCTGCCTGCAAGTATTTAACATTACCCTCAGCAATTGCCAGTCGAACTTCATTGGCGCTGCCAACGCTCAAAAGAGCTAGCGCCATTTTCGGCCCGACTCCGTTTACGCTCAAAAGCTTTTCAAACAATTTTTTCGTTTCTAACGAGGTAAAGCCAAATAAGTCATGACTTTGTTCGCGAATATGCTCATAGACGTAGACTTTAACGGTATTATTTGGCGCCAATAAACTTGCATCTTCGTTGGTGACCCATAAGCCATAGCCAACACCAGCTACATCAAGCACCACTACATCATCAATTCGTTCGGCAACTGTGCCACTAAGCGTCGCAATCATTAGTTATGAGTATATCAGTTTAGGCCCTTAGAGGTGAGCAATTAACGGTGCGGTCGCAAATGTGAGCGCCGCCGCAAGTGCGTCAGCGCAGTCGTCGGGCTTTGGGATTGTCTTTAGCTTTAGACTCACGCGTACCATTTCTTGTATCTGATGCTTATCGGCGCGGCCATAACCGGTGAGTGCCTGTTTTATCTGCAATGGCGTATATTCGATAATTTTTACGCCTGCCTGCACGCCACTCAACATTATGACGCCACGCGCATGGCTTACAGACATGGCTGTTGTCACGTTTTTTGCAAAGAACAACTTTTCAATCACCATATACTCTGGCTTCGTTTCGGCAATAATTTCTTGGAGGCTTTCAAATATCGTCTGTAGTCGCAACTCTAAATCTTGATGTGCTGGGGTGCGAATAACTCCAGCATCCACCATTACATGGTTTCGTCCATCACTGTCAATCACTCCAAAACCAACAATTCCCGTACCCGGGTCTATGCCCAGGATACGCATGTTACAGCTCTACGCCTTCAGCGATATCAAAGTTAGTATGCGTTGCGACAACGTCATTCAACTCATCAAGCGTATCCATAAGATTCATAATCTTTTGTGCGACAGAGGCATCAGTTATTTCAATCGTGTTATTTGGCACATAGGTCAGTTCTGCTTCAGCAACTTCAAAGCCGGCTTCGTTAATGGCGGTACGTACTTTTGCCAGTTCTTTTGCTTCGGTATAGACAATAAGTTCACCCGCTTCTTCGATGGCATCTTCTGCTCCAGCGTCCAAGATAGCCAGAATCGCATCATCACCACTGGCTTTTACACGAATAATACCCTTGCGACTAAACTGAAAAGCGACTGCTCCCGCTTCGGCAATGTTGCCACCTTTTTTGGCAAATGCGTGTTTAACCTCTGGATACGTGCGATTTAAATTATCGGTTGCACACTCTACTAAAATTCCAACACCACCAGGTCCATAGCCTTCGTACATGACTTCGTGAAGTTGTGCTGCATTTTTATCGGCAACACGCGCTATAGCACGCTCTACGTTGCTCATAGGCATGTTCGCAGCTTTGGCTTTCTCTATAGCCATGGCAAGTGTCGGGTTCATCGCCGGGTCAGTGCCACCGCGTGCCGCAACGGCAATTTGATTACCAATACGCGTGAATACCGCGCCGCGCTTAGCGTCTGCTGCGCCTTTGGCGCGTTTGATTGTTGACCATTTGGAATGTCCGGACATATTACACCTTTACTTTGTACTTGTTAGTACCAGTATAACAGATTGAGACCAGCCGCTTAATCTTTGCAAAGCATCAATGCCAAAAGCTCGAGCGACGCTACCAGTTACATAATTCAAAATAACTTCTCGTATTTCGCTTAGAATAGAAGCTCTCACTTCATAGACTCATTAAGCGCACTAGATTCCTAGTAATTTTGCTATCCTATATACAAGAGTGGTTGTTGTCTAAACCTTTAACAACGTACTGTGTTAAAGATATATAACCACCCGAAGTGAGCGGAGCGACGCTGCAGTTACTTTTTGCGTTAGCGAGGCTTGAACCACTTGGTCGCCAATTAGCTAATCCGCGTAAATTACTCGTTAAGCTTATATTGTTACCGGTAATAGCGGTCCACTGAGCGGCAGTTGAATACAGGCCAATAGTGGCGCCCTTTAACTGATAATAAGAACCGAAACCCTCAATTGCTGCGGTATTACGTATCAGAGCCTCAGTACTACCTGATTGCCAAGAATTCATGGTCTCAACATCAAGCCACCATACATATTTTGACGTATCGCTAATCAAACCCTTACTCGCAGCAGCGCTTTTGAAAACGCTTTCTGTATAAATTGAGCGGTTCCAACCATAAAGCCATGAACATACCTTGTCGTTTTGGCCAGCACAAGTATTGCCATAAGGATTAGCTGGAAGA
>JBBRSL010000008.1:0-30682 GCA_038245435.1 Saccharimonadales bacterium (SeqCode)
CAGCTTCAGCGGTACCTTCACTAACCTTATTAACAGCACCAACTTCAGTGTTACCAACGCTGGGGCAATAACCGGCGTTGGTGTTAACTCGGGTACTGGTCTCCTACAGGGAACTGGTGGCTTAACGCTTACTGGTACGACAAGCATTAACGCAAGTGGTGCAAATACGACTAGTATTGGTACCGGCACTAACACCGGAGCTACAACAATAGGCAACGCTAGCAACGCAGCAAACACCGTTACAATCGTCGCTGGTGCAACAACCGGCATTGCACTTAATGCTCCAATTATTGTTGGCAACGCCACGACTCAGGCACTCTTTAACACCGTTGCAACAACTGTTAACGCCTTTGGCGCTGCAACAACTATTACTGAAGGTGCTGCCACTGGTACGACAAGCTTTGGTAATGGCGGTGCGTATACTCTACAGACATCGGGCGGTAATGGTAACTTAACTATTCAGGCAAATGGTACGGGTACGTTAGCACTTAACACTACTGGCGCAGGTACGGTAAACGTAGGTACGGCTAACGCAACGACAGTGGGCATTGGTAATACTACTGCTGCGGTGTCGATTCAGGGTAGCGCGGCTGGTGGTGTTAGCATCCAAGCAGCTGCCGGTGGAACAATCAATGTTGGCACTACTGCAAACAATAACCTTAATCTCAATACGGGCGCAGTTGCTGGTACGACAACAATTGGTGGTACCGGCACAACAGGTGTTATTACACTCGGTCAAACCAGTACTGCTAGCAACACCATTAATATTGGTGCAGCAGCAGGCGGCACGTTTACGCAAACAGTTAATATTGGCACAAGTGCAACGGCTGGTTCAACAAGTACGGTCAATATTGGCTCAACTATCGCGGGCGCAGTTACACTTCAGTCTGCAAGTACTATTAACCTTAATGCTCCAACAATTGCTAGCAATGCTGCTAGCCTTAATTTGCTTAACACTTCAACAACTGTCACTGGCTTACAAGCGGCAACAAGCATTAGTCTTGGCGCAACAACAGGTACACTAACTGTCCGTAACGCAAACCAAACATTTGGTAATGCTGCTGGTTCTGGGCAATTTACAAATAATGGATCAACCTTTAACGCGACTCTTGCAGTGTTAGACGACTCAAATGGTGGTGCACTTGGTGGTACTCCTGCTGGTGGTCTTACTGCAGGCCAATCAGTTGATGTCTACACCTCAATTTCAATTAACCAAACGACAGCCGGCCAAACAATTACGTTGCCGAACCCAAGCACGACGACAATCGGGCGTGTCCTATATATAAGCAATATTGGTACGCAAACATTTATTATTAATGGCACTACTTTTGCGCTTGGTTCAACTGCAACAATGTTCTGGAATGGTAGCGCATGGGCGTTTGCCGGTATGGATGGCGGTAGCAATAACTACATTCAAAACCAGACTGCCGCTGACCAAGCTGCTAGCTTCCGTCTCAGTGGCACTGGCGCAATTAACACGACAAGCGCTACGGCATTCCGTGTACAGAGTGCTGCAGCTGCAGATGTAATGTTTACGGTTGATACCACCAATAACCGTGTAAAGGTAGGTAACGATACTGGTACTGGCACCGCTACAACAGTATTTGTCTTTGATAGCGCAGCTTCAGCACCAACTGGTGTAAACGGCTCAATTTACTACGATACAACAACAAGTCGCCTTACTTGTTACGAGGGTGGCAGCTGGGGTGATTGCGGTCGAACAAAGCTACAAGATGCATATAGTAACAGTACCGGTGGTACAACTCCAGAAGTACTGCTTGATGCAACACGCTCAGGTCTTGATGTCCAAGATGCTAACACGACCCTTGGTGCAACATTTGGCCTCCTAAATGTTCGTGCATCAGCAACAGCAACAACGCTTGGTGCTTCACTCTTCACCGTACAAGGTAACGGTCGTGTTGGCATAAATAATGGCTCAACTGGCACCGCTCCGGCCGTTAGTTTCGACTTAAGCTTTGGTCAAATTGCAGGCATCACAACTGCTCGTACGATTGGTGTCGAATCACAAGCTACGGCTGCCACTGGCGGTAACGGCCTAACGGTAAGTTCTGGTGCCGGTAACACAACTGGTGCTGGTGGTTTACTTACACTTCAATCAGGTGCAGGCGGTGCAACTGGTACTGGTGGTGCACTTACCGTACAAGGTGGTAACGGTGGCGCAACAAGCGGAGCAGGTGGCCTAGTCACTATCCAAGGCGGAAACGCTACCGCTGGTGCATCAAACGGCGGCGGCGTAAGCATACTTGCCGGTGCATCAACAACCACCGGTGTCTCTGGTGCAATAACAGTAACAGCTGGAGCCGGTGTAGCTGGTAGCAACACGGCTGGCGGCGTCATTAATATTACTTCTGGCGCCGGTGGCGGTTCAGCTGCTGGTGGCGCGCTTACGATACTTGGTGGTCAAGGTGGCGCAACTGGTACTGGTGCAGGTGTCACGGTTCGCGCTGGCGCCGGTGGCGCAACATCTGGTTCTGGTGGGATCCTCACTCTTCAAGGTGGTAATGCAACCGCAAGCGCTGCAAACGGTGGTAACCTCAACCTCGTCGGTGGCCTCGGTGGCGCAACGGGTGTTAAGGGTCTTGTGGTCGTTGATACTGCAACGTTCTCAACTGCTGGGCTCCAAACTTCGGGTGTATCTGCTAACGTTACGCAAGCTAACATTGATAGCTATGGTGCAATTCTATTAAGTGCCAGCGCAACAGGCATCACCTACACATTGTCTGACCCAACTGTCGCTACGGCTGGTCGCTTAATTTATATCACCAACAACGGCGCAAACGACTTTACGCTATCTGTTAACGGTGGTGGCATTGGTAACACTATTGCCATGAAAACCAACACCACTGCAACTATGATTTGGAACGGTGTTGACTGGACAGCTGCTGGTGCTTCAAGCTCAACTGACCTTCAGGCCGCTTACAACAATACACTCAGTAGTGCTGGTGGAGCCGAAATTGTGCTTAACAACACGGCAAGTTCAAATGGCTTTACGATTCGCAACAACCTTACGAGCCCAATCATTGGCGGTGGGTTGCTCGAAGTACAAAGTTCAATTGGCACAAACCTCTTCAGCGTCAATAACAACATTAGCGAACTTGTTGCTAACGGTGGCGCCGAAGATTCAGCTAACTTTAGTACTAACTGGACAGCTCTTGGCACGTCAACTATTACTCGTAATACAACAGGCGGCCAGTACGCAACCGGTACAGCAAGCGCTAACGTTTCTGCAGGTACGACTGCCGGTAACGGTATTCGTAACAATTTGGCAAGTAACCCTGCGATCAGCACTACTTACATGATTTCATTTACGGCGCAACTTGGTAGCGGTTCGGCATTTACCGATCTAGCCGTAGACTATACACCAACTGGCGCTTCAACCGGTACTGCATGTATCAATGCACAAACAATTGTAACGGGTAGCTGGACTCGCATAACCTGTGAAGTTACTACGCCGGTAACAGCAGTTACCAACCCAGATGTCTTAATCTACCAGGTTGGCGCAGCAGGTGTCGCCCGCGTATTCTACATCGATAACTTAAGCATGACGCTTGCCGATAACTCCGGTGGTATCCCGAACAATGTACAAATTGGTGGTGGTATTTATGGTGGTGCACCAACACTCTTTACGCTTGACCGTTCATCGGCTCCACCAGTTGCAAATGGCAATACTACCTATTACGGCTCAATGTACTACGATACAACCACTGGCCGTATCCAATGTTACGAAGCTGACGGTTGGGGTGCTTGTGGTAGCCCTCCGGATAACATCATCACACTTACCCCTGAATATACCGGCGCAGTACTAAATGGCACCGGAGTTGGTACCATGACGAGCGATTTCTGTGCAAACTCAGCTGCACTTACGGTTGGTACACTCTGTGCAAGCGGTATCTCTCGTAACTTCTACAAATGGACAAGCCCACAAGCAACAACGCAAACCTATAGTATTTATGTTTCATACAAATTGCCGAGTACTTTCAAGGGCTTCTTAGATGCAAACACTATAAAGCTGACTGCCTACACCGATAACCTAACGAATGGTACCGTAGACTACCAAGTCTTCAGGAGTACTGGCGCGGCTATTACATCTTGTGGAAGTTCGACCGCTGTTACAACAACAGTTAGCACTTGGCAGCAAGTATCGTTTAGCGGTGATGAAACAGCTTGTGGATTCGGTGGTGGTGAATACATCATCTTCAAGATTAATGTTAACGCTAAAAGTAACGCAAACGTCTACGTCGAAAACCTAGACTTTACGTTCAATAACAGGTAATGACCATGCATGTATATATTCCACCCACCAGCCGAATCAATCATACACAAATCAAAGGGTTTACCTTATTTAAAATGACTCCAAACACAATCCTCTTAAGCCACAGCTTCGGCGGTTTATCGCCGCCGAAGCGCTAGATTTTCTAGCAAGCCCTAACACCTCTCGTAAGTGCTAGGCTTTGCTCATGGCACTCCTGCCGGGCTAGCAAAAAGGGTAACTACCAAGCACGATTTATGGGTTGCGGAACCCGCAAATCTACACGCGAAGTAGGAACACAAAAACCACAAAAATGCCGATACCTTAAGTAGTTTTGGTATCGGCCCAAACAAAAAACAAAAACGGACAAACAAAGTCACCCGTTGCAGCTGCGGAACAATTGCGGCGGGAGGCAACAAAAAATCAAAAGAAACGTACTAGCCATAAATGGCTAGTACGTTTTATTTACAGGGGTAAAACAAGAATCATTTTTATAGTCATAAATGTACGGGGCAATATGGGGTGAAACTCCTTTAAAAAGCTTACGTATATTGCTATACTTTTATATACAAAGAGGGAGCAACAAAAACACCGGTAATGAACGATATTTATCGTCCAAAACATACAGATAGCGACGTGCCTAGCCAGCATCGTTCTATTTCTGATACCGCAAAGCCTCAGAAAGCGGCAACAAAGACCTTTAAAATTAACATTAGCTTAGCGCCAGTTATGAAGTTTTGGCGATGGCTTGAATCTGAAGAATCGCAGGCACGTGTAGTTTCGGGCACTTTTGCGCTAATGATGATATTTGCCATTGCCATACAGGTGCAAACCCCACTAATCCGGGGTAATAGATATGATATTGCGAAATATCAAGAATCGTTACTTAAAAAATCAGTAGAGTTATATGGCGAAAAGCTCGAGCTTAATCAGCAATCGCAGATGTATGAATACAACAAAGATTATAACCCTACGAGTGAAGGGGTAGCTGGCGCTGTTTACACGCCAAAATTTACTGCAAGCTTTGAAGTAACGGACAAAAAGGTAGTAACAGTTACTGACCCCGTTAATAAAGTAAATATTGCTCTGACACCAAAGTTTAGGCTTGATGATGCCCAAAAAGACACAAATCATGTTATCTATCCGTTGCAAGATATTGATGCGAGCATGGTGTATACCACTCGAATGGGCAGCGTCAAAGAAGATATTATTTTAGATAAGTTTCAAAAAGATGAGTTAGCGCTAGACTACGAGATTAAGACATCCGATGGTTCCGAAATTAGAATTGAAAAAGACGGCTCACTGGCCGTATACGGTGTATCGAGTAGTCTACTCGGCAACATCACTACAGGTAGCGATAAAGATGCCGAACTTTTATTGAAGGCTCGTCAGAACGGTAAAAAAACACAACTGTTATTTACTATTCCGGCGCCGTTTATTGCCCAGGCTGATAAAAAAAAGAGCCCTGCAAAAACGTGGTTTACGCTTGATGGCAATAAGCTGACGATCCACGCCAGCGGACTGAAAGCAGCGAGCTACCCACTAAGTATCGATCCAAGTGTCTATATTGAAACGGCTTCCAAGCTTATGCGTGGTAATAATGAGAGTAATGTTAATTTCGATGTTGCGAACGAACTTATCCAAAAGGGCCAGACAACCGGTGCACGTATTGATGCCTGGACAAGTACTAACAACTTAAGTACTCCAATATGGGGGCAGGGCACTGCTGTTGCAGGTGGCTATATTTATTCAGCAGGTGGTTCAGGTGGTAACTCAACAACCACAGCGACGTATTACACTGCTGGTGCGTCAACTTTTCCTGTTCCAACAGGCGTCACATCCATAACTGTAAAAGCCTGGGGAGCTGGTGGTGGTGGTGGTGCGGGTAGTAATAGCACTAGATTGGGTGGTAATGGTGGTGGTGGTGGCTATGCAAAAGCAGTACTTACTACTACACCCGGTGAAACATTAGATGTTCTCGTTGGTTCTGCAGGCTCGAAAGGTGCTGCCAATACGAACGGTGGTGATGGTGGTGGCTATTCGGCCGTAAAACGGAGCGCGACATTCTTAGTACAAGCAGGTGGCGGTGGTGGCGGTGGCGGCACAAGGGGTACTGCAAATGGCGGTGCCGCTGGCGCCGGTGGTGGAGCAAGTGGTGTAACAGGTAGTGCTGGCGCAGGTACTTCTCCTCAGGGTGGCGGTGGTGGTGCCGGTACAAATGCTGCAGGTGGTGGCGCTGGTACAGCCGGTACCGGTGGTGTAGCAGGTACTGCAGGTGCTGCAAATGCCGGAGGTAATGCTCCTTCGATTATTACAAGTTGCGCAACCGCACAAGCAGGTACTGGTGGTGCGGGTGGAACAGGTGGTGGTGGTAATGCTGGTACTTATACTGCCGGTAACTGTTCTTCTGGTGGCGGTGGTGGCGGTGGTCGTTTCGGTGGTGGCGGTGGTGGTAGCACTAGCTCCAATAACCGTGGTGGTGGTGGTGGTGGTGGTGGTAGTGACCTAGTCACTGGTACGGGTACTGTCGAGACCGCTGGCTCAGGAGTAACGCAGGGTAATAGCGCTGATGTTAATAATAATGGTTCGGGGCTTGGAGGCACCGGTGCTATTACGGCTGCAGCTGCAACAGCTGGTGCAGATGGTGGGGTGGTAATTACCTACACCGTATCAGGTTCTTCTGTTGTAAACACTGTCGCATGGGCAAAATTTAATACAACTACCAACGCAATCGAAAGTCCTAACCCTGGTGCAGGTGTTTGCACAGGTTGGTGTAACAACAGCGTATATAATTTACCAACAGCGCTTACAGACCTTTCGCTTGTTGCCTATAATGGGTTCTTGTACGCAATTGGTGGTGCAAATAGTGGTGGAACACCACAAACATCGGTGTATATTGCAAAGATAGGTGCGAATGGTGAGCCGCAACTCTGGCATCCATCAGGCGGCACACCGGTATATTGGTACACTGATACGGCGTTAGGTGCAGCACGGAGTAAATTAGCCGCAGCTGCTTATAATAATAAACTCTATATTTTGGGCGGGCTTACAACAAGCTCAACTCTGCTTAGTAGCAATACCGTTCAATACGCTAGTATAAACCCGACAGGTACTCTCGGTACCTGGACAGCTACAGGCATGTCAGCACTTACTTCGGTGCGCTACGGGTTAAGCGCGCAAATCTATAACGACACAATGTACGTTATTGGAGGAGACGCTACCTTCACAGGTGCTCCAATATCGACCGTTGAGTATGCAAAACTCAACAGTGATGGAACAATGAATAGCTGGGTATCGACAAATAGTCTTATAACATCGGGTAGAATGACAATGGGGGGGAGCTATAGCACAATTTGGGGTGGCTATATCTATGTCGCGGGCGGTTGTACTGCAGTTAATGGTAGCGGGTATTGTACGACTATGGCCAGTGACGTACAGCTCGCAAGTATTAATGCTGATGGTTCCGTAGCAGAGTGGAATACAATTATTGGCTTAACAAATAGTCGTGTTGGGCACACGCTTATTGCTTGGCAAGGGGGCTTGTATAGGCTTGGTGGTTGTCGAACCCAAAATACTTCATCAGGCGTTTGTGATGATACGGTCTTTGATGTTGACTATGGTGTTGTGAACCATGATGGTGATGCAAGTACGGTAGATACTTCGGTACCGAGTGGTACGGCACCATGTACAGGTGCTGCGCCAGATCGCTGTGACACGCCAAGCGCAAATATCGGCAACGTACTAAGCTCAACGGCTATTATGAACGGATATTTATATATAATGGGTGGTTGTACGAATGATGCCTGCACGACTGTCTCGTCGGGTGTGCTTTATACCTCTATCGCGAGCGACGGGCACTTAGGTAAGCCGGCAACGTGTACAGGCACATTTGTAGATTCGTACTGTTCGAGTACAAGTACACTACCGAATGCATTAGGGGCAGCCGGTACTACAGTGTTTAATGGCAGGATTTACATCGTTGGCGGGTTCCCGACAATCACGAATGTGTCATATGTTTCCGTAAATGCTGATGGTAGCCTTGGCGCATGGGCAAGTAGTGACCTGACAACAATAGGTGCTACGGATGTTTCATACGCTATTACATTCGCAAGGGCAAATCCATCACTAGCAGGCACGTTCCCAGGTAATTTGTATATTCTAGGGGGCTGCAGCGGTACAACGAGCGGTATAGGTTGTAGCGGTTATTCGCAGGCAGTTTATAAGTGCAGTATTAATACAACTGGCGTACCGAGCGCTTGTTCGACGACAGGCCAGCTTCAAATAGGTACCGCTACCGACGGTGCAGGTACGAGTGCAACTGGCACCGGCCTCGGCGCGATGGTGGGTACGGTTTACGCAAATTATATTTATTTGGCAGGCGGCCTTGCTCCCGGCCTTACCGACCTTAAAGTAACGCGATATGCCAAGATTGATAACAGTAATAATATTGTAGCTGTAAGTGGTGGTGCTTGGATTGAGTCAACAAATCTAACTGTTGATGGGCGGCGGCGTGGTTCGGGGTTTGGCTATAATGGATACTTATACGTTGTTGGTGGCTATGATGGAACTGGTGGTGGCGTTCTAGCAGATATTGAATTTGCAAAAATCGATGTTAGTAATGGCAGTATCGGGGCATGGAACGTTTCTTCAGTTACCATTAACCAGCGTTGGGGGCTATCAGTGCCAGTATCAAATTCGTATGCCTATGTTATCGGGGGTTGCACAGTTGGTGCAGCCCCGTCTAGCTGTACATCTCGAACGAACTCAATACAGACATTTCAGATTTATAATAACGATAGTGGCGCGCCTGTATCATACATAAGTCGTAATAATACCGGTGTAGATCGTATTGGTGGTAGCGCAACTATTATGAACGGCTATATCTACTACGCTGGGGGCTGTACAGATATTGGGTGCACGACTTTTACTAAAACAACATATTATGCGCCAATTGACATTTACGGGGTTATTGGCACTTGGGCTGCAGGTGGCACAATGCCGGGTGCTGGTGGGGTAGCATGGGGCAAACTCCTGAATGCAGGAGGCACACTGTATTATATTGGCGGCCAAACAGGTAACGCTAATACCACTGCGCAGGCAACGGTCTATTATTCAACAGCGATTAGTACCGGTAACCCAACATGGGGGACTGCTGCCAATGGTCTTGGAGCTGCGCGAACGCAAATAGGTGCAGCAGTCTGGAACAATCGTATGTATGTTGTCGGTGGCTATAGCACTGCAGGCACAGTCCAGTCCACGGTCTATTCGAGCCCACAAATGAGTACTGGTGGTGATATTGGCAGCGCTTGGTCATCATCATCAACTGCTTTTAATGTTGCACGTGCGGGTGCCACAGCTGTGGCCTACGCGAATAATTTATATGTTTTTGGTGGTATCGATACAGGCGGCATCTACTTAAGCGATAGCCAATATTCTCAGATAAGTACCTCCACTGGCTTGGCTGGCTCATGGACCTACACAACAAGTTTACCGGTACTTACTCGGGATGCAGATGGGTTTGCTGCCAATGGCTATATGTATATTGTAGGTGGTCGTTCAGCGGCAACGTCGTGTGCGCCAAGAACCCTAGCTGCTCCAATAAGTGCTAATACGACCATTGCTACCGGCAACAACCCTACAGGCGTAGGTGAATGGTTCCAGACAAACGTAAATTACACCGGTGACAGGTATGGCGCTGCCGCAGTCTATGGGCAGGGTCGGGCCTATGTGCTTGGGGGTGGCTGTTCGGCAATTATAACCACCACTGATAGAACGTATTCCACAACCCTTAAGTCGCAACCGCAAATGGCTAAGTATTCGCGTATGATTGACACCGATACAGATGTATTTCCAACAAAATGGCTGTTGAATGGTCTTGATAATTCAACTGGCGCTCAATGGTATCTAAAGTATTTATCAATGACCAATACAACAACTTCATGTACGTCGCCAGCTATGACAACTTGGGGGCAAGTAACGGATGTCGGCGCTGTTACGCTGGGTACACCCGGGACATACACGCCTAAGAATGGGGCAGGCACCAATACTAACTGTGCTCGATTCTTCTATCTATCTGTTAACATCGATAGCTCTCAGGCATTTGGGTATCCTGAAGATGTTACTCGCGGTCCAACAATAACCGACCTGAGCCTATTCTTTACAGCTGATCCATCGAAGCGATTAATACACGGTAAAACTTTTGTTGATGGCACGCAACAGCCTCTCGACACACCGTTCTAAAATGTTCAGGTATAATAAACAGTAATGAGTGACGTAGATAAAAAGAGGGTAAAACTAATACGAATGCCAGACGGTAGTATTAGGCCTGCAACAGACGCTGGTACAGACATTGGTAATGTATGGGCTACGCAGTCGCAAATACGTGCCGAAGAAGTCCGGCAGGCTCAAATTGCCAAAGAACAACCCAAGATTAAGCAGTTAAGCAAGCGCCAGCTTAAAAAATCTCAAAAAGCTTCAGTAATAACAGAAGCTCCAGCGCGCGTTATTGCGCCAGTATTGCCAGCAACTTCTCGTGCCGCAATTGCGCCTTCAACGCCAACATATCGCAACCAGGGTGCTTCGGTTGAGGCTCCTGCGCCGGTCTCGGCACCCGCCCAAGAAATTGCTATTTCTATCACTATGCCAAAGGTAAAATTACCCAAGGTACCAACAAAACACGCAAAAAAAGCAGTTAAAACACTTACAACTGCTCCAAAATGGGCTTTTGCGCTTGCAGCTCTCATAGCGTTACCAGCATTTCTTATAACATTTGGCGCCTTAACACATAAAGCTGGCACAAAAAAACCAGCTGTACAGGGTGAAACTAAAGTCGCGATAGCAGACTTCCAAACAGTTACCCCAGATGGCGACATTACCAATACAACCAGCCAAAAAATCACCTATGACCCAAGTAAAAAGGTGGCGAGCTTCACCGATAAAATAAATGGCTACGAAGTAACAGTGAGTATGCAAAAACTACCGGATACCTTTAAGCCAAATATAGCCGAAAAAGTCAAAGGTGTTGCGGATCAATTTTCTGCAACCACAGTACTGACAGTCGATAATGGGTCGGCATTTCTGGGTACATCAGCTAAAGGGCCACAATCAGTTGTCGGTTACAGGGGTGACTTGCTCGTTTTCATGAAGTCAGAAGTCAAGATAGATGCAAAAGCGTGGACGGAATACTTTAACTCTTTAAAGTAAAGCGTGGAGTAGTTGCCAGGGAGGCCTAGTAGGTTTATCTAGTATTTATGGTACGGCCTAACAGTCATCGGGTTTTACGACGTTAGTTCTGCGAGGTATGGCAGGGGGAATAACTATTGAAGTGGCCAACATGAACGATAGTAGGACAAACTTTTAGTTAATATATCACATAGAGTATAAATATACTAACCGTATATTGCTAGTATTATATATCATCTTGACGAAGGCATTTCTACAATAACCTAGTCATAAAAGGCTAGTATATAATGGTTGTGCACAACAGAGGTCATATTAGGGGTTAAAGTGCTTGCGTTTTAGCCCCGAACGGGGGTACTATAGAGGTGAACTTTACAAAAACAAAAAGGCTCTACTGCGACAAAGTTCATACCCTCCCAACCAGGGTAAAAAATCCAACAAAAAAAGCTCATTTTCTGTCCAACTAACAGATGTGAGCTAAAACAAAAATAAAACAACAACAAAAACAATGCGAACTACTGCGAATGCGCTTTTGCGTATAATCTCGTTTATGACAGGGAAAGGGACCTCTATGGTCTTGGCCCTGTTTTTTGTTGTTTTTGTAACAGGGGTCGCTGGCACAGTCTTATACGCGCGTGATGCGCACGCGCTTACAAACAGCACAATTAACTTCCAAGCTCGAGTACTCCAGGTTGGTGGCGCTGTAGTACCTGATGGCTCGCTGAGCGTACAGTTTAAAATCTACAATGCGGCCAGCGCAGGTACTAACGAGTGGACTGAAACCCAAAGCCTGAGTGCCAAGAACGGCTACATTACTGCCAGCCTTGGTAGCGTAACGCCGTTTGCGAGTACCATCGACTGGAGCCAAGAACACTGGATAACCATGAACATCAACGGTGATGGTGAGATGGGTCCAACCAGAATGAAGATAACGGCAGTCCCGTACAGTTTTAGATCGGGCCAGGCGGATAGCCTCACAAACGGTAGTGGCACGATAAGTGCCAGTCAACTTGCTCAATTAGCACCCGGAACTATCCAGGGTGTTTCGTCGGTTAATACGGCCTTACGTATCAACCAAACGGGCGCAGGCAACCTTTTGCAGCTACAGGGCAATAGCAGTGATGTTTTTACGGTCAGTAAGGCTGGCGATGTCGTAGCTGCAGGTGGCTTGACCGTTGGCAATAGTACTTCTACGACTGCTGGCACCATACGCTGGACGGGTACCGCCTTTGAGGGTTATAACGGTACAAGTTGGTCCTCCTTGGGGGGTGGTCTCGTTCTAAGCTCGGGTTCTACAGCGACCTTTACTTCGGGCCTACAAAACGTAGGTGCGAACCTTACAGGTACTCCAGTAGAAACGCTTGTATTTACAAGCGCTACAGCTGTCTCTAATACCGCGGGGGTTACCGGTTTTACCGCACCGTCAGCAGGTAGCTTTAGGACATGTTTAATTAAAAATAACGCTAACATAACTGCGGGCACCCTTAATCTTCGCTGGCGCGTGAATGGCGTATCGGTGGGAGCGGGCGCTTGTACAATGAACGCAACAACAAATAGGCAATCGGCCGGCAGTCTTGACGCAGGTGTTGTTACCTTTAACGCAGGAGATACGATTGGAATCGCTTTTGATACTGTTGGCTTGGCTCCAATAACAGATGACTTTACGGTCTACTGGTCGGTTGAATACAGCAGTTCATCAAGCAGCCTTACCATGCAGAAAGTTTACGATTCATCGCCAGCGCCGGTAACGGTGATAACCGCCGATAACAAAGACGTGAGATATACGTTATCGAACACGACTACTGACAGTAATTTCTTGGTTAACATTGCGACAGGCTCAACAAGCAAGTTCGCTGTTCAAAATAACGGCACTGATATCTTTAACGTCAATACGTCTGGAGGTGTAGGAATATCCGGTAACTTGTCGGTCAGCGGCACGACAACACTCAGCGGAAATCTGCTGGCCAACGGTTCCGCCACCGGAACCACGGCCACTACCGCGGCGCCAACTCGCACGAATGTCACCACTGTTACGCTCACTGGAGCGGCTTTTGCTAATAACGACGTAATTTTCATAAACAACGCAGGGCAGGATTACTATACGCGCGTAGTATCTGGTGGCGGCACGACAACGCTCACCGTTTCGCCAAGTGTCAGCTACGATGCTGGCGCGACAGTCACCAAGTATACCGTACAAAATATCGGAGCCTCGGCTACCGACTACACAACCCAAGCCAATAGGTTCTTCCAGGGTTACTTCTTGGGTGGTGTGGTTGTAGGCGCAGGCAGTACGACAATTAGCGATGGCAACATTAGTAGTACGACGACTCTGACGCTGCAGCAAAATGGTAACGGTCTGGCAATTGGTGGTGCGCTTACCGTTGCGGGTACAATAACCGGTAGCGGTGCAGGTATCACCAACATTGACGGCTCGCAGATTACCGGTGGTTCAATCGCCGACGGTAGTCTTAGCGGTAACGTTACACTCCTCGGTAACACCTTTAACGGGCTTAATCAGCTGGTAAAACTCGATGGTAGTGGTGCATTGCCATCGCTTAGTGGCGCAGCGCTCACTTCTCTTAACGGTTCAAATATTAACAGCGGCACCGTTGCTGATACTCGGCTCAGTGGTAATGTCACTAAAGCAGGTAACACCTTTAATGGCATTAATGGTCTGGTGCAGCTCGACGGGAGTGGTAAGTTGCCGGTACTCGATGGCAGTAACCTCACCAATATCACCGGCAGTAGCTTAACAGGGCTTAATGCCTCCAATATTAGTTCGGGTACCCTCGCCGATGCGCGGCTTAGCAGTAGCGTCACGCTCATGGGCAGTGTATTCAATGGTGCGAGCCAATTGGTCCAGTTGAACGCGAGCAGTGAGCTGCCAGCCCTGAGTGGTGTTAATCTTACCTCCTTAAATGCTTCTAACCTCAGCAGTGGAACTGTCAACGATCTACGCCTCAGTAGTAACATTACCAAAGCCGGCAACACCTTTAACGGTGTGAGTGGTCTGGTACAGCTGGATGGTTCGGGCAATCTACCGGCACTCAATGGTTCAGCACTAACAACGCTCAACGGTAGCAATATAACCTCTGGCACGGTAGCCGATGCGCGCTTAAGTGCTAACGTCACACTCATGGGTAATACCTTTAATGCTGCAAATAAGCTGCTTCAACTTGATGCAGGTGGCAAGATTGACGACACGTTATTATCAACAAACGTAACAATCGTCGGCAATACCTTCAACGGCAATAATCAGCTTGTTAAACTTGGTGGTACTGGCGCACTTCCAGCGCTCAACGGTGCAGCGCTTACAAGCCTTAATGGTTCAAACATCGCTACGGGCACGGTAGCCGACGCACGCCTTAGTAGTAACGTCACCCTAATGGGTAGTGCATTCAACGGTATAAGCCAACTCGTGCAACTCGACGGTTCGGGCAACCTACCGGCACTCAATGGTTCGGCACTGACAGCGATCAATGCCTCAAATGTCAGCAGCGGTACGCTCAATGATCTCCGTCTGAGTAGTAACGTCACCAAAGTAGGTAACACCTTCAACGGCATTAGCCAACTCGTCTTGTTAGATGGTGGCGGCTCGCTTCCTGCTTTGAACGGCTCAGCACTCACATCACTCAATGGTACCAATATTTCAAGTGGCACTGTTGCAGATGCACGATTAACGGCTAACATTACCAAAGCCGGCAACACCTTTAACGGGGTGAGTGGTCTGGTACAGCTGGATGGTTCGGGCAATCTACCGGCACTCAATGGTTCAGCACTAACAACGCTTAATGCTTCTAATATTAGTAGCGGCACAGTTAATGATTTGCGCTTAAGCTCGAATGTCACCCTTATGACAAACACCTTTAACGGCAATAATCAGCTCGTTAAGCTCGATGGCACTGGCGCATTACCAGCCCTCAATGGTGGTGCACTAACCAACTTAAACGGTACGGCGTTATCGGCAGGTACTGTAGCCGATGTGCGTCTCAGTAGCAACGTATCGCTACTTGGTAGTGTTCAGACATATACGGCCCAAAAGACTTTTGCAGCAAATATTACACTCGGTACAGATTCTGCATCGCCAACAGCCGGGCTTCTAACCCTTAACGATACGACTGCTAGTAATGGCTTTACGAGCGTTCTAGGTACAACAGCGCTTACGGCTAGTCGGTCAATTAGCCTACCGGATGAAGCGGGTATTCTTTGTATCCGCGGCAGCACAGCTTGTGGCTTTGCGCTCATTGGTTCGGCAACGGCCCAAACAGACAATTCAAATAATCCAAGCTTGTTTATTAACAAGGGGGCTGCTGCGACGGGTAACTTGTTAACCCTGCAAAAGAACGGTACAACTGTGCTCAGTGTACTCAACACAGGTGCGCTTGCGCTGCAGACCACTGCAACCAATGCAGTCAACGTTAAGAACGCGGGCGGCACAGACTTCTTTAATGTCGATACCAGTGGTGGCTTAGTGCAGATTGGTTCGGCAACTGCCGATGCAAACGCAACGCTTCTTGTGCTCGATACCAAGAACACAGCTGGTGACCCAACAGGTGTTAATGGGGGCAGCTACTATAACTCTGCAAGTGGCAAGAATCGCTGTTACGAGAATAATAATTGGCATGACTGTACGACTGCAGTTAACGAAAATAAAACTGCCGACCAGACAATAACTAATAGTGCAGTATTCACAAACGATAGTAACCTCGTATATGCAGTGGCCGCCAACGCTTCATACAAGATAGACGCAACAATAAATTATTCGACTACTAGCGCTGCAGCTGACTTCAAATATACCTTCACCATTCCAGCTGGTGCGACTGTCTTCTTGGCAACTGACGCGGACATAGCCGCTACCACAAGAACAATCTGTAACATTACTGCAAGCGGTCAAACATGTACACTTGCTAATACAGCGAACTTTAGGGGAATCATTCACGTGACAGGAATCGTCACCACTGCGGCAACAGCCGGCAATATACAATTCCAATTTGCGCAGAATACGGCTACTGGTGGGCAGAGCGTTACTGTCTATAAGGGCAGTCTGCTTTCAATAACGCGAACAGACCAGTAAGTTTACCTTTAGCATGATAAGTGGTAACCTGTAAGCAAAGGTAAACGAGACAAAAATGGGACGCATTATAGCGGTGTTAAATCAAAAGGGTGGGGTAGGCAAAACTACGACTACTGTTAATGTGGGCGCTTTTATGGCCAAGCAGGGTAAAAAAGTACTTCTTATTGACCTCGACCCGCAAGGTAACGCCACTAGCGGGCTTGGATTTGATAAATTACAACTCAATAGTACAACCTACTCTCTTTTACTTGAAGGTGCTCATGCTAATAATGTACGACATGCCACAAGCGTTAAGAACTTGGATATCCTACCAACTAATTCAGACCTTTCTGGCGCTGAAGTACAACTTGCTACTATGCCTGAGCGGGAGCTTCAATTAAAGACAGCTATTCATGATATTGCGACTGAATACGATATTGTACTAATTGATTGTCCACCAAGCCTTGGCCTATTAACCGTGAATGCACTCGCGGCCGCAACCGATGTGCTGATACCAGTTCAAACAGAGTATTACGCTATGGAAGGCCTAAGCCAGCTCATCCAAACAATACAGCGTGTTCAGCAGGGGCTTAATCAGAGTTTAAGTATTTTGGGGGTAGTTATGACTATGTATGACAGCCGAACGAGTCTGAGCGAGCAAGTGCGCACAGAAATTACTCGGGTATTTGGTGATTTAGTCTTTAGAACAGTTATTCCACGCAACGTTCGCCTTGCAGAGGCGCCGAGTCACGGCTTGCCAGTGATGGAGTATGATAAGTGGTCAAAGGGCTCAAGGGCTTATAAAGCTTTGACAAAGGAGGTGCTCAGCCGTGTTGTCTAAAAAAGGGTTAGGTAAAGGGTTTGATGTGCTTGTACCGGTGGGGCTCGATGTCTTGCAGGTTAGCGCTGCGCCTGAAGAACGTATCCATAAACTTGCAATTGATATTGTAAAACCAAAGACTGATCAACCGCGACAATACTTTGACGAGGAGGCTTTAAGCCAGCTCGCGAACAGTATAAGTGAACACGGCATACTCCAACCGCTTGTAGTAGTTGAGGTTGAACAAAATATGTATGCAATTATTGCAGGCGAGCGTCGCTGGCGTGCCGCAAAGCAACTTGGTCTAACAGAAGTACCCGTTGTGGTACGGAGCGCGAGCGAACTTCAGCAGGTAGAACTAGCACTGCTCGAAAATATCCAGCGCGAAGACCTATCACCACTTGAAACAGCCCATACCGTTGTACGCTTACATCAGCAGTTTAATCAAAGCTATGACGAAATCGCGAAACGACTCGGTAAAGCACCAACGACAATTGCCAATATTGTACGACTACTAAGTTTACCTGAGCAGATGCAACAGGCGTTAGCTAAAGGCGAAATTAATGAAGGCCATGCACGGGCGCTCTTATCACTTGTAAAACTGCCGAATGAACAACAAGTGCTATTTAAGCAAATAGTCTTGCACGGTTGGAACGTTCGTCAAGCCGAGAGCTTTGCGGCAGCTGCAAAAAAATCTGGTATCGAAAATACTACTAAGCAGCCGATAAAGAAAATTAATGTACATAAAGCAACCGAAAAGCGCGTTAAAGCTGTTGGTGAATATCTTCATACACCCGTTAAGGTGCAACATACAGCTAAAGGTGGCAAGTTAGTTATTAGCTTTAAGAATGACGAAGATCTAGCACGAATTGTTGACCAGATTTCAAAGTAGCAAATACTTTAAATTCGCTCAAAGGGAAGTATCGAATCCATAAACGGCCAACGATATTTTCGACTGGTACAAGCCCAACACCGGTTCGCGAATCGAGTGAACCACCAGGTGCGCGGTTATCGCCACAGACAAACAGTTCGTTTGGCCCAACGGTTATATCAGCTTCGCCACTCGTAGGTTCCAGCGTTGCCCCATACTCGGTATCGGCATCAGGGTTGAAGCCTTCGGGGTGCTCACTATTAAATATTGTAATTTGGCTGTCCTTAACGACAACGTGATCGCCTGGTAGGCCAATAACACGCTTAATAAGCTGCGTACTTGGATCGCTCGGCTTTTTAAAAACGATAACTTCGTGACGTGTTGGAATAAACACTTTGCCCTGCAGTGAAGAGACTGTTTTTGGTAGCTTTAAGATAAATACGCGATTTCCATTTTGCAAAGTCGGTTCCATGCTCGAACCATCAACGACGTAACTCTGGAACACGAATAAAATCATAAATAAAGCGAAGAGTGGTGCGAGAACAAACAGTAAAATCGTCGAAATAACACTCTTAACTCCCTCGCCCTTATTGTTTTCGGGGCTGGTAATGGTTTCTTTGGGTGGCGTAAATTGTGGGCGTGGCTCAGTAGGGTTTTGTGGAGGCATTGCATAGATTGTAAACCAAAAGCACTTTTTTTACCTAATAGTAAGCATAAGTACGGATGACCATTATTCGGATAACCTTTTATGGTACCGGGAAACATGGCTAAAATGCTTTGTTTAGTTTTTTTGAGCACAAAAATTTGGTATACTAGTACGAGTTCGTTCGCGCGAAATTGATTGTGTAGGCTGCAGACTACTTCTTGTTAGCACATCACATTTACATTACGTTGCTAACGCCCTACACAAACTTATATATGTATAAATTCAATCCAGAAAAAAACCAGCCTCGGCGCACCATGGACGGTGTTCTGTCGTCAAAACCTCGCAAAGCTAGTGCTATAAACGATAACGCGCGGCCACAGCAGCGTCTTGACAATTTTCGTCGCTCCGATGGGTTTCATGGACAGCAAACTGCGCGTCTTAGCACTAGTGGTGCGCTCAAAGACTCAAGCCCCGTAGGCACTAATAAACCACGCCCACAAGCAAACCTCAATCAACGCGGTAACCCGGCGCTTCTTAAGGGCAGCCATACAAAATCACGCAAGAAGCGTAGTATGTTTAAGATTTTTGCACGTACGAGCCTCGTAGTCGTGGTTCTTGTGTTACTAATTAGTGGTTTTGTTTTTGGTAAAGCTTGGTGGAACACGCACAAAGTATTTAAGGGTGGTGCTAACGAAGCGTTAGCGCTCACAAAGAATATTGATCCAAGCCTTTTAAAGGGTGAGGGAGACGGCCGCGTCAACATATTGCTACTCGGTATTGGCGGAGAAGGTCATGATGGTGCTGATTTAACTGACAGTATTATGATTGCTAGCATCGACCCAATCAATAAAGAAACAACACTTATGAGCATCCCGCGCGACCTTTGGGTTAAGCCGGATGGTTTATGGGGTATGAAGATTAACGCCGTGTATGCCAGCCAAAAACAGCAAGCACTTTCTCAGAATCCTAAAGACTTAGTTGCTGCTAAAAAAGCCGGTGAGGAGAAACTTGAATCTACGGTTGAGAGCTATATGGGAGTACCGATTCACTACTACGCGATGGTTGATTTTACGGCCTTTAAACAAGCAGTTGACGCAGTTGGTGGTATTACGGTAAACGTTAAAGAAGACCTTGTTGATTACAATATGTCATGGGAAAACAACAACAACCCAGTGCTTGCAAAAGCCGGCGTACAACAAATGAACGGTACGAAAGCCTTGATGTTCGCTCGTTCACGCTACGGTAGTGCACGGGGTGATTTTGATCGTGCGGACAGGCAGCGACAGGTAATGGTGGCAATTAAAGATAAGGCTTTATCAGTTGGAACTTTTGCGAACCCTGTAAAAGTCACGCAGCTCCTCGACACGTTTGGCAGCCGCGTCGTCACAAATCTTTCTATAGGTGAAATGATGCGTATTTATGACATTGGTAAGCAAATCGATTCTGCCAAGATTACATCAACCAGTTTAGCGAACCCTGATATGCCACTCGTTGTGACTGATAACGTTGGCGGGCAATCTGTGGTGCGACCGTTAGCAGGCTTGAATAATTATGATGATATTCGAACGTTCGTACGAACACAGCTTAAAGACGGCTACATCAAAAACGAAAACGCCAGTATAATTATTTTGAATGCTAGTGGTCGTGCTGGGGCAGCCTCGGCAAAAGCTACTGAGCTAAAGAACTATGGCTATAACGTTATCCAGGTCGCCGATGCTGGCAAACCGGGCGTGACTGGGGTTCAAGTTATCGATCAAACTAAGGGCGTCAAAAAGTATACGAAACGATATCTTGAGCAGCGTCTTGGTGTTACCAGCCTGACGAGCCTCAAGATGCTCGACCTCACGCCGTATACTGCCGATTTTATCGTGGTTATTGGTGAATAAGATGAAGCAGCTCGTCAAAAAAATAAAACCGGCAGAGGGCTATTCGAGCGCTCTGTATATTCTTCTACGGGCCTTATTGCCGATTCTTGTCTTACTTATTATTGTTCTTGGTCTGCCGCCGATTATCGCTGCTTTACTTATTCTGCTTTCTAAATGGCGCATGTTTGCGGTTAAACCACGGTACTGGTTACCAAACTTACGTTCTAACCTCGTTGATATATTCATTGGCTTGTCGGTTGTCGTATTTATCGCAGGCACGGATTTATGGGTCACGCAGGTCATCTGGACTGCTTTGTATGTAGGTTGGCTCGTTTGGCTTAAGCCGCGCTCAGACTCGGTATCAGTGATGTCCCAGGCGCTTATCGCTCAAGCCCTTGCACTTGTAGCTTTTTACCGGGTGTTTCCTGATCAAACGCTGCTTGCCGGTATTCTTGTGACCTGGCTTATATGTTATGCCAGCGCCCGACATTTCTTTAACGCTTTCGAAGAACCAATGATTCGCTCCCTCACTCAAATTTGGGCATGGTTTGGTGCGGTCATGGCTTGGATCTTGGGACACTGGATTATTCAGTACCCATTCTTGCCTCAAATTGCACTTATATTATCGGTTCTTGGTTATGGCCTTGCATCGCTTTATTATCTTGATAAGAACGATAAACTTAAATCTGGCACAAAAATTCAGCTAATCGTCATAATTGCTCTGTTATTATTTGTTATTGTTGTCTTTTCAGGCTGGCAGCACAAAGCAATAGGATAAGTAAAAAAGGGAGATAGAGTATGGAAAAAATTGCTAAGACCCCAAAAAAACAAGTAAATTCGTTGCCGTACGTAATGGTGGCAGTGGCATTTATTGCTGGCATGCTTGGTAGTATTGTTGGGCCACGGCTGTTTCCGGAGCGTATCACATCACTCAGCTCTGCAAGTAATGGGCAGCGCGTGGTATCCAGCCAAAGCGAGCTTATTGCCAGTATCGCTAAGGATGTCGGCCCAAGTGTCGTATCTATTACGGTTAAAACACAGGCGCAACCAACCGCTCTTGATCAACTATTTGGTGGCGGTGCTGCAAGCGGGCAGGTAAGTGAAGGCGCCGGTACGGGTATTATTTTGTCGAGTGATGGCGTTATTATGACCAATCGTCACGTCGTAGCAGAAGGCGTTACCAGTGTGAGTATTACAACGTCAGATGGCAAGCAGTACGACAATGTTGAAATTTTAGCGCGCGATCCACGCACAAACTTTGATGTCGCGTTTCTAAAGATTAAAGGTGTTAATAATCTTAAGCCAGCCAAAATTGGCGATAGTGCAAAAATGCAGGTGGGTGACGCAGTCATCGCTATTGGCAATGCGCTCGGCGAATTTCAAAATACGGTTACAACGGGCATAATATCGGGCTTGAGCCGTCCAATTACGGCTGGCGATAGCGCCAGTAGTGCCGAATCGCTGACTAATTTGTTCCAAACAGATGCTGCTATTAACCCTGGTAACTCCGGTGGCCCACTGGTAAACATGAACGGTGAAGTTATAGGGCTCAACACAGCTGTTGCTGGTGATGGTGCGCAAAATATTGGCTTTTCTATCCCAACAAATGACATTAAAACGCAAATTGCCAGTATCTTAAAAGACGGTAAATTGCAGATACCGTATATGGGCGTGCGCTATATTGTGCTTAACGAAGCGCTTAAAGCGCGTTACAACTTAGGAACAGCCGAAGGCGCTTGGCTTAAAGGCACCAACGCAGCACCTGCTGTTGTAAATGGCAGCCCCGCAGATAAAGCCGGCCTTAAAGAGGGCGATATTGTCACGAAAGTAAATGGTGAAGATGTAAACCAAGATAATCCGCTCGCCACGCGCTTAAGTAAGTATGGTGTTGGCGAAACGATTGAAGTTACCTATTTGCGTGACGGCAAAGAGCAAAAAACCAAAGCTACGCTCGAAACAGCACCAACAAACTAGTAACTAATTTTAAGTACATTTTCCAACTTTGGCAGTAAAGTTGGGCAAACTGCTGGGCGCTTTTGCCCTTGGCATAGGCCTTAGTCAAAGCCAACAACTACAAAAAGAACTCACTGGCTCTTATTACTTGGGAATCGCCAGCTTAACAACTTTTTGTTCTAAAGTTGTTGTTTTGACAGTCCTATCCAGGGCACAAAATATGCCCAGACCCAAGAATCACATAGAAGAATTACTAATTTTGTAATTCCTTTCATTAAAAGTTCGCCGAAATTAGGCGAACTTCTATTGGTTAACTACGGGTTTGGGCATGCAAAGTATTCCTGGATAAGAACGATATCAATTACGACGAGAAAGCAAAAAGCTGTTAAGACCTAGCCTCCAAAATAACAAGCTAGGTTGAGTTCTTTTTGCAGTGTAATTTATACCAGTGGTTATACAAAGACATGCTTTGCGCCCGAGCGTTTTGGTACTTTGTCGGCACAAAGTACAAAATCAATCATAGCTAATAGAAATCGAGCAAGGAGGTAGGTCCCAACAAATCAGTAATTAGCTAAGTGTATAAAGCTGTACTAATATACTTGTCTTAGTTAGTCCATAGCCCGCATTATTGGCCAGTACTTCAATCTCTCCGTGCTGTGATTCAAGCGATTCGGTCAATACGTATGTGGGCTTATGTAATAGGGCGTTTACCCCTCTAAATAATCCTCGGTAGTGGTCTAGGCCATCACTGCCAGAAAATAGCGCCGTGGCGGGCTCCTTGGTTATTTCTGTCGAAGTTATTATGCCGTCAGGCACATATGGTAAGTTGGCACAGATAATGTCGAATTTCTTGCCTGAAAAGCCGGTAAACAAATCAGAAATAGTAAACGTAACTCGGGCACCGAGTGTTTTGGCATTAAGTTCGGCAATTTTAAGGGCGTCTTTCGATACATCGGTTGCTGTAACTTTGCTATGTGGTATTTCGAGCGCAAGCGTTATGGCTATACAACCACTACCGGTCCCAATATCAGCTACGCGAGGGGCTTCGTAGTTGAGCGCTTTAACCATGTCTATCATATTTTCGGTTTCTGGGCGCGGAATTAACACATGTTCGTTCACTAAATAGTCGCGACCATAGAATTCTTTCTTATTTACGATATAGGCGATTGGTATGCCGCCTAGCCGCTGCTCACGAGTGCTGTCGAGCTTAACGAGTGTGGTCGCGGGCAGAGCCATTTCTGGGTGCGCAAGCAGGGTAGCCCGAGTTGTTTGCAACACGTGCTCAAGCAGTAAAAGTGCATCGAGTCGTGCCGAATCAATCGAACTTGCAGTAAATTTATCAGTGGTTTCGCGCAACCAGCCATCGATAGTCATTGTACTAGGGTAATGGGTAATGGGTACTGGGTAAAGGGCAACACAAAAAACCGCAACATTATTGCCGCTAATACTTAGTACATAATACCCATAATCCAGAACGAAACATTGACAAAAACGCACTTTTTTGCTATAGTGTATGTAAAGTTACAAAAACAAAAACGCACTTTAAAAAAACAAACAAGGAACAAAAAATGAGTGAAACATCACCAGCAACAAACCACGGCGAGTATCTAATTGGTCGAACAGTGTACGTTATTGAAAGAAAAGAACAGTCTGATGAAGGCTTAGTAGCTATTCGAGAATCTAGTGTTGTAGGGGCCGACGAAGGAACCGACGTTAATGAATTGTGGTATAGCGGTGTTATTGATGGCGTTAAGCCTGTCCCTATAAGTGAGCCAGCCAATGCTCAACTTGCCATTACTGACGAAAATAGCCATTCTGCAACGCTACAATTTGAAGATGGTAACAATATTTCTGGAACAATTGAAAAAATATCGAATTTCATGGACGGCCCAAGTACTGACGTCGGCGGAACAACTGAATGGGAAGTTTTTGTCCCGGAAAGTTAAGTTACTGTAATAGGTCTAAATAGAGGCTTCCTAAAAGGAAGCCTCTATTTTTTGCTAAGATGTATTTATGGGAAAATACTTAATAACTGGTAGGCAGGGCTCTGGAAAAACTACGGTAATAAAAACCTTACAGGCTCGCAGATTTACTGCCTATAACACCGATGATATTGCCGAAACTACCAAGCTGCAAAATAAAGAAACAAATGAAGGTATTGCGTGGCCTAGCGGTGCTGTTGATTGGTCAAGTTATGCATGGAACTGGCAAAAACCGGTTATAGAAATACTTTTAGAGTCTGACGACCAAGTATTTTTGGGCGCGGTCGTCTCGAACCAAGAGGAATATTATTCGCTTTTTGACCATATATTTTTGATAGAAGTAGATGCTGATACACTGCGAAGAAGGCTAGAATCGCATGAACACGCAAGTCACCATTTACCGGGAGAAATTGATAGGATTGTGAAGGGGCACAACGATAAACAAAAAGCTATGCTCGTTGAAGGAGTTACTGCAATATCTGGTAACCGTACGCCAGATGAAATTGTAGATGAAATTCTTAAAATATGCGGCTTAGCTTAAGTTTTTTTGCAGCTTTTCCAACATCTAACATCAATCGTCCAACGTCCAATTCTCAGCTCTCGTCGCTAATGAGCTTACGTTCGTAGGCATACAATTCGTCAACCAAAACTTGAACATCCCCAGTCATAAAGGCGGGGATGTTTGAACGACTGTAGCCAATGCGGTGGTCGGTTATGCGGTCTTGTGGGTAGTTGTAGGTACGAATTTTTTCGCTTCGGTCGCCACTGCCAATAAGCTTTTTGCGGGCATCGCTCAGCTCTTTTTGCTCTGTTTCGAGCTTGTGCGAAAGCAGGCGAGCACGCAGCACTTTCATGGCTTTATCTTTGTTCTTAATTTGTGATTTTTCGTCTTGGCAGGTCACGACTAAGCCGCTCGGAACGTGCGTAATACGTACGGCGCTGTCGGTGGTGTTAACACTTTGGCCACCGTGGCCACCACTGCGATATACATCTATGCGTAGGTCGCTTGGGTTGATTTCGATATCGGTTTCTTCGGCCTCCGGCAGTACGGCAACGGTAATAGTACTGGTATGGATACGGCCTTGGCTTTCAGTAGATGGCACGCGTTGAACGCGGTGCACGCCCGCTTCGAACTTAAAAGTTCTAAATGCATTTTCGCCACGAATACTAAATATAATTTCTTTAAAGCCACCGACTTCGCTTGGGCTTTCGCTAATCAACTCTACCTTGAATGCATGGGTTTCGGTATAACGCACGTAGGCACGGTACAGCTCACCGGCAAACAGGCTGGCTTCATCGCCACCGGCGCCGGCGCGGATTTCGATAATACAATCACGCTCGTCGTTCGGGTCTTTGGGTGTGAGGGCTTCATCTAGTTCTTCGCTCGTTTGGGCGAGCTTTGATTCGAGCTCTTCGACCTCAATTGCCGCAAGCTCGGCAAGTTCATCGGTGCCACTGGCCATTTCGCGCGCCTGCGCGAGTTGATCAGTAAGAATTTGCTGAAAATCAAACAGGGCAATAGTGCTTTCGAGCATCTTTTGGCGGCGGGCAAGCTTAGGGTATTCGAGGTCACTAAAAATAGCCGGGTCTTGCAGTTTTGTTTGCAGGCCTTCTAGTTCGGTTCGGAGTGCTTGAATCTTTTGTTGCATGGTTATTACCTTAATAGTACGAGAGTTTTACAAATAAAAACAGCGTGGGCAAATAACCTCACGCTGTTTTTAAGTAGCAATAGCTAAACTTCGCCGAGTTTTTTCGCCTCTTCTTTTTTAGCTTTAGCGGCTTTTGTGCCTGCTGCGAGCTTTGCTTCTTTAGCCTTAGCTGCTGCTTTAGCGCGCGCTTCGAACTTGTCTACGCGACCTTCGATATCAAGCAACTTTTCGTCACCGGTATAAAACGGGTGTGTTGAGCTACTGATGTGTACTTTAATGACAGGGTACTCTTTGCCATCGGTCCACTTAGTGGTTTCGTTGGTTTTGGCGGTTGATTTACTTAAAAATTTGAACCCGTTGTTGAGGTCTTCGAACACGACAGTACGGTAGTCGGTTGGGTGAATAGCTTTTTTCACAGTTATATCCTAAAACTCGATTATTTAGTGCTTGAGCGCCGGTTAGCAGCGAGTACTGCAGACGGTTAGTGCTCTTTAACTAAATGAGTATACAAAAAATACTAATTTTCGTCAAGGGTAGGGTACTTGTGTAACAGATACAGACATGGTATGCTGTTTAAGCAATATTTTTAACGAAGCAACTTTTCGCATATATCCTCCCCGCTCGGGGCAACAAGCGAAAAGTGAAGGGAGATAAGGATACCAAATGAGCCAAGTAGATATGAAGGCCTTGCTAGAAGCGGGCGCACACTTTGGTCACAAGACCAGCCGCTGGCACCCAAAAATGGCCGTCAACATTCACAGCAAACGCGGTGAAACACACATTATTAACCTTGAACGCACCGTCGATCAACTCGAAGATGCTATTAAGTTTGTCGAACGAACGGTCGGCGAAGGCAAGCAGATTCTTTTTGTGGGCACCAAACGCCAGGCAAAAGATGTGCTTAAGGCTGCAGCTGATGCAACTGGTATGCCATATGTAACCGAGCGTTGGCTTGGTGGCATGCTAACTAACAGCAACACGGTCAACGGTCGCGTAAAGCACCTTAAAGATCTCGAAGCTAAAATGGCAAGTGGCGAATTGAACGCAAAGTACAATAAGCTCGAAGTTCAGCGCTACCAAGAAGAAATCGATCTTATGAACCACAACTTTGGTGGTATCAAAGAAATGAATGGTCGCCCAGGTGTACTATTTGTTGTTGATATCGTCGAAGAAGATAACGCTGTACGTGAAGCTACAAAGCTTGGTATTCCGGTTGTCGCAATTGTCGACACCAATGCAGACCCAAGTAAAGTACAGTTCCCAATTGCATCAAACGACGACGCAATTAAGGCCGTAGCACTTATTACCAGCTACATCCAAGAAGCTGTCGAAGCGGGTAAGGCTGCGCACGCAAAAAAAGCAGTTAAACCAGCTACCACTGCAGACGAAAAATAATTTTCGACCACAAATTTTTGAACTAAACCTTACGAAAGGACTAAAAACATGGCAGAAATTACTCTTGATAACATTAAGCGACTCCGCGAACTAACTGGTGTTGGTATTACCGATGCTAAGGTAGCACTCGTAGAATCAGACGGCGATTTTGATAAAGCGCTTGCAGCTATGCGTAAAAAGGGCATGACCAAAGCCGAAAAGCGCGGCGAACGCGAAGCTCGTTCTGGCGTTATTGGTAGCTATTTGCACGACGACCGCATTGGCGTTTTGGTAGAAGTAAACTGTGAAACTGATTTTGTTGCGCGCAACGAAAAGTTCACTGCACTCGTAAAAGACATCGCTATGCACGTTGCCGCCAGTAACCCAGAATTTGTCAGCACCGACGACATCGATGAAGCTGTTAAGGCAGCGGCTACGGCTGAATTTACCGACAAGGTAAAAGCCGAAGGCAAACCAGATAACATGGTGCCGCAAATCGTTGAAGGTATGCTTAAAAAGCACTTTGCCGAAAAGTGTTTGCTTGACCAACCTTTTATTAAGAACCCTGACATCACTGTTGGTCAGTATATAAAAGAAGAAGGTATCGCAAAACTAGGCGAAAACATCCTTGTCCGACGTTTTAGCCGTTTGGCGCTTGGCGAAGTTAACTAAGAAGATTTATAAGTGATAAAAAAACGGGCAGTTATGCCCGTTTTTTATTTTAATTGCTATACTTATACCAAGTAAAAGGGTAGTGCTTTGCCAAAAAAACGAAAATTACTTATAACTGGTAGCCTAGGGGTAATTTTTTTTGCAGCTTGCGCTACTTTTGGCTACGCAGCAATTGTAAATAAAAATATTCAAAAAACAGCAAATACTTCTGGTGCGTCTGCTGTTGTCCCAACAATACCGGTTACTAATTATGCAATACCTGGGGGCTCAGTTTATATGTCACCAAGCGGAAATGATGCAAATGGCGGCAGCAGTGGTTCCCCTGTGAAAACAATGGCGCGTGCTATAGCACTTGCTCCGAGTGGTGGCACTATCGTGTTGCGTGGCGGCACATACCGTGATGGCATGATAAACACGTCTAAGCCACTTACATGGCAAGCGTATCCAAACGAGCAAGCGTGGCTTGACGGTACAGATGTTGTAGGAGGCTGGCAGGCAAGTGGGAATACATGGTATATCGATGGTTGGTACACGCCAGAATTTTGTAATGGCCAGTACTATAGTTACGCTTATAATGCGCAGCGTGACGATAATTTAGGCCCGTGCAATCATAAAGATATGACAGGCGACCCGAGTAACCCAATGGCAGGTAGCCCGCAGATGGCCTTTGTGAACGGAGATGCGCTTAAGGAGGTTGCAAGTCTGGCCGAAGTAACCAACGGTACTTTTTATTACGATAAAGCATCAAGGCGCTATAGTATTGGCACTAACCCAAATGGCTCAACAGTAGAGCTTGCTCGCCGTCCGACGGCACTTAATTTGACGGGGGCTTCATCGGCAGTAAAGGGGCTTGGCTTTCGTAAATATGCTTCAAACGAATACAACAATACCACCGAAGCACCACTTATAGCTAGAGGAGCAGGCTCGCTTGTCGAAAACAGTGTGTTTTGGGCGAATGCAGGCTATGGTCTTGGCCAGGGCAGCGTAATTCGTTCATCTCAATTTTTAGCCAATGGTTTTGATGGTATGACTGCCAACGGGCACCATGCTGATGGGGCAGTAGACAATATATTAATAGAGAATAATGTGTTCGATAACAATAACACCGAAAAGTTTGGCACTAATTGCTCGCTATCTTGCGCACAAGCAGGCGTTAAGCTTGGCCATATGAACGGTGGCACTATAAAAAACAATGTATTTTCGAATAATTTAGGCCATGGTTTTTGGTGTGACTTATACTGCACCAATTTTATAATTACTGGTAATGTCGCCAAAAATAACGCTCGTTCTGGCATTATGTACGAGGTATCCGATAACGCAATAATTGCATCAAACCTTGTTATCGGTAGTGAGTTTGGCGTAAGACTGGCTGGCCCGAACATTAAGTTTTATAACAACACAGTTTTAAGTCCGGGGCGAATGCCGATATGGGTTTATGATGATCCGCGTGTGCCGAGTGGAAGTGAAGTAGCGGGCGACACGGCTAACGTACAGGTAGTAAACAATATTGTTCAATCTGGCACAGATTTCTTAGTAAACTTTCAAGGCAATCAAACCACTGCAGCTCAGCTAATTTCTACAGTAGACTATAACTCTTACTTTAGGCCAACGGGCTTACCGGCAATAGGGTTTAAATTTGGTACAACGGCAGCTGGCTATGCGTACTACAGTAGTGTGGCAAAGTTTACAGCCGCGACGGGTAAAGATTCGCATAGCCAAGATATTATGAATCAATCTAACCCATATTTTACTAATGCAAGTACCGGTGATTACCGTATACGTTCAGATAGCGTCGCATACCGATCCGGAGCACCATTGCCTGCAGATGTTGCAGCAGCTATTGGTGTTGCCGCCGGCCAGACGGTCGATAGGGGCGCATTAAAATGGGCTGGCATGCCTGGGGGCACTGTAACTCCACCTGTAACACCACCGGCAACTGATACGACCAAACCGGTAACTGCTATTAGTTCTCCTGCAAATAATTCGGCGGCTAAAGATACAATTACCGTTACGGGCTCAGCTACAGATAACATTGCGGTTACTAAAGTCGAGCTAATTGTCGATGGCGTCGTTAAAGCAACCGATTCTGTTGCGCCGTTTGCATCTTTTAGTTGGGACACAAAAACGGTAGGTGACGGTGCCCGGAGCCTTACAATTAAGGCCTATGACGCTGCCGGCAATACTGCTACGTCTGCTTCTGTAGCAGTAACGGTTACAAACACCATACCACCACCATTACCAGTAATCACGAGCTTTACCGCAGCATCCTCAAGTATCATTGCCGGTAACGCCACTGAACTTAGTTGGACTGTGTCGAATGCCTCAACATGTGATATTAACCCTGATGG
>JBBRSL010000009.1:0-29560 GCA_038245435.1 Saccharimonadales bacterium (SeqCode)
AACTACTTTACAAGCGCTACAAACAGCTACGACCTTGCTACGACTACAGGTAACACGGGCGGTAGCCCACAAAACAATAGTTCCGCTTCGTTCATACGATTGAACGGTGTTAATAATGTTTTCCAAAGCTCATCAGACTCAACGAACGCGTTCCAAGTTCAAAATGCAGCAGGCAACGCCTTTATTACTGCAGATAGTACTAACAAAACACTTATTGTAGGTAAAGCCTCAACTATAGATGGAATAATTGTGTTCAATAATGCTACTAACGCAAACACTGTTGGTATTGTTGCCGGTGCTACGTCATCAAGCTACACACTCACATTACCAACAAGTGTTGGCTCCGCTAACCAGTGTCTACAAAACAGCGGTACGGCTGGTATCCTAACCTTCGCTTCATGTGCAGGCGGTGGTGGATCTGACCTCCAAGGTGCTTACAATACTGGTACCGCTGGTGACCAAGTTATTGCACTTAGCTCTACTAATAATTCATTAATATTCCGTAACCCAGCCTCCAGTGGAACAGGTAGCACCTACATCTTGACACTAGATGAACTAAGCACTGGTGCTACGGGTGGACTTGATATCCAAAGCGCAGGGACGGGTAACCTACTTCGAATTAGGGATACAACTGCAACCGCTCAAGATGTTCTTGTTGTGGCGAACGGCGGTGCAGTTACTTTAAAGAATCAAACGAATAGTGCCGCAGCGTTTGATGTTAAGAGTTCGACCAATGTGAGCTTGCTAACCGTAGATACGACGACCCCCAAAGTGGTAATTATGGGCAACTCTGTAACCACAACGTCATTTGCGTTTGGCTCTGGCACAAATAGCACAATCACGGGCCCTGTAGCTGGTGTAGGATTAGGGCAATCACTCACAATCACTTCAAGTGATGGTGTGACATCAGGAGGCTCATTATTCTTGAGTACTGCTAGCTCCGGAGCCAACTTTACCCATGGATCCATATTCTTACAGGCGGGATCTGCAACCGTAACCGGAACTTCGGCAACCGGTGGCAGTGTAACCATTGCTGCCGGTAATACAGCGGCAAGCAGTGGCGGTTCGGGCCACGGTGGAGATGTAACAATTACGTCAGGTAACGCTGCTGGTTCTCAAAGCTCAGGAAACATCACGATTCAGGGTGGTACAGGGTCGGGTGGTACAGGAGGTGGCATTACTATCCTTGGAGGTAACGGTGGGACAAATGGCGGAGCAGTATCAATTAATACGAGTAACTCAGTTGTCGGTATTAATATCGGAACTACAAACGGGGCTGTGGTAATTGGCACGAGCACAAGCACATTCACGATCAATAGCCTGAACACGAAACTAGTTACAAATAACGCTGTTCTTGATTTGGCAAGCGGTACGAACGGCAATACTGCAATATTAAAGATTGCCCAGGATGCTACTACAACTGCGTGTGCGAGTGCTGCCGCTGAAGGACTACGCATCCAGAATACTGGCGGTACTCAAGTTGGTCACATATGTATCGATGGTCCAACATCAGCAACTCCTAATAAGCTGCGCTACTATGCTGAACAATTTAACGCTACTGCTACTGACCTTGCTGAAAACTATTCGGATATCTCAAATAGTCTTTTGCCTGGCGATTTAGTTGCCCTCGACACCACCGGCCCATCTAAGTCCATCGTTCGTGCAACTGCTGCAAACGCTGACAACATCATCGGAATTGTATCTACGGCACCTGGTATCGCATTAAGTGGTATCAGCGAAGATGGCACCACTGACCTAGTTAATCCTAAGCCTGTTGCGCTTAGTGGTCGTATCCCAACTAAGGTCAGTGCAATAAATGGGCCAATCGCTATTGGCGACTATCTAACCATCTCATCAATACCAGGTGTCGCTCAAAGAGCGACTGGCCCAGGTATGGTGGTTGGACGCGCGCTAGAAAACTTTAGTGGCACTGGTACAGGTAGCATCGAAGTATTTAGTGCAGTTGGTTACTATAACGGCCCAACGGCTACATCGGTAGTCCAGAATGGCTCGAGCGCCTCACTGGGAAGTCTTAACGTTACTGGTCCAACAACGCTTACCACACTTAGTGTAAGTGGTGATGCTACATTTACAGGTAACCTTACCGTTCAGAACATCAGCGTCCGAAACATCACTGTAAATGGCAAGATTATTAGTGGCAATGCCAGTGGCGCAACAACTGTCGCAGCCGGTGCAGCTGCCTGTACTGCGCCAACTGTAACAGTCGCTGGCAATGACACAGCTGGTGTTATAACAGTCACGACAGGTACAGGTTGTGCTACTGGTGGAACATTAGCGACGGTAACGTTTAGTAGTGCCTATGCGTCAGCTCCAGTCGTAGTTGCAACGCCACAAGATGCTGCAAGCGCAGCTCTCCAAACCTATGCCACGCAGGGAACAGGAACCTTCGTTTTGGGCACCAATACAACTGCAGCAAACTCGACAACCTATAAGTTTAACTACCTTATTATTCAGTAATTCTGTGGATAACTAACATAGACGTAAATACAGTATGCGTCTATGGGCTTTGCAAAATTATGGTTACCAATAAGTATTTTAAGGTGTTAATTGTGTAATAATAGTGTCAAACACACCTATTTTTGTGTATCAAAATAATGAGTAAAAAATGTGCACAAAGTACTTGCAAAGCGGTTACGTTTGGTTCAAACTAATAAGTACAAAAACCAAAACATTTACAAATTGGAACGCTATGTTTGGGAGGGAAAAGTCGTTAAAAACTTTGTTTGTGCCGTGTCTCGCAGTTCGGCAGAAACATCCTAAAACATCCATAGTATACCTAACAAAAAAGCACCCATAAGCGGGTGCTTTTTTGATTGGTAAAAAGTATTACTTATACTTCTTTTTTTGTTCGGCGGCTAATACGGCCACCTTTTGCGCCAGCAGCACGTGCTAGGTCACGGTTTGCGTAAAACCCACCAGTTTTACCTTTTTTGCCACCCATTGCGCCGATCTTTGCGTAAAAATCTTTGCCATAGCGTGTCTTGTTTGTTGAAGCAGCAGCAACGCCACCAGTCTTAGTTCCAGCCATTTTGTAGCCTCCCTTAATTATTCACATTATTTTCTACAAAAAAGAGCCGCCCACAATTACATTGCTGCAGCTGTGCGCGACCCTCTAGTGCTTACAATTTAACATGCTTTAGCTAATATGTCAATAAGCTTGTGCTATATAACTTATGAATCATTCAATCAGAGGTTTGTGGCTATGTGAGCTACAAGTTAACAAAGGGATTATGAAATTAGTAATCCTTCTATTGGTATGTTCTGGGTCTGGGGCATCAGCTGAAACCTAGATAAGATCGGTGAAAGCTAGAACTTTAAAGCAGAAAGTTGTTAAGCCCTTGCATCCCAAGCAATTAAGCAAGGGTGAGTTCTTTTTGCAGCTGTAGGCTTTGACCAGAGTTTATACCAAGGTTCAGATGCGCCGCCAGTGGTTTGGCCACTTTGGCAGCAAAGTGGATGCCGTACCTATTATTTGTTAAATTCGGGTCCTGCGAACACGGCACAATTGCGATTTGGGGACCTTCCAGCCTGTTTTACAGTTAAAGCAGGTATATGAGCCATCTTTCGCTTGCAAGCTGACCACACCACAAGTAGGGCACTGTGCACGAGCATGGAGCCAATCTCTATAGGTATCAAGGCAATCTTGAATATGTTCTTCGTCAATTTCAACACTAACAGATTGGCCAATCTGTTTAGCGCGCTCCCACGCAGCTACTTCAAGCTGTAATAAGTTAAAGTCGTCGCTAAAGGTACTATGCGCAAGGTCGGCATGAGCTACTTCATGTATAAGCGCATATGTATTGGTTGGATCGCGCGCTGTATCGGCAATATACGTAATAGTATGCAGTTTTGGCGACCATGCAAAATAGGTGCCCGGCTTAAAATGCAAAGTGGGGTAGTCGGTACTAAACTTTTTGAGCAGCTTAGTTTGTGTGGGCAAGCTCTTGTTTTGCAAGGATGATGCAGCCATAAATTACCGCTTCTTCGGCTCGTTTTGCCCCAACTATTGTAGGAACTTCAACTGTTTTAGGTACTTGTTGTGAAACATACTGTTGTAGCATTTTGCCAAATTTGGCAAAATGGGACCCCACACCACCACCAATAACTACGGTCTTTGGTTGAAAAATTGCAACGTTGTCAATTATTCCTATTGCCATGTCTTGTGCTATCTCGTCCCAAATAGCAGGGTCTTCGATATCTGATGCTCGCTTGCCATATTTAGCAACGATTGCTTTGCCTGAAACCACACTTTCCCAGACTTTGCCGTTCACAAAAATTTGTCCGCCTTCAGCGTCTAAAAGGTTAGGGTCTAGTACACCGTTTTCTATAAATCCAGTGCCAATGCCGGTACTAAAGGTAAAGTACAGTACCTTCTGGTTAAGGTCGCCCAGCTCGTACGCCTCCGATAGGCCAGCCAGGTTAGCATCGTTTTCTATCAGCACATCTGCGTGCTCAAAGCGCTCAGATATGTCACTGGCAATAGGCTTATCCAACCAAGGCAGGTTACCAAGGCGCTTAACTGTACCTGCTGTACGGTCCAATAATCCCGGAACGGCCACTGTTATTATCTCGAATTCATCCGTTGTAACTTTAGCAATGTTATCTGCCAAAGCGTTTAAAAACTCCGGATAGTCCTGTGGGGTTTCAAAGCGAAGTTCGTTTAGTATTGTGCCATCTAAGTTTGCGGCTGCAACCAAAGTTTTGGTGCCGCCAATGTCTACTGCAATAATCATGAACCCAGTGTATCACTACTTGCACCAAGAAGGCAGTAGAGATGTGCCTATACGTGCATAGCAAGGGTATCTTTACTCTTTACCCCCATATCTGTTACAATAGGGGTAATCTGAACGTGTAGGTTCATAAAGCTGCTACAGACACTCTTAATGTCCAGGGGTGCTCATGCGGCCTAAACAACTTACACACAGAAATATCACAATAAGGAGTGAGTAATAACAATGACTAAAGTAACAATGGACGAGCTGCTTGCAACTAGCGATATAAAAGCGCTAAAAAGCGGTGATGTAGTAGAAGCCACCGTTCTCAACATCCGTAAGAACGAAGTATGGCTTGATTTAGGTGCCCAGGGCATCGGTGTCGTTATGCGACGCGAAATTGGCTATGGCCAAAACCTAGAAGTAGGTCAAGTAATCAGTGCAAGTGTTGTAGATCCTGAAATTGAGGACGGTCATGCACTTTTGAGCCTTCGTAAGGCTGCAAAAGATCGTGGTTGGGACGAACTACAGCGTGTTGCAGATGCAAACGAGATTATCGACGTTGCAGCATACGATGCAAACCGTGGTGGTTTGCTTATGGAGCTCGAAGGCATTCGTGGCTTCTTGCCAGTAAGCCAGCTGAGCGCTGACCACTATCCACGTGTGTCTGGTGCTGATAAAGATGAAATTTTACAAAAGCTTAATGCACTTATTGGCAAGCCAATCCGTGTGCGCTTACTCGACGTAAGTCGAAAAGACAACAAGCTTATCTTCAGTGAAAAAGAAGCCATCAAAGATGATATGGCCGCTCGTTTCAGTGAACTTAAGGTTGGTGACGTTGTAGAAGGCACAATAACTGGAGTCATTGACTTTGGCGCCTTTGTAAACGTTGACGGTATCGAAGGTTTGATTCACATCAGTGAAATCAGCTGGGAACGCGTCGAAGATCCACGCAAGTACGTTAAGAACGGTGATAAGGTAAACGCAAAAATTATCGCTATCGATAAAGAACGCCTCAGCCTGAGCCTCAAGCAAATGAGCGATGATCCTTGGATGAAAGACGTTGAGTCAATCAAAAAAGGTGCAACTATCGAGGGTACGATTACTCGTATCACTCCATTTGGTGCTTTTGTGCAGTTGACTCCAGCAGTCGAAGCACTCGTGCACGTATCAGAAATCGCCACCAGTGGTGATGATGCCGTTGATCCAGAGAAAATCTTTAAACTCGACGAAAAGAAGCAGTTTAAAGTTCTAGAAGTTAACAAAGAAGCACGTAAAATCGCGCTAAGCCTAAAAGAGGCCTAAAACCGTAGTGAGCGCCTGAGCCTAAAAGGGTGAGGGCGCTCTCGCGTTCAAAGAAAGGGCGAGAGAATATGATACGAACAATCGAAATCGGCGACATGATTACAGTAGGCGCTCTCGCAGAGAAACTTTCTTTGCCGGCCACATCCCTTATTGGAGAGCTGTTTAAAAATGGGGTAATGGCCACCATTAACGAAAAAATCGACTTTGATACCGCGCAAATCTTAGTAGGTGAGTTGGGTATTGAAGTTGAACTCGTTGCCGAGCAAAAGGCAGATGATGCAGAAGTTATTACAAAGCGAACAAGAGAACTCAGTGATAAAGCAGAGCCTCGTCCGCCAGTAGTTGCCGTTATGGGCCACGTAGACCACGGTAA
This sequence comes from Saccharimonadales bacterium (SeqCode), assembly GCA_038245435.1. GTDB lineage: Bacteria > Patescibacteriota > Saccharimonadia > Saccharimonadales > CAIOMD01 > JBBRSL01. Next base: position 6,412 of record JBBRSL010000009.1, read on the forward strand.
GACTTCACTTTTAGATGTAATTAGACACGAACACGTTGCTGCCGGTGAGGCCGGTGGTATCACACAGCACATTAGCGCTTATCAGGTAACACATGCCGATCGTATTGTTACGTTCCTCGATACTCCAGGGCACGAGGCATTTGCAGCACTCCGCGAGCACGGTGCACATCTAACTGATGTTGCCGTGATTGTTGTCGCGGCAGATGATGGCATTAAGCCACAAACCCTCGAAGCTATTCGCTTTGCACGCAAGGCAGGTGTCAAGATTGTTGTAGCAATTACCAAGATTGATAAAGAAGGTGCTAACCTCGATAGAGTCCGTCAGCAACTTGCCGATCAAGACATGATTCCCGAAGAATGGGGCGGTGAAACAGTTGTTGTACCTGTTTCTTCTAAGACCAAAGAGGGCGTCGATAAACTTCTCGATATGATTTTACTTGTAGCCGATGTCGAAGAACTCAAAGCCGACGTCGCCGTACCTGGCGAAGGCCTGGTCATTGAATCGCACATGGAAGTCGGCCGTGGCCCGATCGCGGTGGCGCTTATAGAACAAGGCACACTTAAGCAGGGCGACTTTGTGGTTGCCGGCGGTACGTACGCCAAAGTGAAAGTATTAGAAACAACAAACGGCAAGCAAGTTAAGTCTGCCGGCCCATCAACACCGGTGATTATTGTTGGCTTCAAAGCTTTACCAGAATTTGGCCATAGTTTTAATGTTGTTAAAAATGAAAAAGAAGCTCGGCATATGGCCGCTGAAACGGCGCATCTCAAAGGCGAGGGCCATAATAGCCTCGATATGACAGGCGGTGAGCTTATTCGACTCATCAACCAAAAAACGAGTCAGCAAGAATTCAACATCATCGTAAAAGCGGACGTGCAAGGCTCACTTACATCAGTAATCGATAGCGTTAAAACACTTGATACAGCTGAAGTGGCCATTCGTATTGTTGGCGCTGGTGTCGGCAATATCACTGAAAATGATATTCGTATGGCTGCTACGAGTGATGCTGTTATTTACGGGTTCCATGTCGCTATGCCGCAGAACATCAAACAGCTTGCCTCTCGCGATAAGGTAACAGTACGCTTATATAAGATTATCTATGAATTAATCGATGACGCCCGTAACTCAATGAGTGATTTACTTGCACCAGAAGAGGTTATAACAGAAGTAGGACGCCTCATTGTACGGGGTGTATTTAAAACAACGAAAACGGACGCCATATGTGGCGGTGAGGTCACTAAGGGCAAGCTCGTTATACCGGCATTCGCCAATGTCTTTAGGGGTGATACCCAGCTCGCGAGCGCTTTGCCTGTTACCAATCTTAAGCATGGCCCGACAGATACCAAAGAAGTATTAGAGGGTGAGATGTGTGGTGTTAGCTTGAGCACTTCTAGTCGTGTTGACCTACAAGAAGGCGATCGTATTGAGTTCTATACGAGCGAAATTAGAGAGCGTACACTTTAAACGGTTACTCCACACCAGCAAGCTGATGTTGTATAATACAAATCATGTTTAAACTAGACGATACATTTTTAGCAGACGTAGGCCTGGCAGCATTACCGGCAGAAGAAAAGCGCAAAATGCTTGCGCACATTTATGAGACACTCGAACTGCGAGTGGGTATGAAATTAGCGCAAAACATGACAGATGCACAGCTTAATGAATTCGAACAACTTATGGACGCTAATAATGAGGCAGGCGCCTTAAAGTGGCTCGAAACTAATGTACCAAACTACAAAGAAGTTGTTGCAGCAGAGCTTACGGCACTTAAAGCCGAAATTAGTCAACAAGCTCCTGGTATTTTGGCTGCTACCGAACAATAACTTACATGGAACTACAGTAAATGTCCGTAGCCGTTCAAGAACGCGCTCGCGGGCATCTTATTTTTACCGGCAGGTTGCAGCTCATAAATTTCAAGCGAACCTTGTCTACAGCCTATAAGAATGGTTTTATCCGCTGTTACTTGTATTGCGCCGGGTTCAAGTTCTTTTTTGTTTACTGCGGCTTTCGTGATGGCACAGTCAATACCAGCAATAGTCGAACGGCTTTTTGGCCAACCACTAAAAGCCCGTACTTCTCGCTCAAGTTCAGTAGCCGTTTTAGTAAATATAAGGATTCCGTCTTGCTTTGTAAGTTTGCGTGAATGCGTTACAGGTACTGCATCCTGTTCTTTGGGTAGAGCGCTACCATTTATATAAAGTGGTAGTACGTGCGCAAGGGCTTGGTTGCTTAGCTCAACAAGGCCAGCCGTCAGTTCTTCAGAAGTTTCAGTACCATCTAAATCGTAAGTTGCGTCAGCGATTAGCGGGCCCGTATCTAAGCCCTCATCGATGAGCATTAAACTCACCCCTGTTGTTGATTGTCCCGACAACAAGCTATAAGTAATGGGGTCAGCACCGCGCCATTCGGGCAACAAGCTAAAGTGGCTATTAACAATGCCTTTTGCAAAGTACTTGATAGTTTCGGGGCTTATAATAACGCCATAATCAATAACGATGCCGAGTGGACTCTGAGGTTTTTTTTCGCTGATACACGTATCGAGCTCGTTTTTTGCACTGGCGAACCATACCGTAAGGCCGAGCTGGCCTGCAAGCTGTTCAACGGGAGCTACGTCTTTATGATGGATTGGTCGGGCCTTTGTTATAACGGCTTCAATAGATTGAACGCCAAAACTATCGATAAAGCCCTGCAAACTTGCAGCCGCAACAGGCCCATTACCAAAAAAAACTACCGTGGCTTCTAAGTCTTTCATTCGAAAAGTGACTTGTCCCCAAGGACATCTTTTTCGTAATCCTTAGGTGTTAGGTGGCCATCTGTGTCGAGTGTAAAAAATGCGTCAGGTACTTCTTTGATATGGTCAATAAAAACAATGCCATTGATATGATCAATCTCATGTTGAAATACTCGGGCTAAAAAGCCGGTAGCATTGACACGGAACTCGTTTCCATCAAGACCAAGCGCCTTAACTTTGATTTTTTCGTAGCGGGGGACTCGGCCATAGATGTCTTTAATGCTCAGGCAGCCTTCATAATCTTCTAAAATCTTACCTTCGTATTTGGTAATAACAGGGTTAATGTAGGCCGTAAAGCTCAAGTCTTCTTTATTATCAAAGTCATTGCGAATTACCACAGCTCGATATAGTTCATTAATTTGTACCGCTGCAAGTGCCACGCCTACTTCATGCTCACGACTGGCTTCCCAGTCAAGCGTTGCAGATTCCATGCGGCTTATAAGATCAAGTATTTCTGAGCTGATAATACCAACTTTGCGAGAGTGCTCGCGCAGGTGAGCGTTGGGTAGGGTAATGATATCGTTTAGTGTTGCTGTCTTGGCCATTGAAAAATAGTATACAGAGTACAGAGTGGAGAGTACAGAGTGGAGCGTGAGAAGTAGCGCTAAGCTAGGAGCCTGTAAACTGAGAACCCTTAAAGCAGATTGAGTGGGTCGATATCGCAGCGCCAATCACCAGGCAACAAGCGAGCGGCAGCTACAAGTTGTGAGCGTTTTGGCCCTTTGGCGATAATATGCCACGTCATGCCGTTGGCAGATTGTTCGTAAAAACTTGGGCTTGGGCCAAGGAGTTGAATGCCAAGTTTGGCATTTTGTAAAAGCGCCACAGCTTTTTCGGCTTCTTTTTCGGCTAAGGCGGATGTTCTTTTGGTAATTTCGAACTGAGCAATATAGCTGAAGGGTGGGTAAGTGTACATTTTTCGTTTGTGTAGTTCGTACTGCGCAAAATCATCCCAACTACGATGTAGTACCGCCTGCATAATGGGGTGTTCGGGTACGCGTGTTTGGATAATGGCAAAACCACTACGGTGCCCGCGGTCAACGCGACCAACAACCTGATAGAGCTGTTGAAACGTTTGTTCTTCGGCTCGAAAGTCGGGTAAGTTGAGCCCCGTGTCGGCGTTTACGATGCCCACTAACCCCAAATTAGGCAAATCAATACCTTTTGTAATAAGTTGCGTACCAACAAGTATGTCTACCTCGCCATCTTTAATATGCTGTACGTGGTTATGTAGCTGCTCGCTTGTGCTGTTATCGGTATCAAAACGCATTATTCGAGCTTGCGGTAACAATTTTTGAATATGGTCGACAAGTGTTTTGGTGCCAATTGACTTAAATTCAAGATCGACCGAACCGCATGTAGGGCAACTAGATGGCGCGGGTGTTTTATAGTTACAGGTGTGGCATCGAATAGTGTGGAGGTCGTGATGGTAGGTTAGGGGGATACCACAATGAGGGCAGAGTGCTTGCCAACCGCAAGAAGCACACTGCACGAGTCGTGCGCTGCCACGACGGTTTAAAAAGACAATGCTTTGTTCACCTTTTTGGAGTGTTTGTTCAAGCTTGGCAACAAGGTCGTTTGATAAGTACTGGCTTTTAGTAAATTGAGACCGATCAGTGATATCGACAATACTTACTTCGCTTCGGTGCTCGCCAGCTGCAAGGTGCACTAACCTTGCAATTGCGTAGCCCCGCTCTTGGGCTTGTTGATAGTCGGCAATATTCGGTGTCGCAGTACTGAGCACGAGCTTTGCTTTATGCAAACCTGCAAGCGTAGCAGCAATATGTTGCGCTTGATAGCGCGGAGCCTGACCTTGTTTATAGGCTGCGTCGTGTGCCTCGTCGAGCACAATGAGCCCGATATTTTGCATAGGTAAAAAGAGCACCGAGCGCGGTCCAACATAAATTGTTGGTGTGGTGTTTGTCGCTGCATATTCCCACGCCTTGCGGCGTTCTGCATCGGTCATGCCACTATGGGTAAGGACAATGGGTGCATGCATGTGTCGCGTAATATCAGCGACAAGCTGTGGTGTCAGGCCAATTTCAGGAGTCACAATTACCACCGATTTCCCTTGAGCAAGGCTGTAATTGGCTGACTCCAAAAAGACTCGAGTTTTTCCGGTACCCGTATCGCCATGTAATAAAATTCTTTCGGACTTTGCAATAATTTCGAGTGCTTGAGCCTGCTCAGCAGAAGCGGTAGGAAGTTTTTGCTGCTCGCCAATAGGTGCAATTAAAGGCTTTTTGCTTGGCTTGACGGTAAAGCTCGCAGGTAGCAATAGCTGTGTTAGGGCGCCATAATCATCTGGGTAAAAACTAAACAACCAATGTAGTAAATTAATGCTCGTAAGCGGTAGACAAAAGGGCAACTCGCCTACAACTTCTTTTGTTGCAAAGGCGGGCTTTTTTACAACGCCAGTTACAACACCGGTAACATTTTTTTTGCCAAAAGGCACACTTATAATAGATCCGATTTTGAGCGGATTTTCCGAATGATAGGTGTAAAGTCTTGAACCTCCACGCTGCTTTGCAACAGCGACCTCAATATAGTGCATGTAAAAACTATACGCTATTTTGCATGATTTAACTTGCGGCTGGTTAAAAAAACCGCTATACTACACGTTGTTTGAATAACAGCAAGTAGGGGAACATGTTAGACGTTTTTATTACATCCAGAGTGCGCCGCAAAATAATTGTCGTGTACGCAAAATATCCAGATTTCAAGACTCATGTTCGAGGCCTTGCAAAGCTTATTAAAGAAGACGCTGGTAATATCCAACGAGAACTTAAGCGCCTTGAAAAGGTTGGTTTTTTAACCAGCGAAAAACAGGGAAACACTAAGATTTATTCCACCAATAAGAACTTTCCGATTTTCAAAGAACTTCAAGGCATCGTGCTTAAAAGCCAACGTACTACGCAACAAAAGAACCAACAAATTTAGAAATATCTTTTGCTAGGCACATTTTGTGCGAAAATCTCCGTGCATATGTTTGTAGTAGCGAGCCTACAACTTCACGCATGTACTCGATTTTCATCACAAACTGCACTCAAGCAAAAAAGATTTCGTTGTGCGTTAATAACACTTGTCAATAACAGATAAATAAGGTAGAATATTTCAAGTATGATTCAAGTTACTCGTAAAGATGCAAAAGAGTCCACCGAAAGTTTGGTGCGACGATTTAGTCGAAAAGTTCAGCAATCGGGCGTTCTCGCTACGGTTAAGCAAGCACAAGCTTTTGAAAAGCCTATGAGCAAACGTGATCGTCGCGATAAAGCAATTATTCGCCGCGAACGCAAAAACCTCAAAGCAAAGCGTGCGAAGCTTGGCCAACGCTAATGCTCGATACTGTTAATAACGCAATTAATGCAGCGCTCAAAAGTGGCGATAAAGCCACTGCCGAAGCGCTGCGTTTGCTTAAAAGCAGTTTAATGTACGCAAAGATTGCAGCCGGCCACGATTTATCTGATGCCGAATCTATTAAGATTGTCCAAAAAGAAATCAAAGCACGCATAGAAGCGCGAGATGTATTTGCTGCCAATGATCGACCTGAGCTCGCTAAAAAAGAAGAATTCGAAAGAAGCGTCTATGCACCGTATGTGCCTGCCGGATTAAGTTCAGATGAAGTCGATGCAATTATCATCGAACAGGCTGCTGGGCTCGAAGCAGGCTATACCTTTGCACAGCTTATGCCAAAAGTCATGCAGGCAATAGCCGGTAAGGCCGATGGCCGTGAAGTTTCTGATAAGGTTAAAGCGTTTATTGGCGGAGCTAACTAGCACCATGCTTTTGATGCTCGGTGTTGCCGGTTCAGGTAAAAGCACGCAGAGCCAGCTATTGGCAGAGACTGGTCAGTATAGGTGCTTATCCGTCGGAGAAGTGTTGCGCCGCAATGTTACCGAACAGGATGAAGACAGCATGCAAGAGGGTAAGCTTTTGAACGATGATGTCGTTATTGACTATCTCGAAAAAGAAATAGCCACCTTAGGTAACGGTCCTGAAATAATTATCGATGGCTTTCCTCGAAGCGTCTATCAAACTGATTGGCTTGTGGGTAAACATACCTCAAATGTCTATGGTGTGTCGGCAGTTATTCATATTGAAATTTCAAAAGATATTGTTTTAGAGCGACTTGCAACTCGCGGCAGGGCGGATGATACCGAAGAAGCTATTGCCGCTCGTTTTGCTGAGTATGATAAAGCGATTCGCCCGGTTATTTCTGAACTTCAGAAATATAAAGTTCCGATTATCTCTGTTGATGGTTCAAAAGAACCAAGCATGGTTCATGCTGAAATTGAAACCTCACTCGCGGAGCTGTAATGTATACGAAAGTTAAGTCACCACAAGAAATTATTTGGATGCGCGAAAGTGGCCAGATGCTTGCGACCGTACTCGAAGCGACAGCCGCCTACGCAAAAGTTGGCATGACCACGAAAGAGCTTGCAGATTTTGCAGCGCTTGAAACAAAAAAACTCGATACAACGGCCGCATTTTTAGGACAGTATGGGTTTCCAGACGTCATATGTATTTCAGTTAACCAAGCGGTGGTGCATGGTATCCCGAATAAGTATGTACTTAAAGATGGTGACGTGCTCAGCCTTGATTTTGGTATTAAGCACCGGGGGATGATTACCGATGCAGCTCGAACCGTAATTGTTGGCACCTCAAATAAAGCTAAGCAAAAACTTGTCGATACAACCCGTGCGTCTCTCGATGCTGGCATTGCCGTTATTAAAGATGGCGTACTTGTAGGTGACATCGCCCATTCGGTGCAAGAAGTTTTGGAGGCAGCCGGCTTAGGCATCGTCCGTGATCTTGTTGGGCATGGTGTGGGCCACCAACTTCACGAAGACCCAAATATTCCAAACTATGGCCGTAAAGGTACCGGCGATCGACTGCAGGCAGGCATGACTATTGCGGTTGAACCAATGGCAACACTCGGTTCGTATCAGGTCTACACAGCTCAAGATGATTGGACGATTGAAACGCGCGATGGCAGCTTAGCGGCGCATTTTGAAGATACAATTTTGATTACCGATACAGGCTACGAAATCCTTACTCGGCTCAACTAGTACTTTTAAGACTTGCTGACAGCGTAGCACTAGCGTTATACTGGCCATAACATGCAAAAAGCTCCTTATTTTGTTGGCCTTGATATCGGTACTGCTCATGTTCGCTGTATTATTGGTATGCTTGAGCACCGCGAAGCAGAAAATCACCTTTCGGTTATTGGGCTTGGAACGAGCGATAATCACGGTATGCGCAAAGGCGCAGTCGTTCATGTTGAAGAAGTTGCCGCCAGTATAAGTGAGGCAATCGCCGAAGCTGAACGAATGGCCGGTGTTCGTATTAGTGGCGCAACGATTAACGTTAATGGGGCGCATATCCATAGTCAGACATCACATGGTGTCGTGGCAATTAGTACGCCTACCCGACAGATATCAGACGATGATAGATTGCGCGTTGAAGAGGCGGCAACGGTTATTAATTTGCCAGCCAACCGCGAAATTATTCAAGTATTTGCAAAGAACTATCGTATCGATGGACAAGATAATATTAAAGACCCCGTTGGTATGCAGGGCGTACGACTTGAAGTAGAGACGCTGGTTGTTACGGCCGGCACGCCACTGCTACGAACACTCGATACGGCACTCGAAAGGGCGCAAGTACCGGTGCATAATCACACCGTTGCCAGCTTAGCTGCTGCCGAGGCAGTGCTTGAGCGTCGACAAAAAGAATCAGGTACAGCCGTCATTGACATCGGTGCCGGTACGACAAATGTTGTTATCTTGGATGAAGGTGAAGTTGAGCATGTGGCTGTTATCCCAATCGGTAGCCAACATCTCACCAATGATCTTGCTATTGGGCTTAAGACTGATCTTGAAATTGCCGAGCTGGTGAAACTAGCCCACGCCACGCTTGATTTTACAAACCCACCAGCCGACGCAATCAGCGTTGAGTTTGAGGGTAAACGTCATAAATTTGCCGAAAAGACGGTTCGTTTAGTTGTTGAATCACGGGTTGATGAGTTACTTGAGCAAGTTGACCGAGAATTTCGTAAAGCTGGTAAGAGCCGAAAGCTCCCGGGTGGAGTTGTTATTGTTGGCGGTATGGCAAATATGCCTGGAATTGCCGAATATACCCGTGAGCGTTTACAGCTGCCAGCCAAAAAAGGCAAAGTCACCAGCGTAAGTGGCATAATTTCGAGTGTTGAAAGCCCTGAGTATGCAACTGCAGTTGGGCTCATGATGCTTGATATGATTCTGAGTGATGGTGGTCCGAACACATCTAGTATCCCTGGTTCTCAGGTAACAGCAGGTCTGTTCAACAAATTTAAACAAATCACCAGCCGCAAATAAACCTTGAACATATATGTAGGCTACGGCTTATAGTGATTTGTATTAGCTGAGTACTTTTTTACGCACAATTGTATATAATAGGTACAATAGGTAAGAACTAAAGTAACCAGGAAGATTGTATGCCCCAAGTACAGCCAGAAATTGAAACATTTGCACGTATAAAAGTTGTTGGCGTCGGTGGCGCCGGTGGCGCCGCCATTAATCGAATGGTGGATGCCGGTATACAAGGTGTCGAATTTGTCGCCGTAAATACTGACGCACAGGCGTTGCACCACAGTAAAGCCGAAACAAAGATCCATATTGGCGGAGACATGACACGCGGCCTTGGGGCTGGGGCAGACCCAAGCGTTGGCGAAAGTGCTGCGAGCGAAAGCCGCACAGAACTTAAAGAGGCACTCACTGGTGCTGACATGGTATTCATCACACTTGGTGCTGGTGGTGGTACTGGGAGCGGTGCAGGGCATATTGTGGCTGAAGTTGCTCGTGAAGCAGGTGCCTTGGTTGTTGGTTTTGCTACTCGTCCTTTTGCATTCGAAGGTGAAAAACGCCGCAAGAATGCTGAATACGCTATTGAAAAGCTTCGAGGTAATGTTGATACGCTTATTACCATTCCGAACGATCGCTTATTGCAAACCATTGATCGTAAGACACCGTTACTTGAGGCCTTTAAGGTTGCCGATGATGTCTTGCGCCAGGGCGTGCAGGGTATTTCAGATCTTATTACCGTTCATGGCCTTATTAACCTCGACTTTGCAGATGTTAAAACGGTCATGAGTAATTCTGGTAGTGCACTTATGGGTATTGGCCGTGCCAGCGGTGATGATCGTGCGGTTGAAGCTGCACATCAGGCTATCGAATCGCCACTGCTCGAAATTTCTATCGATGGCGCTCGAGGTATTTTATTCAACGTTATTGGTGGCCTCGATATGTCGATGCACGAAATTAACGCCGCAGCCGAAACAATTACAGCTGCAGCCGATCCAGATGCCAACATTATCTTCGGTGCGACGATTAGCCCAGAAGTTGACGGTGAAATTATTATTACCGTTGTAGCTACTGGGTTCGAAGAATCGTACTATAGTAATCGCCAGCGTGCGGCATCGCCTAGCGAAGATAAGCCAGTTGAATCTGGTCTATCAGAACTCGCCAGCCACGATGCTGAGGCAGAGGCGGAACTCGCAAAAGTTGCCAGTGGCGTAAGCTCTGAGCCAATCGTCCCCGAAGAAATTACCGCTGAAGACGTGAAGGACCTTGACCTTGATTTAGAGTCAAAGACCGAAACTCCTGCCAAAAAGGCAGACTCAAGTGCTGATTTCAAAGATGAAACACCCTTGCCTAATATTTGGAACTTCGAAAACGAGCCAGAAGAAGACTCATTTGATAAACCATCGTTCTTGCGTCGATTAACTCGCCGAAAAAAAGATGATGCTCCAAAAGATGAAGACGCTAAGTAGAAGATAGTAGATCGAATATTGAAGGGGCCTGCGTGGCCCCTTTTTTGTTAAATATCTTACTATCTTAATCACTATTCAATATTTAATATTCAAAATTCTAGTCATATCTGTTTGGCGGTTTTTGTTTCAAAAATTACACCAACTTTTACTTGCAAACACCATATGAGGGGTATAGTATACCTGCTATAGACACTATATATAGTGATTGCACATTGAAAGCAACCACAGAAGGAACGCCCATGAAATGCCACCAATGCCAGTTTGAAGACACAAAAGTGATTGAATCACGAGATGTGGCTGAAGGCGAATCGACTCGACGCAGGCGTGAATGCCAGCAGTGCGGGTTTCGATTTACAACCTATGAGCGCTTAGAGCGCCCACAGTTAATTATTACGAAGCATGATGGTTCACGGGAGCTTTTTAGCCGTACCAAGCTTTTAGCGGGCTTACACAGGGCCTGCGAAAAGACGCCAGTTACGAACGTACAGCTCGAAACACTCGTAGCCCGAGTTGAAAATGAATTGTATTCAACAGGTGAGCCAGAAGTTGACTCCAATAAAGTTGGCGAATTGGTTATGGATGGACTAGCTGAACTTTCTGATGTTGCTTATGTGCGCTTTGCAAGCGTCTATCGACGCTTTAGCGACATAACAGGATTCGAGGCTGAGCTCGCGCAAATTCGCGCAAAGAGAGCAGTATCGAGTGAATAAGTAAGTACGTTGTGCAACCTGGGCATGCGCGAACACCCAGGCCGCAGAGCGCGCTTTATTTGAGTCTATATCGACCGACGAACTTGAGAGCGTCAATAGGTATGGCCAAAAAGTGAGCTTCAAATAAAAACCTAAAAATATAATTTAAAAAAGTGAGGGTAAAAATATGGCACAAACTAATGTTCTTGGCGTTAATCGCTACTTTACAGAACCTGGCGTAAAAGCATATAGTCAGATTAAATGGACTAAGCGCGATTCGCTCTTAACCAATCCAATGACCGGCAAACCGGTGTTCGAACAGAACGATGTGGTGTTTCCAGAAAACTGGTCACTCAATGCCGTTAACATCGTTGCGCAAAAATATTTTGCCGGTACTCCAGGCTCAAAAGATCGCGAAGGCTCACTCAAAACCCTCATAAATCGCATTGTTGATACTATTGCGCGCGCTGGCGTCCAAGAAGGTTACTTTGTCGATGAAACCGAAGCAGAAACATTCACCGAAGAGCTCAAGTACATTTTGGCAACCCAACGTGCCGCCTTTAACAGCCCAGTATGGTTTAATATTGGCGTACCGACTCGCGCACAACAGGCGAGTGCCTGCTTTATTTTAGGTGTCGAAGATAACATGAACTCAATTCTTAACTGGTATGTCGAAGAAGGCACTATCTTTAAGGGTGGCTCAGGCTCAGGTGTTAACTTGTCAAATATTCGTTCAAGTGCTGAGAGCCTTAGTGCAAGTGGCGGCAAGGCAAGTGGCCCTGTTAGCTTTATGCGTGGTGCGGATGCGAGCGCCGGTACTATTAAGAGTGGCGGAAAGACCCGTCGTGCAGCGAAGATGGTTATCCTCAATGTCGATCACCCAGATGTACAAGAATTTATCTGGTGTAAGACTATCGAAGAACAAAAGGCGCGCGTGCTCCAAGATGCTGGTTTTGACATGAGTCTCGATGGCAAAGATAACTTTAGTGTCCAGTACCAGAATGCTAATAACTCCGTGCGTGTCACTGATGCCTTTATGGAGGCTGTCGAAGCAGGTGCTGACTGGGATTTGAAGGCTGTCAAGGACGGCAAAACGGTAAAGACGGTCAAAGCCCGTGAACTCTTCCGTGAAATCTCTCAGGCTGCTTGGGAATGTGCCGATCCTGGAATGCAGTTCGATACCGTTATCAACAAATGGCACACCACGCCAAATGCTGGTCGTATCAATGGCTCTAACCCTTGTAGCGAATATATGCACCTCGATAACTCCGCTTGTAATCTCGCATCAATCAACTTGCTACACTATCTTAAGGATGATGGCAGTTTTGACGTCGAAGCATTCAAGCATACGGTAGAAGTTATCTTTACGGCCCAAGAAATTTTGGTTGGCTATTCTAGCTACCCAGTAGAATCTATTGGCAAAAATGCCCGTGCATACCGTGAACTCGGCCTTGGCTATGCTAACCTCGGTGCGCTTTTGATGGCTCAAGGTTACCCATACGACTCACAAGAAGGCCGCGCCCAGGCTGCAGCTATTACGGCACTTATGACGGGCCATGCCTATGCAACCAGCGCTAAGCTTGCGCGCCGTGTTGGTCCGTTTGCTGGATTCCACAAAGATCAAGAAGGTATGCTTAAAGTATTAGGCATGCATCGTACGGCAGTTGATGATATCGATGCACGCTTTGTATCAGAAGATTTACTCAGTTCAGCGGCAACCGCTTGGGACGAAGCCGTAGAACTTGGCGAGCTCCATGGGGTACGTAATTCACAAGCATCAGTACTTGCCCCAACCGGCACTATTGGGCTTATGATGGACTGCGATACAACCGGTATCGAACCAGATTTGGGCCTCGTTAAAGTTAAGAAATTAGTTGGTGGTGGCACGATGCATATCGTCAACCAGACCGTGCCTCGAGCACTCCGAGCACTTGGATATACCAAGACACAAGCCGATGAAATCGTTGCGTATATTGATACGGAAAAGACAATTATGGGTGCACCGCACCTCAAAAAAGAGCATCTACCAGTGTTCGCGTGCTCAATGGGCGATAACTCAATTCACTACACTGGTCACGTTAAAATGATGTCAGCTGTACAACCTTTCTTGTCAGGCGCAATCAGCAAAACAGTTAATATGCCCGAAGAAGCAACCATTGAAGACGTTGAACAACTACACATTGATGCGTGGAAAATGGGCCTTAAGGCAGTCGCTATTTACCGCGATAACTGTAAGGTTGGTCAGCCACTTTCAATGGCTAAAAAAGAGGGAAGTGAAGAGGCTCCAAAAGCAGAAAAGGTTCTTGCTCCAGAAACATTCGTAGTCCGTGGTGCGGTTAAGCGCGAGCTTCCAAAGCGTCGCCTAAGCCACACCTATGAGTTCCATGTCGCTGATTCAAAAGGCTTCTTTACGGTTGGTGAGTACGAAGATGGCACTCCAGGTGAGTTGTTTATTCACGTCGCTAAGCAAGGTTCGACACTTTCAGGGTTGATGGATTCGTTTGCAATATCTGTGAGCCATGGTTTGCAGTACGGTGTGCCACTCAAGAGCTACGCAAAAACGATGATGAGTCGAAGCTATGCACCATCGGGTATAACTGATGATCCAGAAATTCGCACGGCGAGTTCGATCACTGACTACATCTTCCGTCGTTTAGCTCTCGATTATTTATCGTTTGATGATCGCCTCGAAATTGGCCTCGCCAGCATCGATGATATGCCTGATGAAAACCAAACAACACTTCTTGACGCTGAAGAGCCAAAGATCGAGGCGCCAAAAATTGTAGTGGCTGCTGCACCAGTGGTAGTACCAAAAAAAGTCGCACAAGTTAAAGACGATACAGCTCCAATGTGCTATAACTGTGGTAACCAAACACAACGCGCCGGAAGTTGCTACGTTTGCACATCTTGCGGCTCAACAACTGGTTGTAGCTAAATCTAAATAAGGGGTGGTCGAGGGTGAGAGTCGTCGTTTTGTATCGATCAAATTCAGAACAAGAAAGACCTGTTCTTGAATTTGAGCGCGAATATAATCGCCGCACAAATCGTACGCTCTCACTTTCGGACGTCAATACCCGTGATGGTGCCTCAATGGCATCACTCTATGACATTATGCAGTTCCCCTGCGTGCTGGCAATCGCCAACGATGGCCAAATGATTCAGATGTGGCAGGGGTCTAATTTGCCCCTCATCAACGAAGTTACCTATTACGATCAGCAACCTGCTTTTGCTATGGAATCGACAAACTGGTAAGATGTTACTAACAACTTGGCGAGATGTACCCATAAACGGGATAGTGGCCATCAACCACAAATACATTGGTAAGAACAGGCAAATGCCTCACTAGACACCAACGCAACGAGATTCGCGTCAGAATCGTAACTAAGTGCCATTTCTTTGGAAGCTGGATGGTATCACCCGAGAGGGTTCCAGCAAAATACTAAAGAAGTGGCATTTTTATTTGTAAGGAGTAACCCATGAAGTTCAAAAAAGGCACCAGACGACGAGCACTCGAATACGAAAAAGATCTCGTTACATATTGGAAAGAGCACAAGACATTCGAAAAATCAATTGAGCAACGCTCGGTAGAGAGTTCTTATGTATTTTATGATGGTCCGCCGTTTATTACAGGTGTTCCTCATGCAGGAACGTTGCTAACAAGTATTGTAAAAGATGTAGTACCTCGCTATCAGACCATGAAGGGCCACAGAGTCGAGCGTGTTTGGGGCTGGGATTGTCACGGTTTACCAGCAGAGGTTTTTACCGAGAAGAAACTTGGTATTACTGACAAGCGAGACATTGGCACAAAAATATCACTCGAAGAATATATAAATACTTGCCGTACAAATATGGTGACGACCGGTGACCTCTGGGAAACAACCATTGACCGAATCGGGCGTTGGGTTGATTTTAAGGGCGCCTATAAGACGATGGATAAAGAGTTCATGGAAAGTGTCTGGTGGGCCTTTAAGACGTTGTATGAAAAAGGCAAGATATACGAAGGTGAAAAAGTCCTTTTATATTGTACCCGTGACGCAACGCCAATTTCTAAGGCCGAAGTTGCTATGGATAACAGCTACCAAGATGTCACCGACCCGAGTGTTTACGTTAAGTTTAAGCTTGCTGATCAGGATACATATCTACTGGCATGGACAACCACTCCGTGGACATTGAATGCCAATACCGCGATAGCAGTGAATGAAGATGTCGTGTATACAGAGGTATTATTGGACGGTGTAAAACTTATTGTTGCCCAAAAGCTGCTTGACAGTGTCTTTACAGATGAAAAGCACCAAGTACTAGACTATACAGTTCTTCGTACGTTAAAAGGCAATGATCTTGTCGGTCTTTCGTATGAGCCGTTATTCGTTAATAGGGGTAAAGGTGCACACAAAATATGGCATGCTGATTTTGTGACTGATGAAAGCGGTACCGGTATTGCCCACGAAGCACCGGCGTACGGTGAGGATGACTATCAGCTGGCTAAACCTGCTGGCATTCCAATTGTTCTTGATACAGATGAAGAAGGCTTCTACACAGAAGGTCCATGGAAGGGTGCTCAAATTTGGGAGCATAATAAACAGATTGCAAAAGAGTTACTCGAACAGGGTGTCGTATGGAAAATAGAATATATTCGCCACGAGTACCCGCATTGTCACCGTTGTGGTACAAAGCTGCAATACCGAGCTCACCCCAGTTGGTTTATGGATATTGACGGCCAACGAAGTGAAATGCTCGAACAAAATGGAGAAGTTAATTGGGTCCCTGAGCATATCAAGCGAGGTAGATCAGAAAAAACAATTCAAAGCGCGCCTGACTGGAACATTAGTCGTGATAGATTCTGGGCAACTGCGATGCCCGTTTGGAAGGCGACAGATGCTAAAGGCGTTGAGCACATAAAAGTCATCGGTAGTTATGCAGAACTTAAAGAGTTGAGTGGTGTAGAACTCGAAGATTATCATCGCCCCTGGATTGATGCAGTTACTTTTGAAATAGACGGCCTAAAGTACTCGCGTATCGATAAAGTCATGGATTGCTGGTTCGAAAGTGGCAGCATGCCATTCGCGCAGTTCCATTATCCGTTCGAAAACGTTGAAAAGTTCGAAGCCAACTTTCCAGGCGACTTTATTGTTGAATACGTGCCACAGGTAAGAGCATGGTTTTATTACATGAATGCAGTAAACGTTGGCCTTTTTGATAACGTGCCATTTAAAACGGCTCTCGTGCACGGCACCATGGCGGGCAACGATGGCCGCAAGATGAGCAAAAGTTTTGGTAACTATACTGACCCGAATGAGCTCATGGATGCTTATAGCGCCGATTCACTTAGGTTCTTATTGCTTTCGAGCCCGCTTCTTAACGGAGAAGATTTTTCGTTGCAAGACAAAGACGTGAGTGATGTAGCTCGCAAGCTGAGCATGATATGGAACATGTATGATTTCTTTACACTTTATGCCGAAGTTGACGGCTGGGAATTTGACGGCAAGAGCGAAGACCCAAGCGCTACGGTTACGAACCCACTTGATATATGGATTCTATCAAGACTCCACCAGCTCATGACTGAGGTTGATACCCACATGCAAACCTACGATATACCAAACGCCGTAAGTCCTATTTTGCCGTTTATCGATGACGCGAGTAACTGGTATGTACGGCGAAGCCGCAAGCGCTTCTGGAAAAGCGATAACGATACCGACAAAGATACCGCGTACAAGACGCTACACTACGTTCTAGTACAGCTTTCGCTTGTCGTAGCTCCATTTACGCCATTCTTAGCCGAAGAACTGTATCAAAAGCTTACAGGCGGTGAAAGCGTGCACTTACTCGACTGGCCTGTGAGTGGGCATGTGAATGAGCTTTCGTTGAACGAGATGGCTGCTGCTCGAACCGCAATAAGTGAAGGCCTTAATCAACGTGCGTCTGCGGCAATTAAAGTTCGACAACCGCTTGCTAGTGTTTCTATCCTTGGAAGAGTGAGTGACGAGCTTGCGCTTATCATTGCCGACGAGCTAAATGTGAAAGAAGTAATTCAAGAAGCGAACAAAGTGAGTATCGATACAAAAATATCACATGAGCTCAAGCTTGAAGGTATTGCCCGTGAGGTGATTCGGCAAGTGCAAGAGGCGCGTAAGAAGGCTGGTCTCGATGTCGATGACCGAATACAGCTTGTCGTTTTATCAGAGAATTCAGAGGTAAGGGCAGCCCTTAAGCACTACGAAAAAGAGATTTTTGATGAAACGCTTGCAACCGGAGTACTCGAGAGTGAAGCACTCTACGAGTCAGTTTCAAAGCTTGGTGATTCTGAGCTCACAGTGCAGCTTGCAAAAGCAAAGCTGCAGCTGTAGCCAATCCTTGATTCGAAGGCCTTTATCTGTTATGATACTTGCTGACTGTTTAAATATTTAAGGAAGAATCAATGGCAAAGAAAGCTGTAATCATGACCGGCGGCAAGCAATACCTCGTATCTGAGGGTGAAGTGCTTGAAGTCGAGCTTTTGGGCGCAGACGTTAAAACCGCGACATTCGAACCACTTATGGTGATAGATGGCGAAACGGTAAGCGTCGGAACTCCAACTGTTGCAGGCGCCAAAGTTACAGCTGATGTTGTAGCCGAAAACGTTAAGGCAGATAAGGTAACTTCAATTCGCTATAAGGCAAAAAAGCGCGTGCATACAGTACGTGGCCACCGCCAACAACATGCGAGTATTAAAATTACAAAGATTGCTTAGGCAAACTCAAGTCTCGTAGCTTATAAAAAGAGCGCTCGCAGGAGCGTTCTTTTTTATGCATTCATAAGTATTTGTGGATAAGTCACAAAAAGCTTTATGCCTAGTTGTATTTATGTCAAAGGTTAAAAGTGCCCTGAATGTGTTCAGAATAGTGCAAGTATCGGCTTAACAGGTTAAACTTTAATAGTTGTATATATATTTACAACAATATTGAAGCCCAAAAATACAAAATTACGTTACAAAAATGAGTATATAAAATATGCATAATACTATTGCTCGAATAGATGCTTAGGAGCAAACTATATTTATAAAACCAAAAAGTTTATCAAATCTACACACAAACAACTCTAAATAAAAAAGTCCGAGGATCGCAGCTCCTTCGGGCTTTTTTATTTGGAAAACAATTATTCTACAGGGCAGTACGACCTAGCACTGTTGGCGCACTCAGGACAGAGTAACGCGCTTAATTCATATGTGCCTTAACTAACTATCCTTGTACTTTGTACCGACAAAGTATCAAAACTCTAATACGCTCTTCCGAACACAATCATTAGGTACACTTTCCAACTTTGGCAGCAAAGTTGGGTAAACTGCTGGGCGCTTTTGTTGTGTGGCGCAGGCTTTAGCTAAGCCCAACAACAGCCTTGCGGAACGACCCTAAAGGGTTCGGTCCAAAGCTTATTACTTAAGTAGGCTTTGAACTGGTCCTCGGCTTTATTGTTGTTGGTTTAGCAAGCCTACCCAGACAACAAAAGAAGCCCAGACCCGGTAGTCGCAAGTGATTAGGGGTTGGCAGATGGGTAATAGGGTAAGCTGCTGATAGCTACATAGAGCAAAGCTTCAACAGTAAGCTACGGGTTCGGGTTTCTTTTGGCGCCTGGATAAGATTGGTATCAATTACCATGAGAAAGCAAAAAGCTGTTAAGCGAAAACATCCTAAGTAATAAGTTTTGGTGAGTTCTTTTTGTAGTGTAATTTGTACCAGAGCTTATACCAAGGGTCATAAAGCGCCCGAGAGTTTTGTATTACTTTGTCGGTACAAAGTAATGAGATGTACCTATAAAAAGTAAGTTTGGCCACTTTGAAAGTAAAGTGGAGAATAGACCTAAGAAATATTTTTAGAGAAATTCATTGTTCACTGTACAGCGAATTGTCGGCACAAAGTACAGGGATAATCAGTTAAGCCTGCTGAAGGTGGTAGGGTGTTGGGGTGCAGGTTTTTTGTTGTAATGTCTATTCATAAGGGCTACATCTGTAGCATTATGCGTAGTTTGGCAATGCTGACTGTGGATAAGTCATTAGCGTTTTGAATAGGTATATACTTTTTAACAACAATATATGTACTGATTAATTAGCATATTTAGTCGAATTAGCAACTCTCTAAGATGTAACAAAATATAATTGATGTTACAATAACAACTATATTACTATAGTAAAATGCACTTTTTAAGAGGTGTAACTGAGTACAGTTTTTACCTGTTTACCCTTGCTTGGTATCTGATGCAGTGCGACAATAGTCACAAGTTTGTCAAAAGCAAAAATCCGCAAACCAAAAACCAAAGCTGTAAATCCGCAAAAAACCGCAAAAAAGTTTTTGAAAAAGCAAACAGACAAACCGCACAAATAAACTACAAAACAAAGGCAAAAAACCGCAGTGAGCCCGAGACTGTTCCGCACCAGTCAGAAATCTTCACGCACCCTTAAGCACGTACAAACAAGCGTGATAGTGGTGCTTTTTGTCGTTTTGGTAAGTTTGTTAACAGGTTTGTTTAATACATATACGCGCGTGCATGTAAGCGCGTCACCCAACAACACCATCAACTATCAGGCTCGTATCTTGCAGAGCAATGGTGCAGTAGTTGCTGATGGCGCTTACAACGTTGAATTTAAAATCTACGATTCTGCAGCGGCCGGATCAAGCGCCCAAGGTGCTTGTTCGCTCAACTCCAGCAGCGACGATTGTTGGTGGGTTGAAACCCGAACTGGTGGCAACAAGGTTGTGGTCAAAAATGGCTATGTCACTGTAGCGCTTGGTTCTGTAACAGCATTCGGCTCAAGTATTCCGTGGGATCAGCAATTATGGGTGACGATGAACATTGGTGGTACGGGTTCACCAACATGGGACGGCGAAATGACACCGCGCATGCAAGTTACGGCAGTGCCTTACGCGTACAGCGCGGCTAAGCTTCAAACGACGAGTGGCGCCAACACAAGTACGCTTAGCATTTTGGCTCCAACTGTCGGCACCCAAGTGTTCCAGCTCCAAGACCAAGGTGCAGCTGGCACCTACAACATTTGTATTCAGAACAGTAGCTCGTGTGGTTTCGTAACCGGAACGTCTGCAAGTTTTGTTCAAAACCAAAATAGTATTCAGCAAGCAACGAGCAATTTTTGGATTAGTGGTACTGGCCGCGCAGATACTGCCTACAATGCACCGGTTTTTGATACAGCAACTGGTGTTGGCTTAAGCATTGGTACCGTAACCGCAACCTCAGTAAGCGTTGGTAAGTCTGGCGCAAACACGACAATCAATGGCGCGTTAATCGTGACACAGGGCAGTACATTCAACGGGAATGTTGGTATTTCTGGCTCTAACACTCTGACCGTCGGTACTGGTGCTACAAACTTAGGCGGCACCCTAACCGTAACAGGCGCAACGACCCTGAACGGCGCACAGCTCACCAACAATGGGTCGACACTATTTGGCACGCTAGCGGTTACTGACCGTACTTCAAACGGTGATATTGATACCGCAGCAAACACGGTAAATATTTACAGCGCATTTGCCATTAACCAGACATCAGGTAGCAAAGTTCTTAGCTTGCCGGTACCGACAAGTGCGACTGCTGGGCGAGTAGCATTTGTCAGTAACGTTGGTACTGCTACATTCTTGATGCATGGCTTTACGGTTGACCCAGGTGGTAACGGTAGCTTTGTTTGGAACGGTACGAACTGGGCGATTATTGGTAATAACGGCGGTAGTGGCAACTATATCCAAAATCAAGGTGTTATTCAGCAGGCAACCAGCAATTTCTGGATTAGCGGTAATGGCCGTATAGACGGAAACCTTATTGCATCAACGGTTAATTCTGTTGATCAAACCACCGCAAGTACAAATTCTAGTAACGTGTCTATTCGTTCTGGTAACGCAAGCGGCGTAACTTCGAACAGCGGTAACGTGACTGTTGATAGTGGCACCGCAACAGGCACAACTGGAACGGTGAATATTGGTACGGTAAGTGCCAGTGCAGTAAACATCGGTAAAACTGGCAGTACGAGTACGGTGGCTGGTGCACTAACCGTGACGCAAGCCTTAACAGCAAGTAGTACATTTGGTGTCACTAGTTTGGGTACGTTTAATGGTGGCCTGACAATTGCAACAGGTAATACGTTCACGAATGGGAGTAGTACGCTTAATACAGTTAGTGCTCTTGGCGACTTAGCTGCTGGTGCTCTTGGCGCGAACACGGCAACCGTTGATGTGTATACCGCATTTACCATTAACCCGAGTGCGAGCGGACGTACCTACACTATCCCGAGTCCAACAAATACGGCGGCTGGTCGAATCATTTACATCAGTAACATTTCGGCCAACAGCTTTATTATCGGAGCTAATACCATCGCCGCTGGCAATAACGTTGCCTACGTATGGAACGGTACCGCTTGGGCGCCAACTGGCGTAACGGGTATAACTACTATTGGGGCGATTGACTCTCAAACCAAGAGTGCGAATGGTGCTGTCATTATTGGCCAGAATATTTATCTTCAAACTGCAGATGCAAGCAACGTTGGATTGGTAAGTACTACAACTCAAACATTTGCTGGTGCAAAAACATTTAGTAGCCTACTTACCGCCGGCGCTGGTCTTACTGTCGCGAGCGGCCAGGTATTTACCAATAACGGTGCAACACTCAACAGCGCACTTGCGGTCGCGGATGATAGCGATGGTGGCTCGTTAGGTGGTACCCCAGCTTCACCTCTTACCGCTGCGCAATCAGTAGATATCTATACTTCGTTTACAATTAATCAAACAACAGCCAGCCAAACAATCACATTGCCAAGCCCTACAAACACAGCTGCTGGCCGCACTATATATATAAGTAACATTGGCACGCAAACGTTTACAATAAGCGGCTTTACGATTTCACCAAGCGGCACTGCGCAGTTTGTTTGGAATGGTTCTGCCTGGACACTCAACGGTAACGTCGGTGGTAGTGGCAACTTTATTCAAAACCAAAACAGCATTCAACAAAGTGCAAGTAACTTCTGGATTAGTGGTGCTGGCAGGGCCGATACCTCATTTACTGCCCCAGCTTTTGAGCGCGCTACAGCGGGTACCCTAAGCTTAGGCACAACCGCAAATACCACAGGGCTTACAATAGGCAGCACCAATCTTACGGGTACACTTGCAGTTGATTCTGGTGCCGCTAGCACAATTAATATTGGCAGTAGCGCTTCTGCTCGAACAATAAATATTGGAAACGTAGCTGCAGTACAGACAGTAGTAGTTGGCTCAACAAACGGCGCTTCAGCGCTAACATTACAATCAGGTACTGGTGCATTAAACATTCAAACGCAAGGTACCGGGGGCGTAAACATTGCAACCAATGCAGTCGCACAGACAGTTACTATAGGTAATGGCACTGGGGCAACTAGCCTCGTACTAAACGCCGGTACTGGTGCAATCAACATTGGTACTAATGCTATTGCTCGAACAATTACTGTCGGTAACACCACTGGCGCTTCAGCGCTAACATTACAATCAGGTACTGGTGCATTAAACATTCAAACGCAAGGTACCGGGGGCGTAAACATTGCAACCAATGCAGTCGCACAGACAGTAGCTATTGGTAATGCAACAGGTGCTAGCGCAGTTAACATTACGGCAGGCTCGGGTAACATTAACTTTAACGGTGCGACATTTGTCAGTGGCACCAATACCTTTACCGTCGGCACAGGCCTTACAACACTAGGTGGTGGCCTCACACTAACTGGTACGACTCTTATTAACACCACCGGTACTGCCAATACAACTATTGGTAATGCAACGGGTACTGTTGGCATAACAGGTGCAACTACTATTACGGGTGCCACAACCGTTGCTGGCTCATTCAGCCAAACAGGTGCTAAC
>JBBRSL010000010.1:0-28575 GCA_038245435.1 Saccharimonadales bacterium (SeqCode)
ATCGAGTAAGTCTACAAATGAGACAGAGGTATGGCCGCTGCCAACCTTAAAAACACGAACCCATATTCCAGACGATGTCGAGTGGTTCATTTCTAGCCACTTACGTAGCGCAGACTTTTTATCAAATTCAAACAGCGGTAGCCCCAAATATTCCATGCTAAATGTTTATCCTTGTAATTTTCTTATGCGCTCGCGTACTGATTCTTGATATTCTGTAGGGTTTCGCATTTGGTGGTAAGCACGGACGGCAATAACCTCAAAGCGATCATCATCCAAAAGATAGACGATTGCGACTCTGTGTTTTTTCATCTGGACTTTACGCACGTTTGCATCACTTTTGAATACGGCATTGGTTCGTGGCAGGTTTCGCAAGTTTGCCACAGTTTCCATAGCTTCGTTAAGGAACCTTATAGCCGATTCATCGTCTACTAGCTCGGCATAGAATGCCATAAGTTCAGCTATGTCGTTTTCGGCGTCAGAGGTCAAGCTGACGCTATATTTTTGCACCCGCAAGTTCCCGGTACTTTTTTAGGATATCTTTCTTTGCGATGCTGAGTGGTATACGGTTTTTGGGATTTTTAGCAAGTTTAATACGTCGGTTCAAGTCATGCAGGAACTCGGGGCTATTCTCGTCTACATTAATGACTTTACTATTCATGATTCTATTATATCATGCAGCATTAGTGAATGCCACCGAAAACTTGACAAATAACAGAGGTAAGCTAAAGTAAGACGAACCTAAAATCAGGTGGTAATTATCACTGGTTCGAGCCCAGTCTCCCGAGCCAGACCCAGCAGAGAAAAGTAAAAACCTAGTAATTAGCTTTTTAAGTTTTAAAAACCTAAATTGTTGGAGATATCTTCAACTGCAGTTTGGCCTTGTTCTGTAACAGAAGCTACTGTTTCGGCTGCACCACCTGCAGCATCCTGTATTTCTTGTACTCCTGGAATTTCAGCTAGGCCACCGACAACGTCCCCTATTGACCCTTGGGCTAAATCTGAAGCACCACCTAGTAAGTTTTGTATTGAATCGAATATTCCCATAACACCTCCTACTTGCTAATAATTAAATTTTCAATATCTTTTATTAAAGGCCGAAACCGGTCAGACTTTTCTGTAACAAAATAACGATTTTCCATACCACATTCACGGCTATCTACTAAACCTTCTGATTTGAGTACATTGAGCTTTCTGGATAGAGTAACGGCATTGATATCCGTCATTCTTTTTAGTTCATTAAATGATTTTTCACCAAAGTTTATAAGTTCGTAGAGTATAAGAATATTACTTGTATCTCCGATTATTTTAGATACTGACTTAGTTATAGAGATTTGTTCTTGACTATATATTGTACGCATTGGTATACTTTGTTTACTAGTTAATAA
This sequence comes from Saccharimonadales bacterium (SeqCode), assembly GCA_038245435.1. Lineage (GTDB taxonomy): Bacteria > Patescibacteriota > Saccharimonadia > Saccharimonadales > CAIOMD01 > JBBRSL01. The sequence continues at coordinate 1,386 of JBBRSL010000010.1, forward strand.
TATTTACTAGTATACAGCAGAAAACTAACTTATGGAACTAATTTAATAAGAAAGGTTCATTATGAAACTAGGAAAGCCTCATCTAAAAAATATTAGATTCAATAAAAAACTGTACTCAGAAGATATGCGTTATTTGCAGATAAAAATATCGGGTAAAAGTGTCTATAAACAACTTAGCTCACTATACGATAGAAAACCAAAGCATAGAAAAATGAGGCTTCTATTTGAAGATTAATTATACTGCGAGATTAATTAATCTTCATTGTGGGGCATGTATATGCAATCGATAATACATAAAAGCCCTGTGCTGTTAGCCTTTAAGATAATAATTTTAGAAGTACTTATAGAGTTCACCTATTTAGCTATCACTGCAACAGCCCAGTCGCTCGGTCAACAATTAGGCTATGACTTACGACTTATTTCGCCACTTACCCAGTTGCTTTTGCTGCCTGCTCAGGTAGGGGTTCTTATTTGGGTGTTGGTTAAGTGGAGTAGTGAAACCTATGAGATACGTGATGAAGAGCTGATTATGCGTCACGGCGTACTTAAGCGTATAGAAAAAGCGTACCCATATAACAATATGCAGTCTGTGATTGTGCGGCAATCAATTTTAGAAAGATTAGTAGGGGCTGGTACGGTTTCGGTATTTGTGCCAACCTTGGGTACAGACTTGGTATTTTCCGAGGTACCAAACCCAAAATCCTTTGCTGAAAATATTAAGAAAGCCATACCCGACGCAGGCAGTAGCCAATTTATAATGAGAAAATAACCTATAAAATTAGTAATCTAAACTAGCGAAAGCGTATTTATTCTTGGCTTTGAAGACTAGATCAAAAAAGTCTTTCAATATGCTACTATCAATTTATGAATAAAATCACAGATGCACAAATTAAACCGTTAAGAAAATGGAATATAGCCGCTGGGTTTTTACACCTCGCATCCCTAATTGCTGTTTTATTACTTGCGAATAATTTTTCGTTACCAGTTACAGCCACCTACATGTCTGGCCCTCCGGGCTCAACTTTTACCGACCCGATACTACTTTTTAGCAATAATATTAGTTATACGATTGCCCTATTTTTAGGGCTGTCTGCTTTTTTTCACTTTTTTGTTTCTTCAAAGCAAATATTCCCAAAGTACGCTAAAGGTCTAAAAGAAAATAAAAACATCTTTAGGTGGGTAGAATATTCGCTTAGTTCGTCAGTTATGATTTTTGTTATTGCGCAGCTAAATGGCATTAGCGATTACGCTGCGCTTTTGGCAATATTTGGTGTTAACGTTTCTATGATTTTATTTGGATGGCTACAAGAGCAGTATGCTAAGCCCGGTGACGGCCAGTGGCTACCATTTATATTTGGTTGCATAGCCGGGATTATTCCATGGATAATTGTTGCTATACAGTTGTTTTCGCCAGGCGGACCTGCAGGTACTTCTGCGCCAGGCTTTGTCTACGGAATTGTTATTTCACTATTCTTGTTCTTTAACTGTTTTGCGTGGGTACAGTACAAGCAGTACCAGGCAAAAGGCAAGTGGGCGAACTACTTGCGTGGAGAAAAAGCCTACATTGTGCTGAGCCTTGTGGCCAAAACATTACTTGCATGGCAAATATTTGCCGGCACTCTCGCTAATTAATTGTAGTAATTCTCGCTGGACGGGAGTGCGTTGACTTACTGATTCAGAGTAATCGAGGCTTTTTATCTATGAGCACATCTTGCTGCCATTTACTGGGTGCTTTATCGGTGCGGTGAATGCAACCAACCCAGCAGCAGGGCCGCTTTTGACCATCAAGAAGCTCTTCGACTGTTCGCTGTATTCGCCTGGTACGGGTCTTATCTTGTTTAGCACTTTCGACCCAACAAATAAACTCATTTCGACCAAGGGGGGTATTATTTTCCCAAAGTTTCAGCGCAGATGAGTCAGACGTTAAAGCCTCGTAGAGATCCTTCGGAACGTCATGCGCAACACCGGTAGCAATTTGTAGTCTAGTCATAAAATTAATCCCACCTTATTTATGAGATGAGAGTTGTTGTTTAAAGTCTGAAAATTTAGCTTGAGTTGGTGTTATGCGTACTACGACATACTCCCCGCTATCTTTAAGCGCGGTCACAGGTGGTTCAAGCATTTCACCACCGTAAAGTCGCAGTTTGACGATGTTATCAAAAATGTAATCAATTGTTTCTTTATTGGTTTCTTGGTGCGCAACACCATTTATCTGGAGGGTTTGGGCCATTGGCGCATAGTAGATGGTTAGGGCAACGTTGCGGTGCAGTTCGATATCGGTAACTTTAGTGGTCAGGCTTTTACTGACAAAGTAGATACTCGTTTCACTTTCGGCAATATAGTAAATTACAGCGCCGTGAACATTACCATTGATATCAACAGTAGAAAGAACACCAACAGTGTGTTCGAATAAAAACTTAGAAGCTTCATCGGTAAATATCGCCATTACATCTAATGTAGTCTAGCTCCAGGGCTTTTACAACTCTGTTCGGTTACAGTGCTGTCTTAAGTATTAGTATGGGACCTATAGTTTTCGGATGTTTTTGCCCCAAAAAGGCGCGCCAAACAAAGGTGCGAATATGCAGAAATCGAATATTCCAGCCACTATAGGTGCTAGTCCAATGACCGCTACAATATCGCCCCCAACCCCTTTTATGACAAAGTAGCCCAGATATATAAGCCCAATGCCTGCAGCTATACGCAGTAATCTTCCCCATATACTAACCATGAACTTTGCAAAACCCATATAATTCTCCTTATTTATTTAGTTGCTAGAGCTGTTTCAAATTTTGGCCTATCGAAGCCAAGAATCTTTTCCACACGGCCATCTTCGAACTCGATGGTGCTAAAAGGTACGCCCATTTGGCCACTGAGATTAACCATGTTCTGAGCGGCTATTGGATTTTGATCAACATTGTAATTGGTGAACTCAACCGACTGAGCACTGAGCCAGCTTTTGAGCATGACACAGTAAGGGCAGGTGGTTGTGCTATAGATAGTTATTTTCATACGTTCTCCTTCTAGGATTTAATAGTCCCGCCGAGTGACTGCACGTGAGTCATGGCGCCCAAATCAATAACATTTTGATAGCCGGCACTCTTTAAGATTACGGTCGCTTGGCTTGAACGATTGCCGCTATGGCAGTAAACGTATATGGGTTTATCTTTACTGGCAGTGGGTATTTTACCTGCTTGCATATCTTGTAAAGATAGGTTTAGGGCACCATCAATATGGCCGCTGGTATATTCGGCAGGGGTTCTGACATCGATAAGTTGACCTCCACTACTTACGTCGTTCTGTATCGATTGCATTGAGAGGCTAGGCGCGCTAGGGGCTGTACTTTTGCCTTGGGTAACAAAGAATAATCCGCCCAAACCCAACACTACAAAAGCTATAATAATAAATAATTTCATATGCTAGCTCCCATACAGCGCTTACAGGTACCACTTATAGTGAGCTGGCCCGATATACTGCAATCACCTATTGATGATTCTAAAATTGGGATTATTTTATCTTTAACATTTGTGTCGCGCAGAATACCGCAGCTAGAACATTGAAAATGATCATGAGGGGTTATATTAGCATCGTAGCGCATCGAGCCATCAATTGTAGAAGGCGCAAAGGCGATAGTGCCACGCGAGGCAAGGCGCGCCGTTGCCCGGTGCACCGTTGTAGCACTTAAATCAGGGTATGATGCACGCAGGGCAGCAAGCAACTCTGCGTTTGTGGCATGGCCAAGTAAGCCAATCGTTTGTTCGATTGCCTGACAATATTTAGTTTGTCTTTGTGCTGGTGCGGCTGTATTCACTAACTAAGCGTACAGCAATAATTTGCTAATGTAAACAATTTACATTAATATAAATTGTATAAGAATGTAATACAAAGGAATGTATATGGAACGAATATTTATTGACGTGCGTGAACCTTTTGAATTTAAGATGGGTCACGTAAAGGGAGCTATTAATATCCCGCCAGCCGAGCTTATGGCCGGCGCTTCAAAGCTTAATGATGTACCAAAAGATACCGAACTTGTCTTGTACTGTCGTTCGGGCAGCCGTTCAAATTCATCAATGCCTTATTTTAAGCGATTGGGATTTGAGAACTTAGTGAATGGTATGAATAAAGATCAAATCAAGGCCCGATACGACGTATAGTTATTGCTACCCACAGAGTGCTATAATCTAGCCATAAGCAGTATTAAATAAGTGGGCAAAAAATGATAAAAAAACAATCAGATGACCCAAATGTCGCGATGGCAGCTGGCCACGCTTCGGGTATCATAGACGAAACACTTAAACAGTTACCGAAAGCGCAAAGCTTTGACTACGGTGGTGAGCAAATATCGATTGGCGAATACGACGTGTGCGCAACCTGCACAACAGCAATTGCCGAAGCGCAGCAGGCCAGGCAGGCGCTCACAAAAAGAGCAGATGCGATAGATGACCCAGTTATTAAAGAGCACGTACTGCTCGCCGCGCAGCTGTTCGAGTCAGAGGCGCAATCGGCAATAATTCGTGCCGAGCTACATAACGGTAAAAATACCGAGCCAATACTGAATTCGTTGCTTGGATTTTTGTATAACCGAAATGTCCGTGACGATTACTCACACAACCACGAGGGTGGGGTACAGTTATGAGTAACCAAGACACAATTCAGAGACATTTAGATAATCTCCGTAAATTAATAACGCCAACGGGCTTATTTTTGGCCTCATCAATAAATGTCGAAACAGGCTATGACAAGGCGTGGTTGCGCGATAATGTCTACGAAGCGTTGGCGTTTGAGTACGCAGGCGAATGGGATGTGGTAGCTAAGTCGTATCACACGCTACTCGATATTTTTGATAAGCATATCGATAAGATTAACTGGGCTACCACCAATAAGCCGTTTGAGAGCTGGCAGTTTATCCATGCCCGTTACAACCCCGAAACACTCGAAGAATTTTGGGAATCATGGGGCAATAAACAACATGATGCAATCGGTGCAGTCTTGTTTAAGCTCGCAGATTTTGAAGCTCAAGGTAAAAGCGTTTTGCGTAACCAAAAAGATCATCGAACGGTGCAAACACTGATTTACTATATTTGTAACGTTGAATATTGGCATGATGCCGATAGCGGCATGTGGGAAGAAAACGAAGAAGTACACGCCAGCTCAATCGGGGCAGTCGTGGCTGGCCTTAAAAAATGGCAAGAAGTTGGTGGCAAAGATGTCGATCAAGATGCCATAGACAGAGGCGAAGCGGCCTTACAGGCTCTGCTGCCACGCGAGTCAGAAGCAAAATTTAGCGACTTGGCGCTGCTGTCGCTTATATATCCGTATAATGTTGTCAGCCCTGAAATGGCCGCAACTATTGTCGAAAATTTGGTATATCACCTGACTAAAGAAAAGGGTGTGATGCGCTATAAGTTCGATGCCTACTACAACAAGAATACCGATGGGTATTCAGAGGAAGCCGAATGGTGCTTTGGGCTATCGTGGCTGGCGATCGCCTATAAGCGGCTAGGCGACATTGAAAAAGCTCGCTTTTACCTCGATAAGGCCGCTGCAACGGTTACTAAAGACGGCAAAATACCAGAACTATATTATTCGAATACCGACAAAGCGAACGAAAACACACCGCTTGGGTGGTCTGAGAGCATGTTCGTTGTGGCGCTATACGAAGTAAACAGCTAGAGTATCTGATCAGCTCGCAAAAACAGAGGAGCCTCTTGAGGTCGAGAGAGCTTGTGCTTATTGTGAAAAACACGTATTATAAGTTTGTATTTGGAAAAACAGAAAGGTTCTATGGCCGAAAAAGAAGCACCAGCAAAAGCTGAAGTGCCGAACAAGAAAAAACGGAATCTACCAATCGTAAAAGGCCTTACGGTGTTATTTGTTGTGGCTTTAATCGCTTTTGGCGGTTTTTATTTTGTGCAATACCAAAAGGTAAACAATAAATACCAAGATTTAAGTATGACCGATGACCAGCGTAACCAAAAATTAGTAAATGAAGTCGCTAAAATTATAGATTTACCGAAAGATGAAAAACCGGCACTTGTCAGTAAGGTTGCAGACAAGGGTAAGCTCAATGAAACCAAGGCTATGGCTTCATTTTATGAAAAGGCCGTGAATAACGACGTTATATTAGCCTTTCAAAAAGCTAACATCTCAATTATCTATCGCCCATCTGAGAAGCGTGTTATTAAAACGGATAATTACCAGAACTTTCTATCGGCAAGCAACGTCATCAAAATTGGAGTCATTGCACCAAACGAGCAACAGCAAGGACTTGTTACGCAACTTGAAAAGTTTGGTAATGTGCAGATAGTCAGCAAGACTGCGCCAAAAGTATTAAATGGACAAAGCTACGTCGTTGACTTAACTGGTTCAAACTCCAAAACGGCACAAGACCTGGCTACTCAACTTGGTATACAAGTTGGAACATTACCCGACGGCGAAGCCAAACCTTCAGGCGCTTTATTTGCAGTCGTAATTGCACCATTGCAGTAAGGGCATGAAGCATGTACCGGTCGAATCAACGCTACCATAAGCACAGAATCCTGCTCAGGTTCACGCTGATTATTGGTGGTCTGTTTGTGATTGGGCTCGCATTTGGTTGGTGGGTATTCATCCGAGGCAATAATAGTACCTCGGCAAATTTCGATAAACTAGGTACCATTACAGTTAATAGGGCTACGACCAAAGACTTTACGACGCCATACTTTAAGATTTCTTTGCCGACAAGCTGGGAGGATAAGGGTCGCCAAAACCCCTTTAGCTATGAAGTGTATTATTTGTACCAGAATGGTCAAAAAGATTATGAGAATCGATGGCTTAAGATATTTGTAGATGTATTCCCGCGCGATATGCCGCTTAATCGATTATTGCCCGTTACATTGCTTAATGGTAAATTATCACCCGGTGTTTTATCTGATGACTGTACGGCGTTTACTGATGTACCAGTTGTTGGGGCGAACGGGGTGAAGCAGATAAGCGTAGCTGCAAAGTGGCAGGGCGTGAACTTTATGTGCAACTTTGGCGCCTCACAGAATGTTACCGGTACTGCATCGGCCGAAGAGGGTTATGCGATTACTATGACTGGCCCGAGCGGAGGTACGCATAAGTATTTCTTTACATATGCCGATTTCAATGTTCGCCCAGATTACCAGTTTTTAAGTGAAGCGCTCAAAAGCTTCCAACCAATTTAAGAACGCTTACTAGCAAAAAAATTAGAGCTCTGGGTTCGCAATGCTCAGTCCGAAGTGCATGAGGGCGGATTTACCGATCGCACAAGCTTGATCCATGGCTACCGTTATATGGGCAAGAGTTGCGGTGAGTTGTTGCACTACTTTGCTTATTGCACTACTTTGCTTTGATTCGTCTGTCTCGCTTATATCTTTGAGACCTTCAATTGCAAGAGCAAAGTGGCTGCTAAGGGTTAACTGCGTGAGGGATTCGAGGATTTCTGGTGTATATGCTATGTCGAGTGCCTCGAGCAGTTCGGTGAACAGAATAGCTATTTCTTCCTGTGCTTGATTTTCGTCAATTGTATTTTCGTTTTGAAGAGTGACGGGTATATCAATAATTTTAACGATTATTTCATGTATTTTCTGTGTTGTATCGATTTCGCTTTGCTCGACAGATTCGGTAATAGTTTCGAGGATTTCTTCTACTTGGTTAACAACTCCTGGCTCAATTATTTCTTCTTCGATTAGCGCAAGTTCTTCAGTTTGTGCGGTCTCGGCAGTAAAGATTTTGGGCGGTTGTATTGTGACGGTTTCTGGGATAAGTTCGTTACCGTTATTAGTTGAGCTATCAAGGACATTGCTTATCGTATCAGGCTGGGCAATTTCTTGTGGCTCAAAGACGGGAAGAATTTTCTCGATTATTTGGGGAGCATCCAATACGGCATCAAAATGAGTTATCTCTAAATCTGCTACTTTGGTTTCAGGGTAAATTGGAGTATCAACTTTAGGTAGCTCATTGTTAGCATCATTAGGTTTCGGTGAAGGTGGTAAGTCTTCAGTAGAGGCGCTACTATATGAAGCCGAACTATCATAGGTTTTCCTCGATACGATGAGTGTTTCAGATGGAAGTTGTGTAACGAAAGTTTCTGGTGTTGTGGCTGCATTAAATAAAATTTGAGTTATCGGTTCAGCAGTATTGCGCACCTCTTTTGATAGCTTAGGAGCGGTAGCTGTTGGTTCTTGTTTATCTTTTTCTGCCTGTTTACTTATAGGTGATGTTTCTGGTTCATCTACAAGGCCAACTTCCTGCTCCTCCTCGAAAACTTCTTGTATGTCTTCATCTACCAACAATTTATCAGCGAGTCGTTGTCGCAGCTCTGCGACGACAAAATCAACGTTTTCTGGTGTTAGCCTTACTGGCCAATTAATTGTGATGTCATGGAGCGTCATATCAGTACCAGGCAGCCAAGGGCAGTCAATAAGTTGGTGTGCATTAGCGCCAACAAAACTCGTTAACTCGAAATCCCAGTCACCTTCTTTTATTGTTTCTTGCGCAACTTTGGGCGCGTCCTGAACATCATCAAATTCCTGCATCTGATGATTGGTCTCCTGAACAGTCAAAGTCTCAGCACTCATAGATATAAATAATAAACACTATCACAAAAATTATCTACCTAGCTATAGTGCGTTTGTAGATAGGCGAGATGCTTTTCTCGGAATTTTTTAAATTCTGTTTTACTCATACCTTTATTTTTTATAAAAGTACTAATTTTTTCACTGCCGATATAATGGGGCATCATGACGTAGCTACTGCCTTGCTCGTATAGCTCGCTGGCTTGCTCGGCAGTTTCGGCAGCGCACACGAATACGGCATCTGGGTTTACCTTTTCAAGATAATTACTTAAGAAAATGTTGGTGGCATGATCGGTCACGGTTGAAACGACAAGCTTTGCCTTTGCAATATTAACTTCCTCAAGTAGCTCTAAATCGGTAACATCACCATAAATATATGGGATACGCTTACGCTCGAGTAAATCAATAACCTCTGGATCGTAGTCAACAACAACGGAGCGCTTTTTCATGTGTTCCATAGTGCGAATAAACTCATTACCGCCCTTGTTGTAGCCAAACAGCACCATGTCGTAGACTTTAATGCGTTCTTTTTCGCTATGTGTTTTACGGCGTTCGAACATTACCAGTTGATTTTCGAGCAGTGCATACATTTGATTGCTGTAGGTAATTGCATACGAAGAAGTTGCAATGGTAATGAGCGCAACGATTGTCATAATATTCACAATATCGTTACGAATAATTCCTTGGTTGGCGCCCAATATTACGAACACCAGTGAAAACTCACTTATTTGGGCCAACGCTCCACTCGTTTTAAAGCTGGTATTTCTGGTGTAGCCTAAAATACCCATAATCGTCATAACAATAAGTGGCTTAAGTAGGATAACGATAATACTAAATACAACAACCGGCAGCCATACCGCACCAAAGTTATTAAACGATAGCTGTGTACCAAGAGCAATAAAGAATATCACCACAAAGAAATCTCGCAAAGGTCGCAAACGTGAGGCGATTTCTTGCGCATACGGTAGGTTGGCGAGTGCTACTCCGGCGATAAGGGCGCCAACTTCAAGTGAAAATCCAAAGTAATTAAAGAGCGCTGCGATACCGAAACCCCAACCAATTGCAAATAAGAACAAAAATTCTTGGCTGCCTGCAACCAGTTTATTCATTCGCGGAAGCGCATAAGTGGCAATAAGATACAAAGGAACAGCGATGAGTACACCTTTGGCGGCGAGTGTAATAAACTGCGTGATTGAAAAAGCACCTTCACTGCGTGCTGTCGCCATAATAAGCGCAAAGGCAGCCACGATATCTTGTACAAGTAAAATACCAATGGTAATTTTGCCGTACAGTCTATTTTGTTCTTTACGGTCACTGAGTAGCTTAAGGATAATAATGGTGCTACTAAACGATAGGGCAAGTCCTATGACGATACTTTCAGTCTTGCCAAAGCCAAAGCTGCGCCCGGCGGCAAAACCGATAAGCGTGACAAATAATATCTGTAAGCTACCGGTGATGAGGGTGACCTTACCTACTTCACGAATAATCTTAGGGTTTAACCCGAGTCCAATAATAAATAAGAGCAGTGAAATACCGATGCTCGAAAATACTTCAATGGTATCTTGGCTATGCGCGATATTAAGTATTGCTGGCCCAACAACGAGGCCAGTTAGAATGTAGCCGATAATGAGGGGCTGACGAATCAAGCGCATAAATAGCGAAATAACCGCTGCAATTGCGATGACGATACTGAGTTCGGTAAAGAAACTATTAGGCATATTTATTTTACAATTTACTCCTTATAATCATACAATAAGCAGCCATAAATAACCATTAGCGTATCTCGTCTTGCTTGACGCGCTCATGCTTTAATTGCTACTATTAATACATCATTCAGCTACAAAAATCGTAGTGTGTGAAGACAAAAAGAGAAAAAAATAAGGAGTGAAAGTGTCTATTAAGGTTACTATTGAGCCGTCTCGCAAGGTTCCAGTGGCTGTCCAGGTTTTCCCAGCTACGTGGTTTCGCTATATTGAGTACTAGGTGTTATTGAGCGTTTTTTAGCGCTTGGTCTATTTGAGCAGAGAACTTATCGAGAGTAGATAGGTCTGCATTATCAACTTGTTTGCCAGCAATAAAGAATGTTGGTGTACCGTTGACGCCCTTCTTTTGACCTTCTTGTAGGTCGGCATTAATAGACGAATTGGCTTGTTCGCCAGCGTAGTAAACCTTAAAGGCAGCAACATCTAAGCCAAGTTGTTGGGCGTAGCCACTAAATATGGTCAGTGGATCAGAGGTATCACTCCAGGCTTGCTGGTTTTGATACAGCAAATCGTGCATTCCAAAGAATTTTCCTTGCTGGCCTGCTGCCTCGGCAGCACGTGATGCAGCACGGGCATTTTTGTGAATGCTATCAAGCGGGAAATGCCTAAAGGTAAACTTAACGGTATCCTTATATTTTTCTTTTACTGCACTGACCAGTGGAAAGAACTGTCCACAAGCAGGACACTGAAAATCAGCATACTCGAGTAGCTCAACTTTTGAATCGAGCTTACCGGTACTATGATTAGTCACACTTGCCGTTGAAGTGACAGTTGGTGTTTTAGATTTACTGCTAGAATATGCAAATATACCACCAAGCGCCAAAATCGCTACACCCAAAACAATTAGAAATTTTTTGTCCACGTTTGTCTCCGTTTACTAATACTTACCTTCATAATACAGCCTTTATGAGCTAAGCTGCTAGCTTTTTACGTATAAAAAGCGCTAGACTAAACAATAAATGATTGAACTTATCCTTTTAATTATTTTAATAATTGCTTCTTTGTACATCGTGCTGCTGATCCGCAGCTTCGAATACATGAGTGTTCCTGAACTAAAGCGTCAGGCTCGTGCAGGCAACGAAGATGCAAAAAAAGTTTATCCAGTACGTATTTACGGTATTCAGCTGTGGATTTTTATCTGGGCAATTATGGGCTTTACGACGTCGAGCATCATCTTGTTGATGCACAATATCGTCGGTTCATTTTGGACATTAGTCGTCACGGTACCGTTCATTCTCATTATCCACGCAATTTTGCCATGGTCACGACGGCCACGTCCGAGTCTGCATATGGCGGCAATAGTCAGTCCGTATCTCGAAAAAATACTGCGGTTTTTGTTTCCGGTACTACGATGGTTTGAGCGCTGGGTCGGCCGATGGATTCAACCAGAGCCGATGCTGCTGATTCAAAGCAAAGACGAACTGCTTGAAATACTACGCCATAATGCAGATGAGTTTGATAATATCCACAAAGATGAGCTTAAGATAGCCGAAAGCGCGTTAACGTTTGGAGATAAACTTGTAGGCGATTTTATGACACCGCTCAATACCGTGAAGTTTATCGCGAATAGCGAATTGTTAGCACCCGTAGCACTCGGGGAACTTCACGACAGCGGCCACTCGAGATTCCCAGTCTATGAAGGTAACAATCAGCACGTTGTGGGTACGCTCTACTTAAAAGATGCAACAAGACTTAAAACTCCTAAACCTGCGAGCGACGTTATGCGTCCGGAAGTGTTCTATATTAACGAACAATTATCACTCGACCATGCCTTAAATGCATTTTTAAAAACGAAACACCATTTATTTGTAGTGGTCAACGAGTTTGAAGACGTCGTTGGCGTACTGAGCATCGAAGATGTCTTAGAGCAGATTATAGGGCAGCCGATACTCGATGAATTTGATCAATATGATGATTTGCGGGCCGTTGCCGCCAAACACGCCAGCAAAAAACACGAAGAAACTATCGGCACCTACGTCTAGGGTGGCTTATCTGTTATAATTGCCAGATATGAGAATACTTTCTGACGATGTTGCTAACCATGCCGGCAAAACAATAACAATTAGTGGCTGGATCCATAAAAAACGCCTACTCGGTGGACTCAACTTCATTAATATTCGTGACCGTCGCGGTCTAACGCAGGTATTGGTTGAAGACAAGAAGGAAGTTGAAAAACTCCGAGGTCTACAAATTGGCACCGTGCTAAATGTAACTGGTGAAGTTTTTGCTGATGAGCGAGCTCCCGGTGGCGCAGAGATACATGAAGCAAAGCTAGAAGTCATTACACCCGTTATTGATGCCCCACCAGTAGAAATAGATAAGCCGCTTGATCACAAACCGGATAACCTCGATACACTCTTTGAATATCGGCCAATTGGCCTGCGCAACTTGCAGGAAGCCGCGATACTTAAGATTCAGGCAGTTGTTAAGGACGCAGTTCGCAAAGAACTTCAGGCCAATGACTTTATTGAATTTAACAGTCCAAAACTGTTACCTGGAGCAACCGAGGGTGGTGCAGAAGTCTTTAAGCTTGATTATTTTGGCAAAGAGGCAACACTTGCACAAAGTGCACAGTTTTATAAGCAAATTTTAGTTGGTGTGTTCGAGCGTGCCTTTGAAATTAACCCAACATATCGCGCAGAGCTAAGCGCAACAACCAGGCACATGACTGAATTTATGCACATTGATGCTGAAGCTGGTTTTGTTACGTTTGATGAACTTATGGAAATAATGAGCGGTGTTGTAAACGCCGCCGTCGAGGCCGCATGGGCTACTTATGAGCCAGAGCTTAAGCGCTGGAACGCTACTAAGCCTAAATTACCAAAAGTATTTCCGCAAATTACTATGGCAGAAATTCATGAAAAGTTTAGCAAAGCCACTGGTACAAACACTGTAGGTGAAAAAGACCTGCGTCCAGAAGAAGAAAAATGGATTTGCGAATGGGCCAAAAAGAATCTTGATACCGACGCGCTATTCGTGACCGAATGGCCGGCATCTGAGGCTAAGTTTTACCACAAACTTGACGATAAAAAACCAGAATTTGCGCTGAGATGTGACTTGCTCTTTAGGGGTGTCGAAATATCGACCGGCAGTATGCGCGAAAACGACTATAACGTACTTTTAGAGCAGCTTAAAATCATCGGTGCCGATATTGAGCACCCAGGCTTTAAATACTATCTCATGGCCTTTAAATATGGTTTACCGCCACATGGCGGCTTTGGTATGGGGCTCGAACGTCTGACCCAAAAAATTATTGGCCTCAACAATGTTAAAGAAGCCAGCGCCTTCCCCCGTGACATTAACCGTTTAGCTCCTTAGTCCTTATTATCGAGATTTTTCCAAAGGTACCAAGCCGCCACACTTTGGTAGGGTGCCCAGCTATTTTCTGTAGCGACTTCAGTCATTTCATTTTTGTTTGGGAGCGTAGGGAGTCCATAAACTTCTTGCATACTTTTGCGTACCCCTAAATCACCCCACGGTAATACATTAAGTCGCCCCAAACAAAAGATCATAAACATGTGAGCGCTCCACTCACCAATGCCCTTAACCGCAGTCAGCTGTGTAATAACGGTATCGTTATCGAGCGTGGCTATATGGGCTAAATCAAGTTCGTTATCTAAAATATGTAAAGCTAAGTCTTTAATATAGTTTGCTTTGGCATAACTGGCCCCAACTTTTCGAATTTCTTCGACATCAGTTGCTAGAATCTGTTCAGGCGTCGGCATTTTATCGCCGTATAAACCAATAAATCGTTTCAATATTGTGTCGGCTGCTTTTACGCTGAGTTGCTGACTGATAATACTGCTTACGAGCTCCTCGTAGTAGTTGGTGTGTGGCTCTATGGTGCAATTGCCATACTGGGCTATAATCGTGCTTAAACGGGGGTCTTTGAGGCTTAGATGAGCTTGCGCGGCTGCAAGTTGCTCGGTAATCTTCATCAGATAAGTATATAGCGCAGTACAATAAAGGCATAACAAAGGATTCAACTCACATGGCTACTAAAAAAAAGAAATGGTTCATAAAAGTACGTGGTAGTTATCTGCCGAATAATACTAAGGGCGCGTTAACCTACATTCCGTTTCTGGCATATTTAATTTTTGTTCTCATCGTGGCATTTAACGATGCCAGCACAGTGGCAACGGCACTGCTCATTATCTTTCCAAATTTTGTTTGTGCAGGCGTTGTTATGAACTGGATGGCAAGCAATAAATCATGACTCCAGAGGAGTTTAGTAGCCTTGTTTGGGATTATTATGCCAAAAACTCCCGAGACTCACTTCCATGGCGCATACCTGAGCCCGATGGGTCGTTTGAGCCTTACAAAATTCTCGTTTCAGAAATAATGCTGCAACAAACACAAGTCAGCAGAGTTATTGAAAAATATAATCATTGGATGAGGCTGTTTCCGACTGTTGAATCACTGGCGGGCGCTCCGTTAGCGAGCGTTTTAAGGGAGTGGCTCGGGTTGGGCTACAATCGGCGGGCTAAATTTTTGCACGAAGCCGCAAAACAAATCGTCGCCCAAGGTACTTTTCCTCAAGATCGGTCACAGCTCGTAAAGCTCCCAGGCGTGGGTGTTAATACTGCTGGCGCGGTACAGGCCCATGCCTTTAATCAACCTGTTGTTTTTGTTGAAACAAATATCAGAACGGTATTTTTATATAACTTTTTTGAGAATCAAGAGCAGGTGAGTGATGCTCAGCTTATGCCGTTTATTGAAAGTACTATCGATCGTGAAAATCCACGTGAATGGTATTGGGCACTTATGGATTATGGCTCATATTTGAAACAAACGAAGGGTAACTTTTCAAAAAATAGTAAACATCATGTAAAACAAAGTGCCTTTGAAGGTTCACGGCGGCAAGTCCGCGGCAAGATATTAGTGCTACTTGCTGAAAATAAGTTCCTTCACGAGACAGTTATTTCTGAAGCTATAAACGACAAGAGACTAAGTAGTGTCCTTCAGGATTTACAGAAGGAGGGCTTAATTACTCAAAATCCAGGCAGCTTTTCGCTCGCCGAATAAGATATAATACATATATGATTTTTACACGCTTAGTAAGCGTTGCAGTTGTATTGAGTGTGCTTCTTTTGGGCGGTACTGCCTTTGCGGCTCAAAATCCAGTTGATAGTCTCGGCAATTTAAGCGCTGAAGCATCAAGGCAAAATGTCAGTCTCGACGATACGGCTAAAAATAAAGTTCAAAATACCTGTCAAATTGCCCAAACGAACCTAAAATCAATGCGCCAAAAAGAGCTACGTGTTCAGCGTGAGCGCTCAGAAACATATCTCGATGTTCAAAACGAAATAGACTCATTACGACTACGAATTATGCGACAGGGAATTGAAACGAGCGGTGTTGCCAAAGCACTCCTCGCATACCGTGAACAGTCGGATCAATATGATAGACTCTCAAAATCATATTCCGAGGCACTCAACGACACAGTATCGATAGACTGCCGTGCGAACCCCGAAGCATTTATCGCGGGTGTTACGCTTATTCGCCAGAAAAGAGCGGCGCTGCTAGAAACAACGAATCTTTTACAGAGTTACGTCGATAATGATGTGCACGCACAGTTTAATCGGATTAAGATTCAGGTCAAGGTTTAGCTATGAGCCCTAACGAGACCACTCCAGAGCAGTCTAGCAGGGACAACGCAAGTCTGTATATTGCAATTGCTTTTATGGCATTAATTGCAGCTTGTTTTGTGGCAATCACCTTTACCATGTTTTTGCGTTCATCAACTTACGCGACAGTACAAGCAATCCAGGCTAATTCTAAAATCGACGGTTCGGCTCTGAGTGATTATGATACAACGAGTCCTGTAAAAACTGCAGATATCGATGAAACAATACGAGGTATCGAGAACAAGATGAATAGCCTTAATAACCAAGAGAACTATAATCCTGACGATCTGAACGATAGTGCGCTTGGACTTGAACGCTAAGCGAGGTGAATCTGGTCTTTTTTGCTTGCGAGTGCGAGTTTTCGTAGCACGACGCTGACGGCTTTCTTTCGTTTGGCCGCAGTTGTTTTATAGTGAACGTTAATGCTGATTGCTTTTTTGGTAACTGATGTAACACTGCCAACGCTCAGACCTTCAATAAAGAGGCTCTTTGTGGCTTCGTCACTGCTGAGTTGTTCTGATATTTCAGCTATTTTTTTAGTGAATACGGTTAAGCTTGCATCTGCTGCTAGGTCGATTTTGAGTGTTTCGCGTAGTGGTCCGACGCTCTTGTTGGATGTTATGGTGATGCTGCCGTTTGGCACATAGTAGAGGCTCCCATCTTCACCGCGTACCGTAGTAGTCCGTACCGACACAGCTTCAACCTTGCCTGAAATTGAACCAATATCGACGTAATCATCAATACCATACTGATTTTCGGCAATAATAAAGATGCCAGATACAAAGTCTTTAATGAGGCTCTGTGAGCCGAACGCAATGACGGCGCCAAGCAGACCAGCACTGGCGATAATTGGGCCAATAGCGACCCCGAGTTTATCAAGAATCATCAACACTGCAATTGACCAGACACCAATTGCGGCTACTGCTCCAATAATGCTATTAACTGTTTTGATGCGTTTCTGACGTTCGTCAGTGTTATGAAAAAGCTCTTTTTTTGTTAGAAAAACGGTAGCGCGGGTCAATATCGCCTTAAGGAGTGCTTGCGTAATAATTGCACATAGTACAATCAATATAATTGAAACTATGGTATTAGTTGCTGGGCCAAAATAATCCGAGATTTTTTGTATGAGTGAGTTTTTCGTATATTCCATGTCTATCTATTGTACCTTACAGCGAGATCTTAAAAACTCATCCAACGAGTTGCCACCACCACCCGCTAAACAAAGTACAAGGTCACCATTTTTAGCATGCTCTTGAATGACGCCGAAAAGCTCATCGTTGAGCTGGGCGCTTTCTGCATTCGTTTGAGGAGAAAGATGGGCGATGAGCTCATCGGGCGTTAGTACATGCTGGTCTGGATCTTCACGCGCCAAGTAACTCGGAACCCAATACAACTTTTTAACAGATGTAAAAATATCAAAATACATATCTTTCATAAAATGTTGCCGCTTGTTTGTTAAGGGTTCGTAGACAACCACAATATTGTCGCTTATTTCGTTTGCAAGCTGCAAAGTGGCACTAATTTCTTCGGGGGTATGGGCGTAATCGGTGTAGATGTTTGGCGCAAGCTTTTCGAAACGGCGCTCAGAGCCAGGGAACAACGATAAGTTCGCAAGGATTTGCTCAAGAGGAATATCAAAGGTTTGCTGTAAGCCTTTTGCGACAACTAGTGCATTTTGGCGATTATGAAGCCCGGCAAGTTTGATTGAGTTCAATAATGGGTCGTCTTGGTCGATGCGAACGATATTCGGTTCATCATTCAGATCTAAGTAAGTCGCATCTCTGTCAAATATAACCGTCTGTTCACTTTGGCCGATAAACTGCTTAAAAGCATCTTTGTATAGTTGGCGCGTTTCAAAAATATCATGATGGTCCCAATCGACGGTCGTAATAATGCTAATATACGGCTCAAACTGCAAAAAATTACGATCAAACTCGTCACATTCGTATAAAAAATACTGGCTCTCAGGCGCAAAATGACCCATATCAGCAAAGCTTGTTTTAGCGCCGACTGAATAGCTCACGGGAATACCAAGTTTTTGACAAGTCCAGATGAGCATTGCAGTGGCAGTAGTTTTCCCGTGGGTGCCCGCAACGGCGATAAGCTTAAGATTCTTCTCGGCCAAAATAAGGTTGAGTAGCTCGTCGCGCTTTGACATTTTTATATTATTTTCTTTGGCAAAGATGAGCTCTTGATGATCTGGGTTTTCAAGGGGCACTGCTGACGACATAACCAGCCAGTCGATAGAGCTTTTGGCATGTATTTTGGCTATTTTGTCATAGTCTTGGCCGACATGAAGCTCAATACCGTGTTTTTCCAAGTAATCAGTATACTGACTCTTCTTTTTATCTGATCCAGAAACCGTATAACCAGCTTGATGAGCGATGAGGGCTAAAGGGCCGATACCGGCACCGCCGATACCAGAGAAGTATATGTGCATAGTCCCCATGGTACCGCAAAATCTGTTACTATTAAACAAAGTACAAAAGAAAAATCATGGTAGAAAAAGCTATTAAAAAAATAATCGAACGTCGTCATTTTTGGCGAACTGTTGGTTTTGATGAGCTCAGTGAGATTTATACCAGTCAAATGCTGCGTTCATTAGCGGCAAGTCTTGTCGGCATATTTGTACCTGTGTATCTGTACAAGATTGGCTACTCACTCATTGCAATTAGCTTTATGTTCTTAATTTGGTTTTTAGCCCGTCCGTTTTGGGCCTACGTTTCGGCACGCATGATTGGTGCCTGGGGCCCAAAACACTCAATCGCAATATCGGTTATTTTACAGATTGCATATCTAGCACTTATTCTTAGCATCGACACAATGAACTGGCCACTTTGGTTCGTGGGTATTGTTGGCTCATTTTGCTATGGCCTCTATATGATGGCCTTTCAGGTTGATTTTTCAAAGATAAAACACACTGAACATGGTGGAAAAGAAATTGGTTTCTTGCAGATGTTTGAGCGCATAGGTGCTGTAGCTGGTCCACTTATTGGGGGGATACTCGCAACAGCCTTTGATCCTCGCTACACAATTGGTTTAGCTATCGTTATTCTAATGGGTTCTTTGGTACCGATTTTTATGTCAAAAGAGCCCACAAGAACCAACCAAAAAATTGTCATTCAGGGGTTCCCGTGGCGTCGTCACCGGCGCGACTTTATTGTGAGTACGGCATTTATCTTAGAAAACGTCGTGTCGATTACGATTTGGCCCCTATTTTTGGGCGTATTCATTATTACCAGCAACGTCTACGCGGTACTCGGTGTGCTTACGGCTGTAAGCACTGCCATAGCCCTCGTGACCATTATGGCCATTGGCAAGCTTATAGATAAGCAGTACGGCAAAAGGCTCCTAAACATTGGCGCATACACAAATGCAGCTCTTCATTTGCTTAGGCCTTTCGTGGGCAGCCCAATGCAGGCGTTCGGGATAAGTGTCATCAATGAACCGGTAACAGCTATGTATCGGATGCCGTTTATGAAGGGAAGATTTGACGCTTCAGATAGCGTTCCGGGTTATCGGATTGTGTATTTTATGCTCGTTGAATGGGTTAATGCGGTTGGTAACGTTATTTTTTGGACGTTAGTTATTGCCATGTTAGCTTTGTGGCCCGATAAACTTGCTTTGCAGGCGACCTTTGTCATTGGAGCAGTATTAAGTATCGTTATAACAAGGCAGCGATTTTCGGCGTTACAATAACTATATGAGAAAACATAAAGCATACTATCTGTGGCGTAAGCTCAGCGGCGTATCATTGGCCATAATTGTGGCTATTTTTGTGGTTTCGCTCATGCTCAGTGTCTTTGCACTCCGACAAAACAACCTCACAATGGTGCGCCTGCGAGATGCCGTATATGCAGCAGATAAGCAGGGAGCAGATGTTGAAGTCGCTCTTCGCGAATTGAGAATATTTGTCTACGGGCATATGAATACTAATTTACGTGCCGGTAGTACATCGAGTGAAGCACCGATACAGCTCTCTGAGACCTATAACCGCTTGGTTGTTGCCGAGCAGGCGCGCGTGGCCGCTCTTGGTGGTAATTCAGTGGTCTATGCGGCTGCTCAGCAAAAGTGCGCCGATAAGTCGGTTGAAAATGAAAAACTACAATGCGTACAACAGTACTTAACTGATAATGGTGGCAATAAATTTCAGTTATCATTGCCCTCCAAAGAATTTTATACGTTTGATTTTGTGAGCCCAAGCTGGTCGCCCGATCTGGCTGGCTTTTCAGTAGTTATCGCAGTTGCTTCAGGCGTATTACTTGTACTAAGACTTATTGCCGGCAGAATACTCAAGAACTATTTTGATGCATAAAAAAACACCTCCTTTTTAGGGGAGGTGTTTTCGCTCGAGTAAGTAGTTAACTTATGGAGTCTTTGTTGTTGGAGTCGTTGTGCTAGGTGTAGTACTTGCGTTGCCTGATGTTGAACCAGACTTCTTGTACTCGGTGATAGCCTTTACAACTTGGCCATCGCTCTTTAGGTTTTCCCAGAACATAACATGCTCAGAGCGGATGTACATAACATCTTCCGGACCATGAATTTCGCTACCAAGCTTCGCTAACGAAATGTTTTGCGTTGCAGTAGTGTTTTTGTCTGGTTGTACTTGCTGAACACGTACATAGTAGATGTCAGTTAGTTTGTAGTAGTCCTTGTTCTGGACACTAAGCTTACCAAAGTAGACTTGACCATCGCTGCTGTTCAAGAACACAGCTTGGTACTTATCTTTGTTGATTTGTGATGCAATCGAGCCGCCAGTGTTGCCAAAGGCAAGCGCTACAATTACAACTACTAATAGAACTGCGACTAGTCCAGCGATGAGTACTGAAAGTACTTTACCAACGTTGAACTTTTTCTTCTTGCCACCACTTTGTGGTGCTGGAGCTGTTGCTCCACCTTGACTTTGTACAGGGCGTCCCACCCGGTTCATGAATTCGTTGCTCATAACCCCTCTTTAACCTCTTTATATTGCTAATGGTTGTGCCCAAAGTGTAGCGCATCTTGCCTGTGGACTGCAAGTAATTATCGTAATTTTATAAAAAAAACTGATTGACAAGGGTAGAGTCGAGGTTTAAGGTATGAATATTACTAAGGTAGTACTAAGGAGGGATAACTGTGGCATATAATCACACGAACTCAAAAGGTGTAACATATCATTTGAACTCAAAGGCCGTTGTTTTGCGCGGTGGTAAAGAACAAACAATTTACTACTTCAGCAAAGACGTTCGCCCAGAGGCTTGCGACTTACCAGCAGGTATGTCAGTTAACGAAAACCCACGCAACGGTTTCTTGACCGTCAAGCGCGACAAATAAGTCTGTAACTAACAGCATAATTGGAGCCATCTCTTCAGAGGTGGCTCTTTTTAGTTTACGTGCTACCATTAATACTAATGACTGCAATTGTTAAGGTTAAAGACCTCAAAAAAATTTACGATGGTAAAACGGTCGTAGACGGTATATCGTTCGAGGTGGCAAAAGGTGAGGTGTTTGGCATCTTGGGGCCCAACGGCGCCGGTAAGACAACAACGCTCGAGATGATTGAGGCTATCAGACCGATAGATGGCGGTACGGCTCATATAAATGGTATTAACGTTGCCGACCAGCCTCAAAAGGTCCGCTATATCATTGGCGTGCAACCGCAATCACCAGCTTTTCAGGATAAAACGAAGCTTAAAGAGATACTGCAGTTATTCGCGGCAGCTTACGGCGAAAAAATTCAGGTGAAAGAACTACTTGAAAGCGTTGATTTACTCGATAAGGCCGATGCCTACGTGGAGAATCTTTCTGGCGGACAACGCCAACGCCTCAGCATCGCCGCATCGCTCGTACACAGCCCAAAAGTATTTTTTATGGATGAACCAACAACTGGGCTTGATCCACAGGCAAGGCGTAATTTATGGGATTTAGTGCAATCTATTCAGAAAAAAGGCGTCACTATCATATTGACTACACACTACCTGGAAGAGGCCGAAATGCTTTGTGACCGCGTAGCAATTATGGATGAAGGTAGTATTATCGCGCTTGATACGCCGAAGAATCTTATAAAACAGCTTCTTGGCCGTGGTTTTAAAAAAACCCGGCACGTAGAGCAGGCAAGCCTCGAGGATGTATTCATTGATTTAACAGGGAAGCATCTACGGGACTAATGGTATGAAAAAATCTTTCTATACCGTTATAACGTTTGCTCGCCTTAACGCGCGGCGCTTTTTCCGTGATCGATTAGCAATATTCTTCACTATCGGCTTTCCGCTCATTTTTTTGTTTATATTTGGCAGCATATTTAATGGTAACTCGAACGTTTCTTTCAACGTCGCAGTTATCAACGAATCGAATAGTTCAATTGCAACGCAGTTCTTAAAGAGTGCTACCGATTCAAAAATACTCAAAGTTAATAGCAGCGTTACCAACCTGAATGATGCCAAAGAAAAAATGAAGCGCAGCGAACTCGATGCGGCAATCGTCTTGCCATCTGACTTTGGCCAAACAGCACAAGGTGCAGTACACCCAACAGGTACAGCCACGGTCTACTACAATCAAAATAATCAGCAGGGAGGTCAAACACTCGCCTCAATTTTGCAAGAACAATTTAATGTTATAAATGCTAAATTTGTGCAAGTTGCACTACCGTTTACGGCAGTAGCCAAGTCGACCCAAGAAACAAGTTTGTCACGTTTTGATTACACGTTTGCCGGCTTGATTGGCTTTTCAATCATTGGCTTGGGTATATTTGGGCCAGCCAGCGTCTTTCCAGAACTGAAAAAGCAGGGTATTTTGCGCAGATTCCACACCACGCCACTACGGGTCTGGCAATATTTTGTAGCTAATGTGATGTCCCAGGGGCTTATTGGGCTCATCGCCATTGCAGTGTTGTTTGGCGTGTCGGTCGCGGTCTTTGACCTCACAATGCGCGGTAATTATCTGACGTTCATATTCTTTGTGCTGCTCAGTATTTTTACTATTTACGGTATTGGCCTGGCGCTTGGTGGCTGGGCTAAAAACGAACGACAGGCAGCGCCACTCAGCAATCTCATCGCCTTCCCTATGATATTTTTATCAGGCACGTTCTTCCCGCGGTATCTCATGCCGGAATGGCTACAAGGTGTCTCAGGTTATCTGCCGCTTACTCCGGTAATTGACGGTATCCGGCTTATTGTTACCGAAGGTAAGGGACTTGTCGATATTTTGCCTCAGATTGGTCTTTTGTCCATCTGGGCGGTAATTATCTATCTGATAGCATTCCGGGTCTTCAGGTGGGAATAAGCTAGACTTTTAAGCGTAAGTGTGATATAATATAAAGATGAATCAAAAGCCTGAACGCTATGCGGACCCATCATTCGATATTGCGATGTATGACACTGACGACAGTGATTTAAGCGTTGAAGCCATGGAGGCAGCCCATGAATCTGTCGAAGAACAGCGGGCAGCTCACTTGGGCGGTAGCGTCCTAAGTGTTGCCCAGCCCAACAAGGCCATACTACAAAGTTTTAGTGCCTTAGCGCTCCGCCTTTCAATAGAGGGTATTCGTTATAAATCAGAGTTGAAAACTCTTTCTGGCGCATTAACGATGGCGCTTGCCCGAGGCCAGATAAGTAATGAAGAATACCATATTCTGGAAGATGAGTTTATAGCAAAAAAGACTTCATTTGAACATGGTAAGACTGCAGTGGTCCTTCAAAAAGAGTGGTCTCCAAGTGATGTACTTGATACGATGCCTGTTATCGATAAACATAATGACCCAAGATGGCGTCAGTTACCCTCTGGTGATAAAGAATAATATATACTGTTTCTAGTATGAGTTTATTCAAGAGCCTACCAAGGCCTTTTTTTGTGCTTGCACCCATGGACGATGTCACCGACATCGTTTTTCGTGAGGTCATTGCAGATTGTCAGGCGCCAGATCTATTTTTTACCGAGTTTGTAAATGTCGATGGTCTGCAAAGCCGTGGTCGTGAGCGTCTGCTCCATAAAATTGCCAAACGCCCTGAAGAAACGAACCTCATTGCCCAGATTTGGGGTAAAGTGCCAGAAAACTACGAAAAAACAGCCGCTGAACTGGTAGATCTGGGTTTTGCGGGTATAGATATTAATATGGGTTGCCCAGATAAATCAATTGTAAAGAATGGTTGCTGCTCAGCCCTCATAAATGACCGTGATTTGGCCGTTGAAATCATCAAGGCTGTGCAGCGCGGTGTGGCTGGTCGCGTACCGGTGAGCGTTAAGCTACGTACCGGTTTTAGCCAGGTAGATTTTAGTTGGCCAGAACTTATCCTGCAGCAAAATATCGATATGCTAACTGTACATGGCCGTACCACAAAAGAGATGAGTAAGGTACCGGCGCGGTGGGAAGATATCCAAACTATTCGCGAAATACGCGACCGTATAGCGCCCAATACACTAATTGTGGGCAATGGCGATGTTATGACCCGTGAACAGGGCGAAGAGCTAGCGCAAAAAAACGGGCTCGATGGCATTATGATTGGCCGGGCAATCTTTACAGACCCATATATATTTGAACCAAATTCGCGGTGGGCATCAGTAACTCAAGAAGAAAAACTACAGTTTTATATTAAGCATGTAGAGCTCTTTATGAGTACCTATCAGGGGAAGATACGTAATTGGGAAAGCCTTAAGCGTATGGCCAAGATTTATGTACATGGCATGGAGGGCGCCAGTGCATTCCGAGACAAACTTATGCGCAGTAAGTCAGTAGAAGAAATGCTAGAAGTATTGCATAGTTATCAATAATGTAGTATAATATTTTATACAGAATAGAACCGACACGTATAAGGTGGTGTAGTTATGGCGTTGATTCTCATTTTTCTGACAACACCTGCACTCGCGCTGGTTGGGGCTGCTTTTCGCGGTCTCGTTCTCGGCTGGCCGGTGATGATTCTGCTCATGATGCTCCACACTGTGCCTCAGCTCAACTGGGTTCCCGACCTGGGTTTCTGGGCAAGTGTCGGAGTGGTTGCACTACTCGGCTTGCTCATTCCGACAAGCGACACGAGTGCAGACTGAGCAACAAGCCCACCTTTCATACTTCAAAAGAGTAAGAAAGGTGGGCGTTTAAATTTAGATACTAGTTACAGCTATCGGAGCTGTGATACTTTGCGCCCCACTCAGCCATGCTGAATAGTACGTTTTCAAGTTCGGTGCCTTTTTCGCTCAGGCTGTAGTTGTAGCGTGGTGGGTGCTGACAATAGAGCGTTTTATCGATAATCTGCTCGGTCATAAGCATTTCTAGTCGCTGGCTCAGGGTGCGCGGGCTAATGCCGACTAAATTCGATTCTAGTTCGCCAAAAGTGTGCGGGGCAGAGGCCAAATCGCGAATAATAAGGGCCGTCCATTTATCGCCAATAATCTTTAAAGCACTGGTTATGCAACCAGGTTTTTGTTCGATTTCTTGGGGTGCTACTACATTCATATGTAAATTATACCACAAAAGGCTTTACAATATATAGTTAGTCGCTATACTAAGTGTAGTAAGTCACTATATAAAATAAAGTGATTGTAAAAATTATAACGAGGAGAAACATATATGGCACATATTCAAGTAATTGTTGGGAGCACTCGCCCAGGCCGTGTTGGTCGTAAAATAGCTGATTGGTACGTTAATAGCTTGGAGCTTCCAGCTGGTTCAACGGTTGAAGTTGTCGACCTCGCTGAAGTAGCCTTACCATTCTTAGACGAAGCAATGCCAGCTATGTATGGGCAGTATGCAAACGATCACACAAAAGCGTGGGCAGCAACTATCGCGAAGGCTGATGGCTATGTTTTTGTAACACCAGAGTACAATCACGCGCCAAGCCCAGTGCTATTGAACGCTATTAGCTTTCTAAAGAACGAATGGGCCTACAAGCCAGTCGCTTTTGTCGGCTATGGTACCGTAGGTGCGGCACGTGCAATCGAACACCTAGTCTCAGTTGCATCAGAACTACAAATGGTACCACTACGCGAACGCGTTTGGGTGAACGAACCATGGGCAAACGTTAGCGAAGCTGGCGATGTTGATACTGACGGCGTAAAAGGCGGTGACCCAACCGGCCAAGTTGCAGAGCTTATTAAGTGGGCAGAAGCAACCAAGAGTCTTCGCGCGTAATTAGACAAAATCTGATAAACGTTAAAAACCCTCCGAATGCGGAGGGTTTTTAAATACGTATAGTTTTTAGTATAGTGCTACTAAGAACAAACCATAAAACTAGGAACTAAAATGGATGAAAATAATCCGCTAGACCCACAAGCATCTCAACCAAATCAGAATCCTGCTCCACAACCAGTGGTACCGACCGACCAGTTTTTCCAACCGAGCGTTAATCCTGCAGCGACACCCGTACCGGTTAACCCGACTGTGGAACCGACCGTAGTGACTCCGCAGGCAGCACAGCAGCCTATTGAGCAACCAGTAACAGTTCAGCCAGTGCAGAATACTACCCAACCAGAAGCATCTGCGCAGTCACCACAACCAATTGTCGGCGATCAAGCCCCTCAGCCTCAACAGCCACCGGCGCCGGTTGCAGAACACCAGACTGACACGCTTGGCATCATTAGCATTGTGTTGTTTTTCGTATTTAGTTTGGCAGGCTTAATTGTCGGAATTATTGGTATTCGTCGCGCCAAAAAGCGTGGCTATAGTGCAACGCTTTCAATTATTGGCACCGTACTTAACGGGGTGGCTATGTCGTTCGTAGCACTTATTTTGCCATTGCTTGTAATAACGACGTTCAGCGGTATTCAACAAAAAGGTCGCGATACAGAGCGCCAAACAGATATCAGGGCAATCCATGGCCAACTAGAGGCCTACTATGCACAAAAAGGGGCTTATCCGCTCTTAACTGAGTTAAATGACAGCTCCTGGCGCCAGACTAATATGTCGAGCCTAGGCACAACTGCACTCACTGACCCTCGTAATGAAACCGACAGCGCATTAAAGAGTGCGCCCACAGCAGGTGCCTATAGCTACCAGGTATATGAAGTAGATAATATTACGCCTTGTACCATTGCAGCTAAGTGTGCAAAATATACGCTTACGGCGACGCTCGATGGTAGCATAAATGGCAGTAATACGTATATAAAAACAAGTTTGAATTAGCCTAAAGCTTTTTCTGCGAGCGTAGTACATATGAGCCGAGTACTTCGCGGGGGATCCACAGCGCAAGTGAGCGAGTCCATATTTGGTCTGAATCTTCATCAAAGGATTTTGGCAAATCTTCAGGAATGATTG
>JBBRSL010000011.1:0-27673 GCA_038245435.1 Saccharimonadales bacterium (SeqCode)
AGGTAAATGGCAAGTGAATAGTGAATCTATTCAAGCTCTCAGCGGGAGCTCTCAGCTGTCATTCAATTATTCCGCTCGAGAAGTCTATATCGTTATGAGTGGGCCACCAGGAGCGCTGGTGAATGTTTCGGTTGACGGATTGAGTTCACCAGGCGGAGCTGACGTTAACGCAAAAGGCCAGGTGAGTATTGACGGTCCACGACTCTATAAAATTGTAAGTTCCGATACATTCATGACAAATAGCCAGCTAAAGTTAACCTTTCCGACCGGAGTTACAATTAACGCATTTACGTTTGGTAATTAACTAAAATTGGGAGGCGCAGCAAGACCATGAATGATGACCGTTTAACAAAAGAACAAAAATCAGTTTTACATGATAAAGCAACTGAGCCCCCATTTACAGGCAAATACCTACATACTAAAGATTCCGGGATGTATAACTGCGCAAACTGTAATGCGAAGCTTTTTTCATCAGATGCCAAGTTTGACTCAGGCTCAGGCTGGCCGAGCTTCGACGATGCGCTGCCTGGTACTGTTAAGCAAATCAGCGATGAATCGCACGGTATGGTGCGGACAGAGGCGGTTTGTGCTAACTGCGGTGGCCATTTAGGCCATATATTCAATGATGGGCCAAAAGACACGACTGGTCTGCGCTACTGTATTAACTCGCTGTCGCTTGATTTTGAAAAGAAAGGAACACCTAATAATGATTAAAAAAGCTTATCTAGCAGGCGGCTGTTTTTGGGGTCTCGAAGATCTCGTTAGAGAACAACCCGGAATTATCGATACAGAGGTTGGTTATACGGGTGGTTCTAACGACAATCCAAATTACGGCAACCATCCAGGCCATGCCGAAGGGCTTGAAATTACCTATGATGATACGAAAACTTCGTACAGTGCCATTCTTGACTACTTTTTCAGAGTTCACGACCCAACTACGCTTAACAGGCAAGGTAACGATGTTGGATCATCATATCGATCAGCAATATTCTATCAAGACGAAACCGAGCGTGATGACGCTGAGAAAATAATAGCGTTAGTAAATGCTTCAGGAAACTGGGATAATCAAGTAGTTACAACGCTTGAGCCATTTACGAAGTTTTGGCCAGCTGAAGCCGACCATCAAGATTACCTACAAGATAATCCAAATGGCTATACCTGCCATTATGTTCGTTCATTCGGAAGTTATCTAGACAATACAAGCAAGGAGTAGAGATGCCAAAAATAGTAATTTATAGCACAACAACATGCGCCTACTGCAAAATGCTTAAAAGCTATTTGCAGGATAAAAATATTGCCTACGAGGAGAAGCTTGCTGACGTAGATCAGAAGTTCGCAAAAGAATTGTATGAAATAAGCGGGCAACTTGGCGTACCTTTCACAATTATCGAAAAAGATGATGGTAGCGAAGCAAAAATCTTAGGATTTGATCGTGGTCAAATTGACGCAGCGCTAGTAAGTGTTTAAGCCTAAAACGGGGAGTTGAAGTGAAAGCTACTTGGAACAATAAAGTAATTGCTGAATCAAATAAAGTAGACCTCATCTACATTGAGGGAAATTGGTATTTTCCTCCTGAGTCTATCCATAAAGAATTTTTCAAGCCAAATAATTCACATACGACGTGTTTTTGGAAAGGCGAGGCAAGTTACTACAACGTTGAGGTAGATGGAGAGATAAACGACGGAGCTGCCTGGTTTTATCCTTCGCCAATGAACGGTTCAATTGAGCGAGTTAAGAAAAACTTTACTAATTACGTCGCTTTCTGGCGCGGCATAAAGGTAAGCGAGTAATATGGCCGAACTTACAATTGCTGTTTTAGGCGGTACTACCAGGCAGCAGCGTAAAAGCATTTATGTTGCCAAGCTTGTTGCAGAAGTCGGGGCAACGTTTGAAGATGTTGAAATTATTTTTGTAGACCCAAAAGAGTTTCACTTTGCTGGTGACGGAAACGACCCAGAAGGCAAAGACCCGAATTATACGGCTATAACAGAGCGAGCAGATGCTTTTTTCATAGTTGTACCAGAGTATAACCATAGCTTTCCGGGCAGCCTCAAACGAATGCTCGATAGCGAACTGCAAAACTATGTCCATAAGCCAGTTGCTTTTGCAGGTGTCTCCTCAGGGCAATGGGGTGGTGTCAGGGCAATAGAACAGCTTGTCGCTGCCGTACGAGAAATGGGGCTTGTTGTAACGTTCACTGATATGCAGTTTCCTAAAGTTCAAGATCTTTTTGACGAACAGGGCATTCTGCAAAACGAGGCTTATCGTGAACATGTTAAGGGTGCTTGGATAGAACTTATCTGGATGGCAAAAACCCTTAAATGGGGCCGCGAAAACATTGCCAACAAACATCACAAAATTTAACAAATTACGAAGCTAGGTTAAATCCGTGCAAAACATAGGCGCTAAAATATAGGTTTTACATGAGCTTTTAGAACTGTAGTTCTTTGCCGCTGATGCCAGTACCTGTGGCTATGAGTGCATCTATGGCTTTCGTTGCTTGGGCTATGCGCTGTTGACGTGTACCAGTTACGCAAATATAGTCTTTGCCCCATAGTTCGAGTGCTCTTAAAAATTCTGTGTGCATCCAGCCGCGAATATGTTCGCCGTCGCGAATACCATCTTGATCAAACGGCGTGAGTGGGTCGCTGACAATATATAGGCCCATTGGTCTGCGCGCCGCGGCCATGGCCTCTAT
The DNA here is from genome assembly GCA_038245435.1 of Saccharimonadales bacterium (SeqCode). Lineage (GTDB taxonomy): Bacteria > Patescibacteriota > Saccharimonadia > Saccharimonadales > CAIOMD01 > JBBRSL01. Next base: position 2,699 of record JBBRSL010000011.1, read on the forward strand.
TTTTGATGAGCGAACACCAACATAGCGCTTGTACCAAATGCTGGTCGCAAAGACATCAGTATCGCAAATGAGTACTTTATTTGCCTGTGCGGCAGCGGCGTCTTCAATTTTGTTTTGCATAGTCGCTATTTTGTTAAAATCTGTATCGGTCCAAACATGGGTCCAGACATCTTTCACTGATTCTTCTGTGTATTGGCGGCCGTATTCGGGCACCCAGTTAGTTTGATAATGCTTGGCGAGGTCTTTTGAAAGTGTTGTTTTGCCAGTAGATTCGGCACCAACTATGCAAACCCTAAGCGCAAAGTAGGCACGAACCTCTGGTTGTAAATATGGCCAGGCGGCAAACGGGTCTTGGCGCACTTGCGTGCCAGATATTGGGTAAGCTTTACGGTCGATATCGACTAAATAATGCTCGCAGCCAATAGCTTTAGCCCAAGGGTCTCCATAAGCTTCAGACGTAAATACGACATCTATACGGCCATCCATGTGGCGGAGGGCTTCTTTTGCCCAGCATTCAGAATCATTATCATCCGTTTTATCACGGATGACTCGCACAATAACGTTGGGGTGTGCTGCGCGCAACCACTGTGCGCGCAGCTTGGCCGGTATGGTGTATTCAGGTCGGTCGCAGACAAGTACGGTGAGCTCGTCGCAGTGTGCCGCCCCGGTATCGATTAAAAAGTGGTGGCCCGCGTGGGGTGGTAAAAACTTACCAACTATTAATCCGCGTTTCATAGTTATGCCTCCACTGTTTCTGCAAGCTCAGCGCTACGGCTCTTATGCCACTCAATGGCGCCCGCAATACAAAGGCTCAAAAATACGGCGTACAGCACGCTGGTAAGGTAAAGGCCGCGCGATGCATAGAGGCCAATGTAAATGACATCGGCAGCAATCCAGATAGCCCAGTTTTCGATAAGTTTACGCGTAAGCATGTACTGGGCAATAAGGCTCATAACTGTTGTGAGTGCATCCAAAAATGGGGCAGAGTCACCAATTTTAACTAAGTAAACATGCATTATGTAGGTGGCAACAATACCAACGACTAACAATATAGCTGCATGCTTTTTGCTGGTGGTCTGTACGGTAAGCTCTTTTTTATTTTTGCCACCACGTAACCACCAGTACCAGCCAAGAAAACCAAGGATAACGTAGATTACCTGGAGGCTCATATCGGCAAACAGGCGAGCCTCATAAAAGAGCACAATATACATTACGGCGTTAACGATGCCGATTGGCCAGTTCCAAATATTTTGTTTAACAAGCAAGAACACACAGAGTGCACCAGTTAGAAAGCCGATGACCTCGATCATGGTCGAGGGGATAACAGAGAAGTGCGAAAGGAGCACCAATATAACGCTTGATACCAGCCAAAACGCTGTTGTTTTATTGCTGTTTCGTTTGATGATGTTTGGGATTTTCATAACAATCTCCTTTATAGTTATTGTAGTAAGTACACTTACTATCTAACTCCACTGTATTCCTAAGTTAGTGTATTGTCAACACTAACTGGAATTGCTTTGTAACTTGTGCTTATGCGCTACAATGGTTCGGTATGAAATTTATCGATACACACTGCCATATTCATGAAGATACCTTTACTTTTGAACCTGACGAGACAATTACAAGAGCTCGCGCTGCCGGAGTTGAAAAACTTATCGTTGTTGGTACAAGTACCGCCGATAGCGCCGATACCGTGGCTTTTGCAGCCCGCCACGATAATGTTTGGGCGAGTATTGGCCTGCATCCACACGATGCAAAACTCGGCCAAGAGGCCTTTGACGGTTTGGCAAAGCTAATTAATGAGCCTAAAATTGTGGCGATTGGCGAATGCGGGCTAGACTATTTCTATAATCATTCATCTAAAGAAGATCAGATAAAGGCCCTTGAATTTCAGATGCAACTGGCAAAAGACCATAATTTGCCCATGATTTTCCATGTGCGCGATGCATTTGACGATTTTTGGCCCGTTTACGACCGTTTTGGGCCTATTAGGGGGGTTATTCATAGTTTTACGGCTAGTTGCGCAGAACTCGAACAAGCACTCGCCAGAGGCCTGTATATTGGTTTAAACGGCATTATGACGTTTACGAAAGATCAAAGTCAGCTCGATGCGGCAAAACAGGTGCCGCTTGATAAATTAGTACTCGAAACAGATGCGCCGTTCTTGACACCAGCGCCAGTACGTGGTACAGTAAACGAGCCTAAAAATGTCGTACTAACGGCAGAATTCTTGAGTAGTCTGCGAAACGAGAGCTTAAGCCATATAGCTGAAGCCACCACACAGAATGCCCAAAAACTCTTTGGCATCTAAGAAGTTATGCAAGATATGAATTACCAACACAATCCGAATCAACACGCCCAACAACCAGAAGTGGTTGTTTCTCTTGCTGAATATCGCTTACGCAAACTGCAAGATGCACTTATGAATGCTGAACGCTCAGCTACGAATGAAATCGATCAACCAGCGCAAATGACGGTGCGCGAAGAACCAGCCGCTGAATCTGCAGCGTTTTTTACCAACAGCAGCATGGACATTGATAGTCATCGACAAAATGTTGCGGCATCATACGAACCTGCTGTGCCACACCCTGAACAAGCACCTGCTCAAGTAGTGCAGTTCCCGAACCAAGTAACTCCACCAAATACTTTTATTATCCCTGGTGCAAGTGAGGCAGCATAACGATGCTTCGTAAAATGATGGGTATCCCAAAAGTTGATGCCAGCGCTCAGGCGTATCGTGATCTTATTCGTAAAGAAGCCGTTATTGGCGGCACACTTTTTGGTGCGATACCGGCTGGTCATCGCCGAGAGTTCTTTTGTTTAGACGAACATACCTGGGTTTGGCACGAAGAGTGGGTTGATAAAGCCGGTTACCGCAAAGTGCGCAATACGCACTACAGCGTTCGCCCAAGCGGTGTCGTAAAGATTCATTCAGACAGCAATACCTACCAATCATTGAGCCCAAGCGAAGCCAAGAACTTCCATGAAGCAGTTCGACAGTATTACAAAAAAGTAAGCCAGACTTTGTACGCACAAGTAGCGTAAGCTATTAAGTGTATGGATTTTTCGCAGTATTTTGATTACGCTGCGGCAACACCACTGTTGCCAGAAGCCAAAACCGCCATGCAGCCTTACCTAGAGGCTGATTTTTATAATGCCTCGGCACTGTACAGTGGTGGACGCAAAAATCGCATGGTGCTCGAAGCTGCTCGACATCAAATTGCCCAAACAGTAGGAGCAAAACCAACCGAAATTATATTTACTGCCGGCGGCACCGAGGCTAATAATATCGCAATTCATGGGGTCATGGCTGCTTACCCGAAGGCTAAGATACTGGTGAGTGCTATCGAGCACGAATCGGTGCTCGAACCGGCCGCACAGTATGACTGCAGACTGATACCGGTTAGCGCAAATGGAATTATTGATAGCCAGCAGCTGCTTAGCCTGATTACAGATGAGGTGGTGCTGGTGAGCATTATGTATGCCAATAACGAAGTCGGCAGCATCCAGCCGCTCCGTGATGTTTCGCGTTTAGTGCAAGATATTCGAGTTGATAGAAAAAAACGCAGCATACAGCTGCCGTTATATGTGCACACTGATGCTTGCCAAGCTGGTAATTATTTAGATATGCAAGTCGCCCGACTTGGTGTTGATTTACTTACGATTAACGCCGGCAAAGTCTATGGGCCTAAGCAATCGGGTGCACTGTACGTAAGGAGTGGCGTTATATTACAGTCGCTAATGCAAGGTGGCGGGCAAGAATGGAACCTGCGAAGCGGTACCGAAAACATTGCCAACATCAAAGGTTTTGAGAATGCCTGGTTAGCAGCTCGCGGTGCCCATAAAGAAGAGTTCCATAGGTTGAGCAGCCTACGGGATAAGGCTATCCACGCCTTTGAACAACAGATACCAGGTAGTGTTATTAATGGCGCTAAGCATCAAAAAAGATTAGCTAATAATATTCACCTGACAGTACTTGGTTTTGATAACGAACGGTTACTTATGGAGCTTGATGAGCAAGGCTTTCAGGTGGCGACCGGCTCTGCTTGTAGCGCTAGCAACGATGAGCCGTCGCACGTGCTTAAAGCCATGGGCTTAAGCGACGAGGCAGCCCAAAGTAGTATTCGTATTACACTCGGTCGATACACGACTGAAAAATCGATTGAAAATCTTATTGCAGCTATCAAAAAACTTGTAGCGTAATATAAAGCAAAAGCGGTATACTGAGCGCAAAGGGTAATCACCCTTGTGAAATTTATGCTGAAATACAAAAAAATATTGTTGATTTCGATTATCGCGGTGGGCACGGCGCTGATTAGTGGCGTGGGTTATGCGCAGAGCGTGACTCAAGGCTATGGCACCGATATGTCGCTGCAGCGCGGTATGATTGTTGGTCTCAAAAAAGATGATCCGCGCAAGGTCGAATCAGTTAATTCAGACCAAGTCGATAGAGTCCACGGTGTTGTTGTGGGTGCAAACGACTCAGCGGTGCTTATTAGCAATGATCAAGAAAAAGTATTTGTTGCCACCAGTGGGCGGTTTCCGGTACTGGTCAGTGACCAAGGTGGCGAAATTAAAGTTGGTGATTACATAACCGTGTCAGCTGTAAGCGGCATAGGCATGAAGTCAAACGACCGCGTACCGATTGTCATTGGCAAATCGACAGAAGGCTTTACGGCTAAAGACGGCAATATTATTGTAGGTACGGCCAAAATTAAAGATACCAGTGGCAAAGAGCGCGTCGTTAACATTGCCCGTATTACGGTTGATTTAGGTGTTGGCCGTAACCCGCTGCAAAAAACGGACGAAAGTTTACCCGCTGCGCTTAAACGCGCCGGCGAACTCGTCGCTGGTAAGCCTGTGTCTCCAATTCGTGTCTATATCGCAATTTTGGTGTTGGTTGTGACAGCCGCCATTGCAGGCAGCCTGACATATAGCGCGGTACGAAGTGGTTTAATTGCCATCGGCCGTAACCCTTTAGGCAAGAAGGCGATTATCCGGGGCATGTTCCAGGTCGTTATTATTGCGCTAATGGTTTTTATTGCAGGGATTTTTGGAGTATACTTACTTTTAAAGCTTTAAGGCAGAAAAAAATAGGGGTGGGAAAACAATGGCAATGTGGCAATTACTACTTATAGCAGCACTGGTAGCGGCTATTGGTGGTGGCGTACTTTGGTACATCTGGCGTCCGAAGGGCGTCGGTTCGAAGCATAACAAAGTCGATCTTGCTATTGGCGAGGCCGTCGAAGAAGACACCATCAAAGTCTTTAATGATGAATTTCGAGAAGAGCTCCGCAACAGGGGTCGTTTACACTTTGAAAAAATTATTAGCGAAAATGCAATGTTCTTACAGCAAGACTTGCAAATCACCACCAGCCAAATTAATGAGTACATGAAGACTGAGATTACCAAAGTTCTAACTGAAGAATTTGGTAAATATCAAGAATCAATCAACTCCGCAAAAGAGTTAGCCCTCCAAAGTATCCAAAAGACCCAAGAAGCTATTGAACAGCAGCGCGATTTACTCGAAAAACAAATGGGCGAAGAAACTGCTAAAGAAAAAGATCGTATCTTGGGCAAATTTGAAGATAACATGGCTGATATCATTAATCACTATCTTCTGGCTGCTATCGGTAATGAAATTGATCTGTCATCTCAAATGGATTACATTTTCCAAAACCTAGAAGAAAATAAAGAGGCAATTGTCGCAGATATAAGGTCTGGGCAATAAATTAAAAGTATGGAACTTACGCTCCCGACCGTTATCGCTAGCCGTCAAGATATTACGAATGTTCATCGAGAACTGCGTCTATTTGATGATGCCGCCATACAGAGTGTTATGCGACATGATAACCCCGTTAAGTTTCCGCCAATTTCGTCCAAACTCCGCGGTTTGGTTCAGCAAAACCAAGTTGATTTGCGCGAAGAAACCGATCGTAAAAAACTGCTCGCAACACTTGATGTGCTTAAGAACAATGCGCCAACAATTCATATAAGTTTTCCAGTAGAACCTTCGCCTGAAGTGTTGCAGAAGCTTGTGGCGTGGCTCCGAAAAGAAATCGACCCACGGATTGTAATACGCGTTGGAATGCAGCCGACTATTGCGGCAGGTGTTATTGTGCGCACACCAAACCATCAGTTCGACTTTAGCTTGCGACAGCATCTTCAGAAAAACAAAGCCAAACTTATCGAGAGGTTAGTGTAATGGCTGATAAACATTTTGAATATTTGATTGAATCTGGGCATCCAATTGGTGAAGTTGTCGGTGTTGATAAGTATCTCATTAAGGTTAAAGGCTTGCACCCGGTCAGCTCACACGCGCTGGTGCTATTTGATGATGGCTCAAAGGGCATGGTTCACTATATTTACGAAGATCATGTTGAGGTTTTGCACCTTGGTGAAGATTTGCTAACGATTGGTACGACCGTCGTTGTCCAGAATGACGAACTCGTTTGTAAAGTTGGTAAAAACTTTATTGGCCGCGTCGTAACTGTTACGGGCGAGCCGCTTGATGGCAAAGGCCCTATTGCGGCCGATGACACGTGGCCTGTGTTTAATCCGGCACCACCCCTGTATACTCGTAAACAATTGAGCGATCAGCTCGAAACAGGTGTGATTGTGGTTGATAGTTTGTTCCCAATTGTTAAGGGGCAGCGTATGGCTATTTTGGGTGATAGTAAATCGGGTAAAAGTACGCTTTTAACCCAATTGGCACTACATCAAAAAGGCAGCGACCGTACCATTATTTATGTGCTTATTGCCAAGCGTCGTGCCGATGTTGACCAATTATTGACGCGACTTGAAGAGCAAGATGCTATGAAGAACGCTATTGTGATTGTCTCCACTATGTTTGAATCACTCGTGATGAGCTATTTAGCACCGTATGTTGGCTGTTCAATGGCAGAGTATTTTTGGCAAAAATGTAACGAAGACGCGATTATTATTTACGATGATCTTACCAGCCATGCCATGGCTTACCGTGAAATTTCATTGCTCGCCGGTGTAAGCCCAGGTCGTGATAGCTACCCTGGTGATATGTTCTATGCCCACAGTAGTTTGCTCGAACGTGCGGGGAGGCTTGCCAGTAACGAAAAGACGCTAACGAGCCTACCAATTGTGCTGGCATCAGGTGGTGACATTACTGCCTATCTTCCAACGAACATTATGTCTATTACTGATGGTCAGTGGATTTTAGATATGGATATTTTTAGGGATGGTCTACGTCCGGCCCTTAATAGTGGTCTATCAGTGACTCGTGTTGGTGGTGTCGGCCATAATAAACGTCAAAAAGATATCGTTGCACGGGTTATGAAGACGCTTGCAAGCTACCGTCAGGCACTCGAATTTTCTCGTTTTGGTTCTGAACTAGCAATAGAGGCAAAAAATGATCTTGCTAGCGGTAAACGAATTTTAGAGCTCCTCGGACAAACGCCACAAGAGACGTTTACGATTATGGCCCAACAACTTATGTTCGAAGTAATCCTTGAAATTACTGAGGGTGAGTTACTGGACATGAGTAAGTTACGTTTGAGTGCCGATGAAGCTGGTGCGCAGGTAAAAGAAGATGATTCAAATTATGACGAAGTAAAAGCCCAGCTGAAATCTAAGAGTCTTTTGGAGATGAAAAAGTGAAGCGCCCAAGTGAAATCCAAAAAGACGTAAATAGTATGCACACGCTCACAGAGCTTACGAGCGTTTTTGAGGGTATTGCCAGCATGCGTATTGCCCAGATTAAAAACCAGGTGCTGCAAAGTCAGAACTTTTTTGATAGGTTGTGGGAAATGTATACCCAGATTCGTGTCGGCAATATATTTAACTTCGGTCGTAGTACTGATGAAGATGATGAAGTCATTAATAAAGAACTCTATATCGTGATCACTGCCGAGGGTGGTTTTAGTGGTGATATCGACCAAAAAATCATCACTTTTATGTTGCAAAACTACGATAAAGACAAGAATGACATTATTGTGATTGGGCACCACGGCGCAATTCAGCTTAGCCAGCGTGGCATTAGTTTTAAAAAATATTTTAAATTACCGAGTAAAGACCAAAATATTAATGTCACACCGATTATCAAAGAAGTGCAAGGCTATAAAACGACCATGGTGTTTTATCAAACCTATGTGTCGCTCACGGTGCAAGATGTGAAACGTATTTCACTCAGTAAGGTTGTTGAAGATAACGGTAAAGTCGCTAAAAAAGTACAAGAATTTATTTCTGAAGAAAACTATATTTTTGAACCAAGTAGTTTTGCGGTGGTTGACCACCTTGAACGCTCAATGATGAATATTGCGCTCAGTCAGGTTATTTTGGAATCCAAACTTGCGCAGTACGCCAGTCGATTCCAGGCTATGTCGGCTGCGCATACTCGCGCCAATGAAACTCAAGATGAATATAAGATGTTGTATAACCGTGCAAGGCGTGGCATTAAAGATGAACGCCTCAAGGAAATTATCAACGGTATGAGAAAGGCCCACGTATGAGCGCTGGTAGTGTAGTTTCAATTAAAGACCTGGTTGTTAAGGTCGAATTTGCTGACGACATGCCTGAAATTGGCGAAGTGGTTATCGTTGATGATGCCAAAAAGTCGCAGCTTTTAGTCGACTCACTCCCGAACGACACGACAGCGCTTTGCCTTAATATTCGCTCGAGTCGAAGTATTCAAAAAGCCATGAAGGTTGAACGTACCCATAGAAGTATTGAAATACCAATTGGTCCACTGACTATTGGTCGCATTTTTGATGCCGTTGGAGAGCCACTTGATGGTAAACCACAAGTACCAGATGGTACGCCGCGAAAAGGCATTTTTACTTTAGGCGAAAAAAGCAAAGGTTTTACGGCTCAAAAACCAGAATTACTTGAAACGGGTATTAAGGTTATTGACTTCTTTACGCCGTTTGTGAAAGGCCGCAAAATTGGCGTTATCGGCGGTGCTGGTGTTGGTAAGACGGTGCTTACTATGGAAATGATTAACAATACTGCGCGCGGCGGCAAGGGGCTGTCGTTTTTTGCCGGGATTGGTGAGCGTGTTCGTGAAGGACACGAACTGTATGAAACACTGCAGGAATACGACTTGCTCAAAAGTACTTGCATGTTCTTTGGGCAGATGAATGAAAACCCGGTACAGCGTAGTTTAGTGACTATTTCTGCTGTTGCGCTGGCTGAGTATTTTAGGGATGTCGAAAAGAAAGATATTCTGTTTTTTGCGGACAATATGTATCGTTTTGTGCAGGCTAAAAACGAACTTGCGACCATTTTGGATCAAATCCCGAACGAAGGTGGCTATCAACCGACAATTTTCTCAGATATGAAGGTGCTCCAAGACCGCTTGAGCTCGAACGAAAATGGTTCGATTACGAGCCTGCAAACCATCTATGTACCAGCCGACGACTTGAGTGACCCGGCAGTGCAGGTTATTCAGCACGAGCTTGACTCGATTATTGTACTCAGTCGTAAAATTGCTGAACAAGGTATTCGCCCAGCGGTGGATCTTATTCAGAGTACCTCGAGCCTATTGAGTCCAGAAATCGTCGGTGACCGTCACTATTTATTGAGTGTCCAGGTTCAGGGTATCTTGCAGAAGTATGAACAGCTTAAAAGCATTATTGCCATTATTGGTGAAAACGAACTTAGCCCTGTTGATCGTGCTGAATATGCCAAAGCTAAAAAACTCATTCAGTACTTTACGCAGTACATGTTCGTGACCGAGCGCCTCAATGGTATCCCAGGCGAATATTTCACGCGCGAAGAGACCCTAAAGGGTATTGAAGAGATTATTGTCTAAGAACTACCATGGCAGATGAACCGCCCAAGCCAGATGAGGCAAAAACCGAAGAAGCAGTTGAAAAGGCTGTTCAGACGGTCAATGCCAAAGGTCAAAACAAGACCAAACACAAAGAAGGTGATTTATTTCATCTAAAAGTCTACTCCCCTTTTAAGGTCTATTTTGATGGTGAAATAACAAGTGTCTCAGCTATTAACACGACGGGTCCATTCGATATCTTGGCCGGACACCACAACTTTCTAACTCTGCTCGCACCCTGTGAAATTGTTATACGCGGAACAGCTGAGGAAAAAATCAAGATTACGCGCGGTATTATGCACGTTAAAGCCGATGATGTTGTTATCTTTCTAGACGTTTAAAAATTGACTGATAATAAAAAGACCCCCCGACTTTTTGTCGGGGGGTTTCCCAATTTTTATCAACTAAAACGGGATTCTTCTAAACTACTAGTATTGTCCAGTAGCTATATATGTGAGTGTCGTTTGATAGATGCCAGCTTCAGTGGTGTAAGCAATGTTACCAACAAATGCCATGGTAGCTGTAGAGCTTGAACCTGCTGGCTTAGTTGCGATTGTATCGCCATTTGCGCTGGTAGTATTTGCGGTGTTAAATCCGAACTGTGCCGTTCCAACGCCACCTGTTGCACCAGTACCTGCAGTTTGTGTGGTCGTGTTACAGTTTGCATTGTTATACGTTGCAGTTGGCAGCGTAAGGCCTGAGCCCGTAGATTGGAACAAACACATACCAAACTGTTCAGTACTGGCTGAGCTTGCAGCGGCTGAGCCGCCAATTGCGGCGACGTCGAACGCTCCACTTTTAAGGGTGTCGCCTTTCAAGACAATCGTTGCGCCACTCAGCGCATTGGTGGATACGTCGAACTTAGCTGACCTGTCTACGAAGGGGCCAGTTGGGTCAAGAACACCGTTGTTGTTACCAAGTGCTATGGCACTTGTTGTTGCAGCACCAGAAGTATCTGCTGTGCAAGAACCGCCAGTATAGACGCAGAAGGTAAGACGCTCTTGTACCTTAGAAGTAATCTGGATTTGATTTGCAGTACTAAGGGCTACACCTCCGGCATCAACGTAAGTACCAGGTGTTGCAGTTGTGTAGCCTTGAGCAGCGGCACCTGTCGAGAACGTTAGTAAACGAGCATAGAAGGTGTGGTTACCGAGTGTTGGGTTGGTAAAACCATCACTCGCGGCAACAGTACCGAGGGGTATCGTTACTGCAACTGCTGATGCAATACTGCTTGCTGTTCTTGTAAGAACAAGTTTACTTGCAGCACTGTTAGCCGTGTCGACTGCCCAGCCTGTTACACCGACTTGTGTGCCGAGTGCTAGAGTCGCTTTGTTAATATCAAAACCCGATGGGGCTGTACATGAACTGTCACCGATGATTGGACTTGCGTCACAAAAATCGACCACTAATCCACCTATATTTGATGCTGCTCCACCCTGATCAGTTGTGAACTGAAGGGTATACGTAACATCGGTAGCCGCAGCTGCACTTGTTTCCATCGTAATCTTACGATTCGATGGTAAACCAGCTTGTACTATTGATGAGTACAACACTGGAACAAGGACTGCACCTACCAACGCTACTGCTGACACGATCGCAGTTGTTCGTGTCAGAAGCGCTTTGGTTTGTACCATTGCTTCTTCTCCTTTTAAATTGTTTTTTTGTTTTAGTTGATATGCAAGGTTAGATTACCACTACATAAGCGTTTTAGCAAGAAAAAGTTTGACAAATTATCCACAGGTTTTTCTCTGTACGTCAAAAAAGCATTGTAAATATGTTTGTGCTTTTATGAGTAATGACTGACTTGTCAAAACGTTGAGGTGGCAACAAGAATGTGCTTAAAATCATATTGGCCAGCTGGGGTAACAGCGGCTATGTTATATAGGTATGACACCGTATAGTCAGTTTGGCCGCTACTCTTAGTACTATAGGCAACGGTGTCACCCTTGACATACTTAAATTGGTTTGCCGTATTGTAGCCAGTAGCTATTTGCCCGAAGCTATAACTTGCATCAGGTATTTGTACCGGGTTTGCCCCAAAGGTTGTAGGGCTGGTGTTAGCGACTAAGTTAATACCAAATTGTTCAGTACCTGGGCTCGAAGCAGTGGGCGAAGTGAGGTTAGTGAGTGTGTGAGTGCCTGGCCCGCTGGTTGCTGTCGGTGGATCGGAGGCATTTGTCACAACGTAGCCGCTCGCAAGGTATGAGCGGAGAGAAAAAGTCCAACTTGTTGTTGCGGCAGCACCAGTGCTCAGGTAACCAAGGTCAGCCGTGCCTGCCGTGGCTGTCATTTCTATATAAGGGTCGGCAGTTGTCACAAAACCGGAATTTGCCTGAAAATTAGCGCTACTGCTATTGCCGACAGCAGTATCACCAAGGCTGGCACGGGCTTTATAGCTTGCAGAACTAGCATCGTTAACTCCACCAGCACCCATAAAGACTTCATCTACTCCGTAGCTCGGTGACGTATAGGTCGGGGCTGCGCTAGCAACGGCCACGAATAGGCCAGGCGCACAAATGCTGCCGACAATGGCGCAAACTTGGCCAATACTTTTTAGTGTTTGTTTCACCTTATCCATGGTACTTGTAAGTATTAGTATACGATTACCTGGCAATAATTGCCAAACTGCTAGCGCTTGAGAGGTATTTATTATAGTATTAAGCATAAGCAAGTGGTGGTAAAAGCGTACAAACATGGCAGAAGAAGAAAAACCAAAATCCGAAGAACCCCAAGAAAATACGCTTGAGGTAACTGAAGGCTCGCCAAATGATGAAGGCGAGAGCCTTGAAGATGGTATTCAAGATGCCACGGCTGGCAAAGCGACAGAAAAAGATGATGACGCAATTGTTCCAAAGAAAACCTTAGCTCAAAAAGTACAAGGGCTTGTTGGCGGCATTAATATATATTTTTTGGCGTTTTTGCTGATTATTTTTATTGCTGGTGCGGCGACATTTGCGAGTTTTAAAGCGAGCAAGAAAGCCACAGATGTGAGTATTAGTGGTCAAAACTTATCTACCGAAGATTTACAAAAACTTAAAAATACCGATACAAGTGTCGGCGATGCTAAGCAAACGCTTACTATTGCATCGAACGCTGTTTTTAATGGCCGGGTGTTGGTGCGTGACAGCCTTGACGTTGCGGGTACCATTCGTATTGGTGGTACGTTGGCTCTACCGGGTATATCGGTATCTGGTACAAGTGCGTTTGAGAACGTCCAAATTGGCGGTAACGTTTCTGCTGCCGGTAACGCTGCGATTCAGGGCCAGCTCACCGTACAAAAAGACTTAACAGTTGGTGGTAATGCCACCTTTGCTGGGAATATAACCGCAAAGCGTATCAGTATTGATATTTTGAACCTAAACGGTGACTTGCAGCTTAATAGGCACATCGACGCAGGTGGCCCGAGCCCACGCGTCAGTGGTGGCAGCGGACTCGGTGGAGCCGGTACCGTATCGATAAGCGGGACTGACACGGCAGGCACGATTAACATTAACTTTGGTTTTGGGACATCGCCAGGCGTACTGGCTAATGTTTCCTTTACTGACGCTTTTAATCAAACGCCTCATATTGTTATTACCCCTATTGGCTCAAACTGTGCTGCGCTTGATTACTATGTAAATCGTACTACGGGCGGTTTCAGTGTTGGTACTGCCAGCGCCGGCCCAGCGGGGGTAAGCTGTGCCTTCGACTTTATCGCTGTTGATTAGCAAAGAAATTTTTAAAAAAGGTATACCAAAAACAGATTCATAGACACGGAACACCTTGAAAAAACCATAAATTTGTCAAGTGCACCTGTGGATAACTTGGGCAGAAAAGTATTGCAATGTCTTGCATAAGCATGATAAGCTCCACTCATATCCTAAAAAATAAAAAGGAAAAATAAAAAAATGCAAAAAAGTAAGATCTATATATCGCGTACCAGTGCGTTGATAGCTGCGGCCACTGTACTGGTAGCAGTATTTATCCCGATACTGATGAACGGGATAGCTAAAGCCGGTATCCCTACAAGTAGAAAAATAACATTAGATAGTTCCGCCGGTGCTGCGACCGACGTTACGTATACCGTTCAGTTCACGACTGATCAGGGTGGAGCAGCATCAAATATCGGAGGTGTTGTTGTGGAATTTTGTGACAGTTCACCAATTATTGGTGATAGTTCATGTACAACTCCATCGGGTTTTAATATTAACAAAGCGACTCTTGCACTCGGCACACAGGTTGGTGTAACTGGTTTTGCAGTTGATACAACTAACTCTGACGCAAATACACTCATACTAACGCGCACAGCGAGTAGTATTGCAAGTGCAGTAGCAGTAACTATACCACTTGGTACTGCTGCAGCTAGTGACGGTATTACCAACCCAACACTCGGTAACCACACCTTCTACGCTCGCGTTCTTACATATGCTGCTACGGCTACAGCCCAAGCATATACGAGTGCTACGCCAGGTACATATGTAGATGCTGGTGGTATTGCTCTCAGCACTGCGAATACCATCCAGATTACGGCAAAGGTTCAAGAACGACTTAGCTTCTGTGTGTATGTTGGTGGCTCGTGTACTACCGATACAACAGGTGCAGCTACAACGAGTGCATTTAACCTCGGAAATACTAATGGCGTACTAGATCCTGCCGGTCCCTATGTTGACAGGACAGCCAAGTTCGATATATCCACTAATGCACTGAGTGGTGCAACCATCGTCATGAAAGGCGATACCCTTAAAAGTGGTGCATTCGATATCACTGCAATTGGCAGTACGGCTGCAACAGCCACTGCTGGTGGTAGCGAGCAGTTCGGTATGTGCTTGTTCCAGTCAACTGGTAGTGGTATGACATTCCCGAATGCTACATATCCAAGTGCGGGTTGTAGTGGTACAACTCAGACTGCTGGTACTGCTTCAACAGGTGGTGCAACAGGTGCAACCTTTGGCTTTAACACTACGAATACTCTTTCAGCGAGTGGTGACACTATCGCTACAAAGCCTGCCGGCAACACTTCAACTGCTACTATGGCTTTTGTTGGTAACATTGGATTTGTTACAGAGGCTGGTATTTACCAAACAACCCTTACGTACATTGCTACTGGTCAGTACTAAAAAGTATTAAACTTACGTATACTAAAGCGTAAGACTTATGAAACAAACAGCAAAAAGACTACTCATTGTATTTGCAGCTGTGCTCCTGGGTTTACCAGGGGCACAGTTTTTCGTGTCAAGCCATGCAAGTGCAGGGCTTGTGACGAATCGTAAGTTAAGCCTTTCATCCAGTGCTGCTTCGGCTACAAATGTGTCATATAGTTTTAGTTTTACAACCGTAGGGTTATATAACCTTGGCTCTGTGGTGTTCGAATTTTGTAGCGAAGATCCACTTCCAGGTCAACCGTGTACATTGCCAACTGGCATGGTAATCAGTACTGCAACACTCGGAGCTCAGAGTGGCGCTACGGGTTTTAGTATTGTAGGCTCTGGCGCAAACAAGCTAATTCTTGGAAGGGTGCCAGCGCTCACCAATAATACTGTTGTGTCATACGAGTTACAGGGTATAACAAATCCCAGCATGGCTAATCACACATTTTTCGGGCGTATATACACATATACAAGCAACAATGGCTCAGGTTTTAGTGTTGATGACGGTGGTGTAACATTTGCAACTGCAAACCAAATAGCCATAAACACTGAAGTTCCGCCCTACATTAATTTTTGTATAGCACAAATCATAGCTGGTCTTGATTGCAGTAATGCGGCTGGTTATCTTGTCGATGTTGGGGAATTAAGCAAATTAAATCCAAAAATTGGCGAAGCGCAAATGCTACTTGCTACTAATGCCGCCTATGGAGCGGGAGTAACAATAAATGGGACAACTCTGCAGTCAGGCAATAACACCATACCTGCAATGGCCGCCGCGAGCAGCCAGACACCTGGTACCTCTCAGTTTGGCATTAATTTTCGGAGTAATTCAAACCCTAATGTTGGTATCGACCCAGTCGGGCCTGGAGTTGCTGCGGTGAGTGCGGGTTACAATACGCCAAATCAGTTCAAGTTTGTTGCAGGCGATCAAGTAGTTGGTACAAATACTACTACGGATTTAAAGAAATTCACCATAAGTTTCGTCACAAATATAAACCAAAATCAGGCTCCAGGTGTATATAGCACCACAATATCTTTTATTTGTTTGGCAAATTTCTGATGCTTTTGTTAAAATTTGCATAAGAGCTATTAAAAGTAAAAATTTTGAGTGGAGGATAAATGAAACGAATACTAGCCGGTTTAGGAGCTTTTTTGCTGTCAGTAGGTACTATATTTGGCGTACTTGCTCCCGTAGGTGCCCAACAAGGCTCCTCTAATGGTTTTTTGGTGTCCCCTGTTCGAAGTGAGCTTACCATTGAACCGGGCAAGAACGAAACAGTTAAATTATCTCTAGAAAATGCGACTAATAGTCCAACAGTTGCCAGGCCGATTGTCAATGACTTTGAACCAAGCAAGGATGAAAGTGGGCAACCTAAGATTTTGCTAGATGAAAATGTTACTGCCGCAGGCAATAGCTTTAAAAGTTTAGTAGGTAACTTGCAGCCCATTTCACTCGGGCCAAAAGAGAAAAAAGAAATTTCAGTTAAAATTGCCGTCCCTGGCAATGCAAGTGCTGGCGGTTATTACGGTGCGGTACGATTTGTTTCAGAACAAGAAGGAACCGACAAAAATGTTGCGCTATCAGCAAGTGTCGGCACAATATTTTTAATTAGAGTACCGGGGAATCTAACTGAAAAGCTTGATTTGGTTCAATTTACCGCAGCAAAGAATGGTAGTAACGGTCGGTTCTTCATAAATAGCGGGAACATGAGCGTCATAACTCGTTTAAAAAACAACGGCAATATTCACGTTAAGCCGTACGGTAAGGTAACGATTACAAATAGAAGTGGCAAAATAGTCGAAACGTATGAATTTAATAGTACCGATCCTCGAGCTAACGTTTTGCCAAACAGCACACGTAAGTTTGAAGATAAACTTAAGAATCAGAAGTGGCTTGGCAAGTATACCGTTACCGCGAACTACGGCTATGGGAGTGGGGGCAGTCTCATAACGGCTAAGACATCATTCTGGGTTATACCATCTTGGATGATAATCATATTTGCGATCATTATCGTAGCGCTTATTGTCGCCGGCTTTATGATCTATCGGAAATTTGCGGTTAAAACGCATCGACCCGTTCGACCACGAAGATAGTTATCAGCGTAACTATAATACTCTGCAAGCGGCATCAAAACAGTGGTGTCGCTTGTGCTTTTAGCTAATAAATATTATTGTATGTACAAGCCTTAAAACTAAAAAATGAAGCTACTCAAACAGATTACCCACCGCCACGTTGCAGCCATGATTGTTATGGCCAGTTTCTTCGTTTTTCCGGTAACCGCTCTAGCTATTGAGAATCCACAAAGTGGTGGTGTGGGGGTGCAAGGAACTATTAGCTCTCCGCCACCAACAACAGCACCTACGATTTCAACACCAGGTAATGGCGCGACGTTTACGACGCTTCCCGTTGTCGTAAAGGGTATCTGCACAGGTGATTTACTCGTAAAGGTATTTAAGAATAATGTGTTTAGTGGTTCGGCAGTCTGTAAAAATGGCAGCTATGAGCTAACCATTGATCTCTTTAGTAGTAAGAATGACCTTATTGCACGTCACTATGATGCGCTTGACCAAGCAGGCCCGGATTCAAACCAAGTAAGTGTAACCTTTAACGACAACGCGGCGCGCCCAGAAATTGCTGCTCGCATAAGCTTGACGACTAATTATGCACGACGCGGTGCAAACCCTAAGGAACTTCTACAGTGGCCGATGGTTCTCAGCGGTGGCGTCGGACCATATGCCGTAACTATAGATTGGGGCGATAAGGTTCAAAATGATCTTCAAACCGTTCCCACCCCCGGTGAGTTCATTATTAAGCATACCTATGACAGTGCCGGTGTCTATAAAATCCTAGTAAAAGCCGTCGATAAGAACGGCGCAGTTGCCTATATGCAATTGGTTGGCGTAGGTAATGGTGCTGTTGACCCGCAAAAAGCTGGCCAAGTAGCCGGTGCAAGTGCGGGTACTGGTAAAACAGTAATTCTATGGCAGCCGGCAGCCATAGCCATCCCCCTAATAATATCTACTTTTTGGATTGGTAAAAAATATGAAGTTAAACGTATTAAAAAGCGTGTCGCCGAAGGCAAGCATCCATTTGGCGGTTAGTTTTTGTTAAAACTGTTAAAATAAGCACTGCATGAAAACAGTCTATGTTGGTTTAAGTGGCGGTGTTGATAGTTCGGTAACGGCTGCTCTTGTAAAAGAGCAGGGGTATCGAGTTGTAGGCGTGTATATGAAAAACTGGAGTAAAGATCTCCCTGGTTTTGCATGCCCGTGGAAAGAAGACTATCAAGATGCAAAACGCGTTGCCGTACAGCTTGGTATTGAATTTGAAATGTTTGATTTCGAAAAAGAGTATCAAGAAAAAGTCGTCGACTATATGATTGAAGAGTACAAAGCCGGGCGCACGCCAAACCCAGATATTATGTGCAACCAAGAGGTTAAATTTAAGTTATTTTTAAATACTGCACTCGATGCAGGGGCTGATTTTGTTGCGACCGGCCACTACGCACGCTCGCAAGAAGGGCGATTACTCACAGGTATTGATACCAATAAAGATCAAAGTTATTTTTTGTATCGAGTAACAAAAGCTGCCCTACATAAGACGCTGTTCCCGCTCGGTGAATACAAAAAACCCCAGGTACGTGAACTTGCAGCAGAGCGAAATCTTATTACAGCTCGCAAGAAAGAAAGTATGGGTATTTGTTTTGTTGGTAAAGTTGGTATCAAAGAATTTTTGCAAAATTATGTTGAAACCGTACCCGGTGCGATTATTGATCAACACGGCATAACTATTGGCGAGCACGATGGGGCGATATTCTACACTATCGGTCAGCGGCATGGTTTAAATGTGGGTGGTGGCTTGCCATATTATGTAGTTGGCAAAGATATGCAAAAGAATGAAGTCTACGTAACCTCGAAAATTGATGATGAACGATTATGGCATAGCGAACTCTCACTGACAGATCTGCACTGGATAAATACAGAACCCGAAAAAGGTAAAACATACCAAGTGCGCACTCGCTACCGGGCTCCACTTGTAAACTGCGAGTTTACGCAAGATACTTTTGGTCATGTATCGTTAAGTGACCCTATTAAAGCAGTTACTGCGGGCCAGTCAGCAGTTATTTATGATGGCGATTTAGTTGTTGGCGGCGGCATAGTTATTTAACACGAGTCAATCTGTTACAATAGGTGCGATGACAGCTCAAGAAATACGAAATGCTTATTTAGAATTCTTTAAAACACGTGGCCACGCAATTGTTAAACGTGCCCCACTTATACTGCGCGACGACCCGACAACATTATTTACGGGTTCAGGAATGCAGCCAATGATTCCGTACTTACTTGGTGAACCGCACCCAGAAGGTAAGCGCATTGTGGATAGCCAGACATGCTTGCGCGCACAAGATATCGATGATATTGGTGATAACCGTCATACTACTTTTTTTGAGATGCTTGGTAACTGGAGTATGGGTGATTATTTCAAGGAACAGCAGATTGAATGGATGTTTGAGTTTTTAAGTGATGTTGTTGGGCTCGATATGGACAGGGTATATGTCACTTGTTTCATCGGTGCGCCTCAATACGGCATTGATAAAGATACTGAGGCAGCAAAGGTCTGGCAACGGTTGTACGCTGCCAAAGGCTTAAGCGCGGGCGAGGCTGAGATTGGTTCAGAAGAAGATGGCTATAGGCGTGGTATACACGACGGTGAGCGGGTATTTTACTATGACGGCAGTAAAAACTGGTGGAGCCGTAATGGTGCACCAGAAACGACACCAGTTGGTGACCCATGCGGCCCAGATAGCGAAATGTTCTACGATTTTGGGATTGCCCACAATCCTGAATTTGGTGAGTACTGCCACCCAAACTGTGACTGCGGCCGCTTTATGGAAATCGGTAATAACGTCTTTATGGCATACCGTAAGGTTGCCGAAGGTACGTTTGAGCCGCTAGAGCGGCCAAACATTGATCATGGCTCAGGTCTTGAACGTATTGCAGCGGCAAAACTTGGTGACTCTGATGTCTTTAAGATCAGCATTATGTCGCCTATTATCGAAAAACTCGAAAAGCTCAGTGGCAAAAAATACGATAGCCACACCAATTCGATGCGTGTTATCGCAGATCATTTGCGCACCGCAACATTTTTAGCCGTTGATGGCTGTGTGCCGTCAAACAAAGAGCATGGCTACGTTATGCGTAAGTTTATTCGACGCGCCATGGTGAAAGCTTTCGATTTAGGGATTGAGCAGAACTTTATGCAAGAGGTTGTACCAGTCATCGCTGATTTATATCATAATGATTTCCCTGAAGTTGCCGAAAAGCGCGAGGAAATTATAGCGGTGCTCATAAAAGAAGAAAAAGCCTTCCGTCAGACCCTGCGTAAAGGTTTGAAAGAGTTTTATCTGATTTTTGATACAGGTAAGGGAGACGGCTCACTTAATGATAGCTTTGGTGCAAAAGTTTTCACTCTATATGATACATATGGCTTTCCTGCAGAATTGAGTATAGAAGAAGCTGAAAAGCAAGGATTCGGAATAGACCCAAACTGGCGCGAGCAATTTGATGCGAAAATGGCCGAGCAGCGAATGCGTAGCCAAACTGCCACCAAGGGTACCTTTAAAGGTGGCCTTGGTGGCGATAGCTTGCAGCACAAAAAATACCACACTGCGACGCACCTAATGTATCAAGCGCTACGTGACGTATTGGGTGACCATGTAGTGCAGAGGGGCAGCAATATTACTGAAGAGCGCTTACGTTTTGATTTTAGCCATGACCAAAAAGTTACCCCAGAACAAATCGCCCAAGTAGAAGCCATTGTTAACGAGCAAATTGCCAAAGATCTTAAAATTAGTTTTAAAGAATACCCAACCAAAGTTGCTCGCGAAGAAAAGGGTGCTCTTGGCCAATTTGGTGATAGATACGGCGATACGGTAAAAGTATACGAAATGATAGCCGATGGTGCCGAAAAGCCTTTTAGTTTTGAAATCTGTGGCGGCCCGCATATTGATCATTCTCTGCAATTATTTGAAGATGGCAAGAGGTTTAAAATCACCAAAGAAGAATCTAGCTCTGCCGGTGTGCGCCGCATTAAAGCTGTTTTAGCCTAGCGTATCTGTTCGATTAGTGAAAATATCGGCAAGTGCATCTGACATTATTCCAGGAAACTCGTTTCGAATACTGTTCTGGTGCTTTTGACGTAGATATTCGACCCAATATTGTGGCAGGAGTAACTCTTCTTCAGGTATTTTAAAGTCGATATCCACAGAAGCGCTACACCGTTCAAGTTTCCCAGATTGGTCGAACCGAACTCGAAATGTATATGTTATCCATATCCAAACATCTTCGGAATTATTAGGTGTTTCAGCGAGCTCTGAATGTTTTGTTGTTAACAAATAATCAGTGAATTCTTTACATTTACTTTCAGATTCTTTACTTTGGACTTTTGAGATAGTGAGGCTACTGCCAGGGATTGCATCGTAAGGATTATCGATTTGTTGAGCAAAGTCTTCGGTACTAAATGTTTGTTGGAGCATAAACGTATGCGCTGACGATTCGCTGTCGTGGATAGCAAAAAGTGTAGCTTCGGCGGCAGTATCTCGCTCGTCGAGCATATCGAAGGCTCTTTCGTCCCCGCTATGCGTCAAGCACCAGAGGAGAGCTTTTATATCATCAGAAGTAAGCTTAGTGTGTCCGCCGTCTGGCGATTCTGCTTCGAACCACTCACCATTAGTTGGCGCCCAAAAAGGAATGTACTCATCTTCCGAAGAGATTTTGCCAACGTGAAAATCAAATCCGCTATCACCGTATATTCTAATCGATATTTCCTGATCGCGCGGCATACCTGGAACTTTGGAATCTTGAAGTTCAATATCAAATGAATGATTAATTGAAAGTGCGTTGCCAATTTTATCAGCGAGCCATGGCATATTCTGGAAACCACCTTCGTTAACTGCCCCAGAAGCAGAATATCGATTGTAAATTTCAGTGTTAGAGCCAATAAGCCCTTCGAACTGTGCTTTGTCTGCAAATTCTTTAATTTTTGCAGATATAACAACATAGTCTGCTCTTTCAAGGTCTACAAGAGAATCGCTTGTCGGCTGTTGCTTATTTGGGGACACCATATTACATTATTATAGCATAAACGTAATAAAAATACAAGTTTATTTAACGTGTCACGACAGGGGTGCTATGTGCTAGAATAAAGTGTATATGCTTAGCAAACTCAAAAAACAGATAACCTCTGTAAAACGTACACCTAAAACCGAGACAAATGACCGACTAATGGTAGGGCTCGATATAGGTACAGAGTTTGTAAAGGCACTGGTTGCCCGTATTAACGAAGATAATCAGATAGAAATACTTGGTGTTGGCCGAGCACACCAAAGCCTTACCGATATGCAAGCTGGCGCAATTGCCGACATAGCAGCAGTTGTCGCCAATTGTGACACTGCATTAAATCAGGCCGAGCAGCAAGCCGGTGTAAGTGCGCGAAGTGCCGTTATTGGTATTGCTGGCGAACTCGTTAAGGGCACTACGACCACCGTTCGATTTACCCGTAAAGACCCTAATAAAGAAATCGATTTAGAAGAAGTAGATAGAATCTTTGGACATATTCAGACCCGCGCACTCGAAAAAGCTAAAAAACAGCTGAGCCTTGAACTTGGTGGTAAGCATATTGATCTTAAACTAGTTAACAGTGCACTTATTAGCATTGAAATCGATGGCTACGGGGTAACGAACCCTATTGGGTTTAAAGGTAAGGACGTTAGTGTCCAGCTCTATACCGCGTTTGCGCCACTTATTCACATTAGTGCACTTGAGAGAACTGCCGAACAACTTGATTTAGACTTACTTACCGTTGCTGCAGAACCTTTTGCCGTGGCTCGTTCGGTAATTGGTGACGACCCAAATGCAAACCTCAGTGCTATCCTTATTGACGTTGGCGGTGGTACGACAGATATTGCCGTTGTAAACGAAGGTGGGGTTGAAGGTACTAAAATGTTTGGTATTGGTGGCCGAAGTTTCACTAAATCAATTGAGCGTGACTTAAACACCGATTTTGATAGGGCAGAAGCTTTAAAGCTTGGTTTAACTAGTGGCCGGACACCAGAACCACGCGTTAAATCTGTCGAAGCAGCGCTCAAAAAGACACTTAACGTTTGGGATAATGGCGTACAGCTCGCACTCGAAGAATTTAAACGGCTTGAGCACTTGCCGCACACGGTATTTTTATGTGGTGGTGGTGCAAGCTTGGCCATGCTTACCGAAAGCTTAGAGCAATCAAACTGGTACGCAGATTTACCGTTTGCACGTAAACCACAAGTGAAGCTCATTAGCCCTTCGCAGGTCGTTGGTATCACTGATACGACAAATATCATCGATGACCACACCTATATAACTGCCATGGGCTTGTTGCGCGTTGGAATGGACACTTTGTTACAATATGAAGCACCAACTAACTCGATAAAAGACAGATTAAACCGGATTCTTAAAGTATGAAAAAAGACGTAGTTTACATTGATAATGACGATGAAATTGCCAGTATCACTGATAAAGTTCAAAGCTCACCCGAGAAAATAGTTGCCCTTGTGTTGCCAAAGCGCTGCACGGTGCTCCAAAGCTCGGTTAACATGAAGATATTGAACAAAGCGGCTAATGATGAGGGCAAAAAAGTCGTGCTTATTACGAGTGAGGCTGGTTTGTTGCCACTCGCAGGTGCCGCTGGGCTATTTGTCGCAAAAACACTCCAAACAAAACCTGTTGTACCTGCTGCACCACAAGTTGATGACAGTATCGAATCTGTGGTCGAGGCCGATAGCGAAGGCGAGCCAGAACTAGACGAGACCAAATCGATTGGCGAGCTTGATGGTGATACCCCTGAAGACGAGGATGCACCCATTGAACTTGGTGATGAACCAGAGGCTGCCAAAGAGGATGAAAAGCCAAAAAAAGAGAAGAAAGACAAAAAACTTGCGGTCCCAAATTTTGATTCGTTTAGAATAAAATTATTTGCGATTATTGGCGCAATTATTGTTTTGGGTGTTTTGTGGTATGTGCTATTTAATGTGCTGCCAAAGGCTAACGTTGTGGTTAAAATCCAGTACAAGAGCGTACCAGTAACATTGTCGGCTACAGGTAGCACAACTGCCACCACAACTGATACAAAAGCTGGCACACTGCCGGAGCAGATTAAAAATCTAGATAAAACTGAAACTAAAAAGTTTTCTGCTACCGGTGAAAAAGATAATGGCACAAAAGCATCAGGTAAGGTTACTTTTGTAAATTGTAATATCGCCGATAAACTTGGTGATACTGCTAGAACAGTCCCAGCAGGAACGGGTATTAGCTCAGGAGGCTTTACATTCATAACTCAAGTAGATGTTACGGTGCAGCCTAGTGGATTTACCGGTTCTACTTGTAAAGCCGATAAACCCTCGGGCTCTGTATCTGTTATCGCGCAATCTGCAGGTGGACAATATAATTTGTCACCAAGAAAATACGCTGTTTCAGGGTTCTCTAGTATGACGGCTACGGACTCAGATGGCATGGGCGGGGGTACAAGTAAGATTGTTAAGGTTGTAAGCGCAAGTGACTGTGATAATGCTAAAAATGAACTTTTGAATGCGAATACTGATCCGAATAAAGCCGAACTCGAAGCACAACTGAAAGCTGCTGGGCAAACTCCACTCAGTGACACCTTTGCAAAAACAAGCGGCACCGCAACCTGTACGCCAGGTGTTGACCAAGAAGCAACTGAATCAACAGCAACAGCACAACTTAAGTTCACAATGGCTGGTGTTAGTACCGAAGGCCTTAATCAGCTCATAGATGCTCAAATTCAAGGTCAGCTTGGGCCAAATGAAAAGATCTACGATAATGGGCTTGCTACGGGCAAAATTACTGTCAAAGAAAAGAAGGCCAATGGCGATGTAGCCTTTGAATTTACGGGTACTGCCAAAGTTGGCGTTAAGCAAGATTCTCAGGTTATTGCTCAAACAGTTGCTGGTAAGAAATACGGTGATAGCGTTAGCGCCGTTAAAGGTC
>JBBRSL010000012.1:0-26683 GCA_038245435.1 Saccharimonadales bacterium (SeqCode)
AAAATTGTTGTGCCTTTATTAAGCAGACAACCAGCTAGCAGTGCAACCGCACCATTCTTACTTGATTTCATACTTACCGTGCCAGATAATTCACGGCCACCATTGATAACAAAACCAATACTGCTACTGGTGTTGATATTAACGATATTGCGACCAAGCGCATCACTAATACGGCTAATAGTTTCAAGGCTGAGGTTTTGCTTGCCTTGTTCTATGCGGTTAACCGCCGATTGGCTTGTGCCTAATCTTTTTGCAAACTCAGCCTGGGTAAGGCCGCGCTGCTGTCGTATTTGAGAAATTAAACTACCAATTTTGGTATTGTTTGTGCTCATATTGTGCACAAACTATATCAAATGTGGTAATAAAAGTCAATATTAGGGGTAATACGGTATAATTATAGTAATTATGTTACAAAATACCGATTTATCACAATTAGTAGCCGCTGAAGAGCTTCGACAATTACAGGGCTTTGAGCTTATTCCATCAGAAAATTATGTCAGTCAAGATGTGCGCGAGGCGCTGAGTAGTGTATTTACAAACAAGTACTCCGAAGGCTACCCGGGTAAACGTTATTATGGCGGCCAAGAGAACACCGATAAAGTAGAGCTGATTGCTATTGAAAAAGCCAAACAGCTTTTTAAAGCTGATCATGCAAATGTGCAACCACACTCAGGCGCTCAAGCGAATGCAGCTTTGTATCACGCGTGGCTTGAGCCTGGCGACACAGTTTTAGCCATGGATTTGAGTCACGGCGGCCATTTAACGCATGGACATCCAGTGACGGTGCTTGCGAACGAGTTCAATTTTATTCGCTATAAAATGAAAAACGTCGATACCGGTGAAATCGACTTTGATGAGGTTGCTCGCTTAGCAGAAGAGCATAAACCGAAAATGATACTTGTGGGCTTTTCATCGTATCCACGAGAGCTTGATTATGCCAAGTTTGCCGAGATTGGTAATCGAGTAGGTGCTGTTTTAGCTGCCGATATCGCGCATATCGCTGGGCTTATTGCTGGCGGTGTCTTGGCGAATCCATTTGATTACGGCTTTCACGTTATGACGAGTACGACGCACAAGACACTTCGCGGTCCACGAGGCGGCCTTATTTTGAGTAAAGGGATTGTCAGCAACCCCCTGCAGAAACCTGAAAAAACTATTGCAAACCTGCCAACACTTATCGATAGAACGGTCTTTCCGGGGTTGCAAGGTGGGCCACACATGAATACTATTTTGGCCAAAGCCGTTGCTTTTGATGAAGCCTTAAAACCCGAGTTTAAAACTTACGCCGCACAGGTTGTGGCTAATGCGAAAGAACTTGCCGCGCAGCTAAGTGATAAAGGCATGCAACTTGTAACCGGTGGTACTGACAACCACCTTATACTTATTGACGTAAAAAAGAGCCTTAATATCGACGGTGCAGTTGCTGAATCAGCTCTGGATGCAGTGGGCCTGAATGCAAACAAGAATGTTATACCAGACGACGCTTTGCCACCATTTAGTCCAAGTGGCTTGCGAATTGGTACTCCGGCGCTTACCACACGCGGCTTAGGCCCTGAACACATGGCCCAACTTGCCGCTTGGATCGTTGATGCCTTACAAAGCAATAGTGACCCGCAAAAGCTTGCTCAAATTAAACAGCACGTTGTTGCATTCTCGGAACAATTTCCGCTACCATAAGAACTTATGCGTCGTATACGGAAACGGTTTTTTTAAGGTAGTGCCTAATGCGGCTAATTGCGTTAGAAGTAACGCAGTACTCTAGCCATTTATCCGTCGGGTGAGCTTTTGGGTTTTTGACAATCTCGACAATGTCTTCGCTTTTGAGTGGCGATTTAAGTGCCATAAACTTACCGTTAATTTTTCCCCCGCTTGCGTGTTCGCCAACTTGTGTGTGCACTGCGTAAGCAAAATCTAAAATTGTTGCGCCAATCGGCAGATCGATAACATCTCCTTTTGGTGTTAAGACGAAAATTCTATCCTGAAAAAAATCTGTTCGAAGTCGCTTAAGGTAGTCGTTTGGCGATAAATCGGCATTTTGAAATAAGCGTAATTGCTGAATCCAGGCAAAGCTCTCGCCAGGCGCACCGCCATTTGCGGCATTCTTATAGCTGTGGTGGCTGGCAATACCATACTCATTAAATTCATGCATTTCCTCTGTTCTAAGTTGCATTTCCACAATCGGGCCATCGCCACTGAATACTGAAGTATGTAAGCTTTGATATCCATTTGGTTTTGGCACGGCTACGTAATCCTTGATTCGTCCTGGTACGGGCCTCCAATGCGCGTGAATTGCGCCAAGCCCCTGATAACAATCAGGCACCGTTTTTACGATGGCGCGCAGCGCAACAAGATCATATATTTCATCAATGTTCCATTTTTTTCGTTCAAGCTTTCGGTAGAGGCTAAACATCCCCTTAACGCGCTTATCTATTTGTGGTGTATAGCCGAGCGTTTTTGTGAGCTCAACATTTAAATTTCGATACATTTTCGTAATCGTTGCTTCAGCGTTTGAGAGCCGAGTCTCTCGGATATCTTTCGTTCTTTTGTAGTACTCTGGATAGGCAAAAGGGAATGCTAGGTCGTTTAAGATAACGACTAACCTACCCATACCCAGGCGGCTTGCGAGCGGGGCATGGATCATAATACTCTCAAGTGCGATACGTTTTTGTTTTTCTGGTGGCAAAAATTCAAGGGTTTCTAGATTGTGCCATCTGTCGGCGAGTTTTAAGATTACAACTCGTACATCTTGTGCGACTGAAATAAAAAATTTACGGAGTGATTCAACATGACGCTCATTACCGCGGTACTTAACTTTACCAAGTTTGCTAACACCTTCGACTAAATGGGCAATATCACTGCCAAATTCTTTTTCAATATCCTTAGCGGTGATTGTCGTGTCCTCAATTGTGTCGTGCAGAAGTGCAGCCGCAACCAGATTTGCGTCCATACCGAGCTCAAGAACGTGCTCAGCAACATGTACACAGTGACCGGTGAAGTAATCGTCGCCGTTAATACGTTTTTGCCCAATATGTGCTGCTTTGGCTATATCATACGCACGCTCAATAAGACCTTGATCAAAACCGCTTAACTCAGGTAAGTACTTCTTCGTTTTTTCAATAAGCTGTTGCTTACTCATTACAAAAGCTCTGGCTCAGGCTCAATAGCTATGCCGAACTGTTCAAATACTGTTTTTTGGATGTGCTCATACATGACTTTCAAATCAGAAAAATGTTCAGCTGATTCATTAACCAGCACAAGGGCTTGTTTATCGTAAACCCATATTCCATTGGTGCGGTAGTTTTTGAGCCCTACTTTTTCAATCAACCAACCAGCGGCAACTTTAAAATCTTGACCATATGCGTATACGGGCGCATCGGGATATTCAGAAATAAGTTTGTCTGCGGTTGTTTTATCTACGATGGCATTTTTAAAGAATGATCCAGCATTTGCAATTATTTTAGGGTCAGGCAATTTGCTCGAGCGCACGGCGATTACTGCGCTGCGAACCTGAGCAGGCGTAGGACTATCTGTGTTAAATTTTGCGAGCTCGCTTGCCAAAGATGGGTAGCTCGGCGCTTTGTAGCTTGCATCGATAGGCTTAAGTTGAAGAGTGAGCTCGGTAATAATAAACCGACCATAGTCTTGAGCTTTAAAGCGGCTCGTTCTATAGCTTAGCCCACAACTCTCAGCTGGTAGCTCAACAAATGTATTTTCAATCGTATCAAAAGCCCGGATAGAAATAAGACTATCAGCAATTTCTTGACCATAAGCACCAACGTTATTAACGGGAGTCGCGCCGGTAGTGCCAGGTATGAGTGACATAGCTTCAATACCGTAAAAACCAGCCTCTATTGATCGAGCGACAACTGAATCCCAATTTTCGCCGGCTTTAGCGTGTAGCAGCCCACGGGCATCAATATCAAAACCGCTTAACTGGTTTTGTAGGACAACACCACGAAAACCATCATCACTAAACACGACGTTTGTTCCACCACCAAGTGCAATGAGCGGTAGCTCTTTTTGTTTTGCAAACTGAGCTGCTTCGACCACATCATCTTCGGTGCGCGCAGTTACAATATATGCGGCCGGCCCTCCAATGCGCATACTCGTGTAGTTTCTTAGCTGTTTACTTTCTAAAACTTCCATAACTTCTAAGATTAGTATACCTGTTTTACTTGTGGTCGGCTGCAAAAACACATAAACTATATATACCAAAACGAGGAGGATACAATGAGTAATAACCAGTACAAGTCATTCGGCACTCGTTTAAAAACTATTCGTGAGAGCGCGAAAGAGTCTATAGCAGACCTTTCTGGTGCGGTAGAAGTAGACACGACGGTTCTGAGTAATATTGAAAATGGGCACGAACAACCAACAGAAGACCTCGTTCTTCTAATTATTAGTCATTTTGCCCTTAAAGAAGACGAAGCTCTCAAGTTATGGGAGCTCGCTGGCTATGAACAAGAAAAAACCGGCCTTGCAAGTGTCGGTAACGAGGACGGCCCAGTTTCTCAATCGGCATTCATAACCGCTGATGATGCGCGCATTATTTATACAGACATGGTACATGTGAGCGCTAATAAGTACGGAGTTATTATTAATTTTTTGCAGGGCCTAGGAGCACAAAATCAACCAATGGCAGTATCGCGTATTGGCATGAGCCATGAGCATGCCAAAAGCATGCTTGAGGTCCTACAAGAAACAATTAACGTAGCCAAAAAGAATATTGAAGAAATTGAAAAACTCGATAAACAGGGCGAAGTAGCTTAAATACCTCATAGACTGTATAAAAATACCCCATCATGATGGGGTATTTTTATTTAGATTTCCAAATCGAGTACAGCTCTTGCCGTTAGCAATATCTTAGTGAAGATTTGCGGCAACAACTTCTTGCTTCTCACCCTTCACATTCTTAAGGATCGTGGCTGCGAATATAACACCGATTACCATGAATACTGCGGCTACCTTAAAGGCTACCTGATAGCCAGCAACTTGGCCTGCAATTATGGCGTTTGGAAGATCGTGGTTATCGGCAATAAACTGCGATGCTTTACTTGCTGAAATTGTTGAGAGCACTGCAAGGCCTAATGCACCACCAATCTGCTGAGATGTGTTAAGTAACCCACTCGCCAGGCCAGCTTCGTCGTGAGGCACTCCAGAAGTTGCTGCGATGGTAATTGCAATAAAGGTAAAGCCCATACCCGATGCAAAAATGAGTAGGCCCGGGAGAACATCTTGAAGATAGTTACCGCCCACGTGTATGCCACTTAACGTGTAGAGTCCAGCTCCAATTATTAATGGTGAAACCATAAGTATTTTTTTGTAACCGACTTTTCCGACAAGCTTAGAAGCAAAACCGGCTGTAATACCAATAACGATGGTAATTGGCAAAAAGGCCAGGCCGCTTTTAACAGGTGAAAATCCAAGAACTCTTTGAACATATAACGACAAGAAGAAGAACATTGAAAATAACCCAGCTGCTATGGGGAGTTGCGTTAAGTTAGCCCCTGTAACGTTTCGTATTCTAAAAATATTAAAGGGCACTAAAGGATACTTTGCCCGTCTTTCATTCAAGACAAATAATGCCAATAAGACGGCTGCTACCGCTAAGAATGTAAATGTTTTACCAGAAGTCCATCCATAATCTGCTGCCTTAACAAGCCCATAGACCAAAACCATCAAACCGCTAGTGACCAGTACTGCGCCTGGTAGATCTAGGTTGGTGTGGTCAACGTCGGCCTTGCTCTCAGGGATGTATCGGTATACAAGGGCAAGTACCACAATGCCGACAGGTACGTTCACAAAGAAGTTCCAGCGCCAATTTAAGTACTGAGTCAACACACCACCAAACAAGAGGCCGGCAGCGGCACCGCCAGCAGCAACAGCACCCCATACGCTCAGGGCTTTGTTGCGTTCCTTGCCTTCCTTAAAGGTGGTAATAACGATAGACAGGGCAGCAGGGGACATGAATGCGGCTGCAAGACCTTGCAAGCCACGAAACGCAATCAGCATGCCAGATGTTGTCGCAAGGCCGTTCATGAGTGAGGCCAGCGTGAATAGGGCAAGGCCGGCAAGAAAAATTCGCTTTCTACCAAACAAGTCTGCTGCACGACCACCGAGCAGTAAGAAACCACCAAAACAAAGAGTGTATGCAGTCACCACCCATTGTAGATTTTGTGGTGCAAAGTGTAGGGCGTTCGCGATAGAGGGGATAGCCACGTTTACGATGGAAGTGTCCAGAATAATCATGAACTGCGCCAAGGCAAGCAGGGCTAAAATTAAGCCTTTATGAGTAGTATGTTTTTGCATTAAATCCTCTTAACTAAATAATGTGATGTATGTCACAAGTATTAGCTAATTACTTTATGTTGTCAAGTATTGATAAAGTAAAGTATTATAGTATTGATATATGGAACACACTGAAGCTTTTCGAAACCTTGCGATGCTACTCCTTCGCTCAAAACAGCGGCTTGGGGTGCTTGCAACCGAATACGATATTACAGGCGTACAAGCAACGCTGCTATTAATTTTAGAACCGAATAAATCTGTAAAAATGAGTTATCTTGCAGAGATGTTTGAATGCGATGCCTCAAATGTCACTGGTATCACTGACAGGCTCGAACAGGTACATCTTATAAATCGCGAACAAGATCTAACTGACCGAAGAATTCGGCTTATTAGCTTGACCGATAATGGCAGCCAGCTGCGAAAAAAATTTCTGAGTGGCCTTGAGCAGTCAGATGCTATTGGTCTTGGCGGGCTCACGACAGCTGATAGAGAAAAACTCTTCGAAATTCTCGCTAAACTTGCCTAGCAGCTCTCAGGCAGACTCGTTGATCTCTTATTGGTCTTCACTGCTTAACACCTTACGGACACGGTGTTTCTTATACTCCTGCCATGTAAGCCAGACAACAAATATATCGAAAATGGTGAGCAGTACAAGACTTATCGAAAGCTTAAATGTAAGCCGATAGAGTTGGTAGGCAATAAATGCCCCAAGCACTACTATCATAGCTGGGTATGCCCACATTTTTTCTTTGAATAGTGCAAGTATTATGACAATTTTAACGATACCATGTGATAGTAAATAAAAAGCCGCAAAGTATTTACTGCCAGTCGCAAAGTCGTTGGTAGCTCGGAGTAAATGATTGGCAATAAAATCGTGAGGGTCTTGAGATAGTTCGTGCCTTGTTAGCAGCGCAACGGTACTATTAATGAAGTTGGCGGAAACTACTAAAAGTAGGATGCCCCCCAAGATTTCCAAAACTGAATCTATCGCCTTAAGCATTAAGCTGATCCGAAAAGCTTTATCTAACTTTGAATTATGCTGTTTTGGTTCCATTGGTTCATCATACCAAACGATGGTACCTATAAACATTCGCGATTGAAAAAATGCCTATAATTGCTACTAAATATAATGGGAACCTTCTGACTAACGCTAATCTCGATGCTTGTCATGATCGAACAAGTGCTGTTATGCGGGACGGAAAGCCTGTTTCAATGTATTACTATAATGCAACCTTAGAGTTTTCTTATACTATTGGGTGTTTCCATGGGACGTCCATAGTTAGGGAAGCAAACGTAGCATCAGTAACTGGTACGCCTGGTGCCCCTGGACCACCGGACGGTAATTTGCCATCAAGGTAACGAAATCTTCAAAGAAAAAGCCAGGCATAAACCTGGCCTTTTTCTTGGTACAGCATCGTATGCCGTAGCAAAGCTATATCAATAATTAAATTTAATTATTTTATTCTGCCCAATTGATTACAAAATACCACCTCTACGGTTACGGCGCCTAACGCCGGCAATTGATACTGGGGATAATGGTCGTCCTATCATAATATAGTGCTCCTGCTTATGTAGATTTATTTACTGTTTTATATCTTCTAATGCGACTGAAATTACGTCAGGGTGTATTCGGCCTTCGTCGAGTAAAAAAGCGCCTTTATCTAGTAGCGCTTTTTTGAGACCTTTAGCCCAAAGCTGTTCAATAACTAAAATACCTGCGGACGTATCATTCTCCATTTTAGCGCCTAATTTTTCAACATCTTGTTCTGCCAATAAAGGGAGATCGCCGTTGTGACCAATTAATTTGGCCACTTCTTTTAATTCTTCGTGTTGGTCTTCAATTTCAGCCATAGCTACATTACCATCGACATCTTTTATGATGAATAATAAGTCAACTACGCGTATTACTCCACTTTCTACTGCCTTTGATAGCTCGGAAAGAACACTACCGTCAAAGTTATTGCCTGCAAATCCTACTGCTATATAATCTATTGGTCCTAGCATGTATATCTCCTTGTTTAATTCCTACAGCTTAATTATACGCTTTAGTGCAACTAGGTTTTATAATAAAATACCACAGGCCCAATCCTTGGCGACCGGTTATTAGATATTTACCCATAAGCATATCTTAGCAAACAAAAAGACTTCCGAAGAAGTCTTTAATGGTGCTTATGCTTGGTACACCCGGACGGATTCGAACCGCCGACTTTCGCGTCCGAAGCGCGACGCTCTAATCCACTGAGCTACGGGTGCGTGAGATTTATTATATCGAACTTTTGATTTTTAGTCTGTTGTAAGTTCTTACTCTGTGACAATTAGAGCAAACAAGCTCGCACTTTTCAATTTCAGCAGTAACTTTTTTGTAGCTTCCACTGTTAATAAGTCTGCTTATTGTGTCGATTTTTTCAATTTCCCCAATATGATCAAAGTCGGTCACATAATGAGGATATCTTACCCCGCAGTCTGCACAGGGTGTTTTGTCCTTTAGTTCATATACGTATTTGCGTAGACTCTCTCGTTTTTTGTATGCTTTTTCGATATAGTATTGGCGATTTTCATGATAATGATTACGTATTGCTTCACGCTGTTTTTCTTTATCTTTCCAAGGCATATTGGGATTAAAGCACAAGCATAGTTCAAATCCCTTAAGTGCTACTAAAGACAACGGCAGGACATTATAAGTAATTTAGCACTAACAGATGTAACTAGTCTTGTTTGCGCTTTTTTGCCTGACGAATTTGGGTTTGGCGTTTTATGAGTAAGCTCGCGAAAGTGCCAAATAAACCAATGCCTATGACAACAAGTAACATAGCGCCAATTTTACCGGCATCTGTTTTAGGCACAAAGTCGCCGTAGCCAACTGTTGCCATGGTTATAACCGTATAGTAAACAGAATCAAGCCAATCCCATTTTTCAACAGCATGAAAGAAAAGGGTACTGATAAAAACCAACAAAGTAATAACCGCCGCAACGCCACGAAACATTTTAATGTCTTCGGCTATTTGCGACGGAGTTTCTTGATTCATATTGCTTTAGTATAGCGAACTATTACTTAGCGACAAAGGTGAGCGCGTAGCCGGTGCGACCTGCACGACCTGCACGGCCAATACGGTGAACGTAATCGTCGTAGGTTTGTGGCACGCTAAAGTTAATTACGTGTGTAATGTCAGAAACATCGATGCCACGAGCCGCAACATCAGTTGCAACAAGAATATTCACACGGTTCTGCTTAAACTGATCAAGTGCCCGTTTACGCTGACCTTGTGTTTTACCACCATGGATTGCTTCTGCTTTAAAACCGCGTTCTTGCAAGACTTGGCTGAGGCGTTCAACGCTTCGTTGGGTTTCGTCAAAAACGATAACTTTTTCAGTAATTTCAGCATTAAGAATGTCATGGAGTTTATCCATTTTATCTGCAGCATGCGTGTAGTGGACAACATCTTGGTTGACGCTTTCGCTTGTTGCTTGCTTCTTAAGTGAAATAGTTACGTGCTTAGGTGCAAATTGGGTAATAAGCGCCTTAACTTTTGGTTCCATTGTTGCACTAAAGAAGTAGCTTTGGCGTTCTGGTGCGAGTTGCTTCAGAATAAAGCTCACATCAGGCAAGAAGCCCATATCAAGCATGCGGTCTACTTCGTCAAGTACGACCATGTTAAAGCCAGCAAGCTTTAGGCTGCCGCGCTCAACGTGATCTTTAATACGACCAGGTGTACCGATAACGATCTGAGGATTGTTACGTAACTGGCGCAGTTGTGGGCCCATTGGCATACCACCAATAAGGATTGCGCCCATAACGCCACTGCCTTTACCGATCATTTTGCATTGCTCTTCAATTTGCTGAGCAAGTTCACGTGTTGGTGCAACAATAATTGCGTAGGCATCGCTAAATCGCATGAGGTTATGGATAACCGGCACTGCAAAAGCAGCTGTTTTACCGGTACCGGTATTAGCTATACCAACAATATCGTGGCCTTCAACACCAAAAGGTATTGCTTGGTCCTGAATAGGTGATGGAGTTACATAACCAGCTTTTGCAAGGTTAGCTTTAATGACATCTTCAACATCAAAATCAATGAACTGATTTTTAGGTATAAAAATCTCTTCTTCTAGTACTGGCTTTGCAGCTTGTACGAAGCGCTCGGGGTTGATGTATTCACCACCACCTCGGCGTTTTTGTGGGCGGCGCCCGTTGTTAGAAAATTTGCGGCCTGGGCCACCGAAAGACGAGCCACTTGGGCCACGTCGACTATAATTTGGCATAAAAAAAGAATCCTTCTATGTTTTTAATTAGTGTTAACTCTGATTGCTCTTACGCTTCTTGAATCGGAGTAATAACGACTAACCAAAACCCGGATTCTGTTGTAAAACAATTCCCTACAATATTAGCATAAATGTTTTTATATGTCAACTATAACAAGCGATAAGTTATTGTTTTCTTTGAGCCATGACGAAGCTCAAAAAAGCCAAGATTAGCACGACTACTCGCTCTCGACTACTAGGCACCCTTAGCCATAAGATAGAACATTGCAAAAACCGAAACTGTTACGATTACAAATGCCAAACGCACAAACCCATTCGATAGCAGGCCATTTTTATAGTCACCCATAATCTGTTTGTTATTACCGACTCTAGCAATCATAAATAGCAGCGGGATCGATGCGATGCTATTGAACACCGCCGTAAATATCAGTGCTTTTATAGGGTCAATACCTAAAAAGTTGATAGCTAAGCCTACAAGCGTCGCAATAATAATAACAGTATAAAATCCAAAGGCCCGTTTAAATTTGCGATGCAAACCTTCTTTCCAGCCTAGCGTTTCGGTAATTGCGTATGATGATGAACCAGCCAGTACTGGTACCGCAAGTAAGCCAAGTCCAATAATACCGACAGAGAATATAAGCTTGGCAATTAAGCCAGCATTTGGGAAACCTTTTACGAGTGGCTCTAGTGCTCTTGCGGCATCAGATGCAGAATTAATTTCGGTTATGCCGTTCTTGTAAAGTACTGACGCACAAGCAATTACGATGAACCAGGCCGTGACTACGGCAAGAGTCATGCCGACAAAGTTATCGAGACGAATACTTTTTAAGAAGTGCTTGGTGATCTTAGGGTCTTTACCGGTTTCGGTTAAACGTTTTTTGGCGATTTCTTCCTCGACAACTTCAGAGGTATCCCAAAAGAATAAGTACGGCGAGATAGTGGTACCCAACATACCAACAAAAATATAGATTGTTTGGGCATTCAGTTGTGGATGGATAGTAAAGGTCGCCGCAAATACTGCCGGCCAATCTTGTCCAACCAGCAGTGCAGCAATAGGGTAGGCGAGTAAACTAAGTGCTAACCACTTAAGCATTTTTGCGTACGTTTTGTAGTTAACGAATATTACTAAAGCAATAATGAGCGTGGCGTAAATAACCGCCAGCGCGGCGTAAGGCACTGATACAAATAACTGCGTTGCCGCAGCCATTGCGCCAAGGTCAGCACCAATGTTGATGGTATTTGCTACGACAACGAGCGCCACCGACATATAGAGTAGTTTTTTACTGTAGTTCTCTTTTATGACCGCAGCTAATCCCTTACCCGTAACAGCACCGATACGTGAGCATGATTCTTGTACGGCTAGTAAGAGTGGATACATGAGTGGGAATGCCCAAAGTAGGCCAAGGCCAAAACCGGCCCCAGCTTGTGAATAGGTTGCAATACCTGATGGATCGTCGTCGGCTGCACCCGTTACCAGGCCTGGCCCTAATATACGCAAGAAACGGCTGTAGCGCTTGCGATTCATGATGTTTTTTCCGATGCTTAGAGCCTGATGCTCGGTTCTATTAAGCTGTCGATTTAACTTTCGTTCTGTTTTAACAAAGGGGTTCAGTTTTTTTGTCATGTATGAGCACAAATACGCTAATGGTTATTACCTGATAGCATACTACAAATACCCGAAAAGATAACCTGTAAAGCGTGTACACTAGAGGTATGAAACAATATCTTATGGGTGCACTTATAGCAATTCTGGTTATGGCAGGTATATTATTTGCTTGGCAACAGCGCTCAAGCAAGGTAGGCAACCCCGTAGAATCGAGCCAAGCTAAAAGTGGTGTAGTGCTTGATCTGAGTAATCAAGGTATTACTACCGTTGGGCCAGAAGTCTACACCAAAACCGCCACAACTGAGCTACTTTTATCAAGCAATAGTATTAAAACTTTGCCAAGTGAAATGGGTAAAATGACAAATCTTGTTGTATTTAAAATTGATCATAACTTGCTTGATGGCAGTCTTATTGGAGAAGTACGCCAGATGTCACAGTTGAGAACACTTGATGCGAGCTATAACAACATGACAGGTATGCCAGCAGAAATTGGACAACTAAGTAAGCTTGAAACACTTAATTATAGCTACAACAAAATAACGGGCCTACCGAATGAACTCGCTGGTCTTAAAAACAACCTAAAGATATTCAATCTTACAGGCAATCCACTGAGCCAGTCCCAAATTTCTAAACTCAAAACAGAATTACCAAACACTGATATTATTTTTTAAGATGCGATGAACGAGCGCATGCTGATGCTGCCAAGTTCTATGACATCGTTGAAGTAATGTATTTGTTCTTTGGGGTCGAGTAGCGCCATTGCGGCGAGCATTGGACGGTAGTGGTCGTCAGTTGGTACGGCAAAGCTTGCAGCCGAGCTAATGGTGCCTGGTCGAGTCAGAAGTTTCATATCATGGTTGGTGATGGCAGCTGCGCTCAAGTTATCAAATTCAATGGCCCAGTCAAAAACCCGATCATCGGTAAAATTTATTGCGCCTAAATTGTGCACAATATTCCCGCTGCCAATAAAAATGACGCCTTTTTCGCGTAGAGGTATAAGGTTTTTGAACATTTCGGTGAGCTGTTCAAGTGATTGAGTAATATCAAGGCTAATCTGCAAGACAGGAACCTTAGGTGCTGGCGCTAGATGTTTAAGTACTGACCATGTTCCGTGGTCAAGGCCCCAGGTACTATCAAGTTTAGCTTCGTACTTTAGCAGTGATTTTCGAAGTATTTCGGCAATCTTTGGGCTGCCATTGGCAGGGTAGTCGGCATTATAAAGTTCATCAGGGAATCCATAAAAATCATGAATAATTTTTTGCTTTGGTGCATCAGTAACGTGCGTACCACGGGTAAGCCAGTGCGCACTAATGACTACCATAGCTTGCGCATCGGGTAGGTTGTTACCAACTTGCGCCCACATTCGCGTAATATCATTGTCAACTATGGCGTTCATAGGGTTGCCATGCCCAACAAAAAGTACCGGCATCCGAGGGCTTGGCCTAAGCGACGTAGCTAATTTCTTGATCGCATCCATGTATAGTAACTATATATTGTATAGTTACTATGTGCAAGTAACGAGCTAGTTATCTATGCCGATCGAAAATACCCATGTACGTATTTTATCAAAAGAATTTCTACGCATTTGGCTCGATTGACAGCTGTTTATATAAAACTGTTTTCCGGAGTACTTTAAAGCTTTGCCAGTTTCTATGCTGTGCTGACCACTGCTCATAGGCCAGTGAGCCGTAGGGCGGCACGCTACATGCCCCGGCGATAATTATCCTGAACCATGACCAACCAAGGCTTGGTGAAAGTACGATAACCGCAACAAGGTAGACTAAGAACAATATGCCGTGAATATGTCCAGCGTACTGAACAGGTATTTCATTCCATGAGACAGGTAAATTTCTGCAGAGTACTCCGATAATGAGCAATGTCCAGCCCACTGCCTCACTAATGGCGGCTATTCTAAAAAGCATCCAGGCTTCTTTTTCAGTAAAAGGCTTAAAGTCTTTATAGATGGAACTGATTTTAGCAATTTCATGTAACATTCATTAATCATAACAAAATATAATTGCAGGCAGGTACGGGCTATGGGGTGTATATTAGTGATATATAAGAGGGGACTGTATGCTTCAAGATTTTAAGAAATTTATACTAAAGGGTAATGTCGTAGATTTGGCTGTTGCAGTTGTCGTTGGAGCTGCATTTGGTGCGGTAGTTGTCTCATTCGTGGCCGATTTTATTACACCACTCATTGCCGCTATCGGTGGCCAACCAGATTTCTCTGGGTTAGCTTTTACTATTAATAATAGTAAATTTACATATGGTCATTTTATTAATGCGGTTATTTCGTTTTTGCTAATTGCCACTATTGTATTCTTTTTTGTTATTCAGCCACTCAACAAGCTACAAAGCAGAGTATCGAAAAGCAAAAAGCCAGAAGACCCAACTGAAAAGAAATGTCCAGAATGCTTAAGCGAAATACCTGTTGCTGCTAAGCGCTGTAAATTCTGTACTTCAAAAGTTTAGAAGACTAGCTTTGAATTATCGGTTTCATTTTTGAGTTAGAAGTTTCCACCCATCCCTTACTGATAAAAAGTGCCCAAAGTGCCATGCAATGGCCATGGCCTAAATTAAAGTCCCTTTTAAGCCAATCTGTAAATTCAGTAGCTTTCATGTCTTTTTTTAAAATTCCTGCTTCGTCGGCGAGGCGTTTAAATTCATCGGGTGTATTGCCCGTTTTTGCTTCAATGGAGTCTAAATATGCTTGAAAAGACATACTTAGTTTCCGCGGTGTGCTTTTTGTAAATCAACGATGACAATTTTTTTCATTTTGAGCATTGCTTGCATTACCCGACCGGCTTTATCTTGATCTGGATCACTCATAAGTTCACCAAGCTGCCTTGGGATGATTTGCCATGATACGCCGTATTTATCTTTCAACCAGCCACAATTGCCTTCTTCTCCGCCATCTGCGGTTAGGCTATTCCAGTAGTAATCAACTTCTGCTTGGTCGGCGCAGTCAACTACAAACGAAATTGCTTCGGTAAACTTAAACATTGGCCCCGCAGCCATGAGCGTAAAATCTTGACCAAAAAGTTCAATGCTTACAATGTGCACATCGCCCGATGGCGTATTATTAAGTGCCTCTTCATCTTTTATTGTTGCTTCTTTAAATAGAGAAGTGTAGTACTTTGCCGCACTAAGTGCATCGCTCTCGAGCCATAAAAAAGGAGTAATTTTTTGCATAGTCTAAGAATAGCAGAAAAGTATGCACCTTCGGTAAGGATGCTGCGAGCTTTTGAAGGGGCACCCTAGACGTTATCGCGACTATTTTCAAATTACCTGTTAGTTCGAGCGGCTACAGCAAACTGCATAAAATACGCTTCTAAAGTCGCATCGACATTGGGTGTAGTTACTGATTCGGCAAATTGATCACGTGCGTATAAGAGCTCGCGGAGTCCAGGGCGCTTTTGGGTGGCCCAAAGCTGGGCGGTTTCATCAATCAAATCCAGCCCACGATAAAATGCTGCCTGGCATCTGTCGGGCTTACCTTGGCGTTTAGCGCTTAGGGCTCGTCCAACCTCAGATCCGATATTGCCCATTTGGTTGAACACATCCATCTCAGCCCACAATACTATTAACTATGAAATGAAGGTATAAACATGGCAGTATTGCAAATTGTAAAATTCACTATAAATAGTGACGTCAACAGAGATGATTTCTTGGCCCTTAATAAAAGATTTCAAGATGAAGTTGCTCCACACTTACCGGGGCTAGAAAGACGAGAGTCATCAGTGTCAGATGACGGTAAGGTTATGCTTGTACTTAGATATGAAAGTATGGAAACTGCTACCGCAGGGCCTAAAGCAGACTCAGGTAACGAAGTTGCTCAAAAATTCATGACAATGGTAGATATGTCCACCATGTCGGCAGAATTTTACCCAATCGTGTAGAGTTAGTAATTACAAACCAGAAAAGCAAAAGCCCTCAAAATGAAAATTGAGGGCTTTTTTATATGGACTAATAACAGGCCACTGGTCTCGTTATTAATACCAAAAGAAACTGGAACAAAATAACAGATACAAATTAGTTCCAAAATACAGCAATGCTGTTATTGGAACCGAATGGTATCTTTTGATGTACCCTTAGTTGGCCGCAGTCTTGTCTATCGCAACTAAGTTGATGACTTAATTATGACTTGGCATTTATTGATGTTTCTTGGTTGGCAAGTTCATTAAGATACGCAAACGAAGCAGTAAGGTATAGGCCTGTTAGGATAATCAAAGTTAAAGTTATTCCAAAAATCCATTTATCAAATTTATTGGGATTATGGAATAATGAATATAAACTTGCTAGTAAAGCTAAAATCAAACCCATACTAATAAAAAATACTCCCACTGGAATGAGGCCAAAAGGTTCTTTTAATGATCCGTCTGGTAATATCTCTGATCCAATAATGCTGTATGTGAACAAAGATATTAGACCTGATACAAAAAGTACAATGCTAAATATGTACTTTTTTTTCATGATTGTAGACAATGTATATTAAAGCTCTCACGGACTCAGTATAACAAAATACCAGAAGAGACTAGAACCAAGTAACAGATACAAATTAGTGCTAATAAAACAGGATTACTCTTAAATAGAACCAACTGGTACCTGTATCGGTATTTTTGGAGGGTCACAGTAGTTGCAGTTGCAACTAGTTTTAGGCCAGACTTGACGGTTCTTTAAGTTCAACAAGTAATACGTGTGTTTCTGTTGGGCCAATATTTTCACCCAGATGTTTTTGTGCGGGTAGCCAGCTAGCATCGCCGATATCTTTTTTTACAATTTTGTCAGTACCATCCTCAAAAACTAATTTTCTATCAAATGAGCTTAGCGTATACATAAAACTGTCGGGATGGTCATGTAGCGTAGTTTTATCTCCCGGCGTATCCTTATATTCTAGTACTCGCACTCTATCGTTCTCAAAGATAACTTTATATTTGTCGGAGTTTGTTGTAGCAGGGTCCTGTATCATATTGCTATTATAGCAAAAAAGAGGCAACCAACCTCTGTTTTAAGTATAAGCATATTGGAAGGCCATCGTAGATGCTATTGGAACTAAAATTAAAACCAATATGCCTAATATAACTGGCTGTGTGTCCCAATAAAACCAAAAATTATGATTGTGTCACCTTGAGTTGTATAAAGTGCTCGCACGTCACCTGTAATATCGATGCTCCTATAGCCCAGATATCTGCCTTTTAGGCTATGATTCCTTAAACTTACGTCAAATGGGTTTGCTTTAAATAGTTCCACGCGATTTTTAAAAGAAGCCTTGATCTTGATATTTAATTTAGCGTACTGCTTATCGAACGCTTTAGTTGTCTCGATAACCATACTAAAGACTATCTAGGTACTTAAACATATCTTCTAGAGTTTCAAATGGGCCGCTTACTTCACCCGCCGCAATCTCTTTTTCGGCCTCAGCTATCAATATTTCCATTTTTTCAGTCATGGGTTCAGATGCTGTAAAGTGGACGCTGCCAGTGTTTGCGAGTTCGTAAAGGTATGCGTTAAGAAGATTACTTAAAGGAATACCGATCTGACTAGCTACTTTCTGAGCCTTGAGCTTAGTTGCTTCGTCAGTTTTAAAATTAACTACCGCTGTTTTCATATAATCTATTGTATATACACTAGATTATATTGTCAAGTCTTATATCGCTTATGATTGGAGGTCCATAGTCTTGTTCATCGCAACTATAATTCGGGTCCGACATATCGGAATCGTGGAATTGTTTGTCCATCATATTCAACAGATCCCATGAACATACCTAAAGGGCGCACTTGTAACCTAAGTCCAGTATGTTCAGGAATTACATACAGCGGAATATAGACTGCTAAAATCTCCTCATTTTCTGTATGTCTCGCAAAACCTAGAACCTGGTAGTATCTTTTGTCTTCAGGAGTACTCTTATAATGTTCATATACACCAGTGTTAGGATACTGTAATTCTGGTGATTTAGTTATTTCCATAAATAAAGTATAACAAAATACCAGAAGAGACTAGAACCAAGTAACAGATACAAATTATTGCCAATAAAACAGTGTGGTGATATTGGAACCAATTGGTATCTGTTTAGGTACCTTTGGAGGGCCAGCCTGTCCGTCATTCTGAAAGACAGACGGGCGGGGACTTGACCTACCTCCGGCAGGCCCGAAATTTCAAGGTATGCAACAAGTTGCATCCAGAAAGTTTCCTTGCGAACAGCCACCGGCTATTCTCACCCGCACACCCTTTGGCGTGTCCGGAATTCAAGCCACAAACACTTGCAAATGAAAACACCCTCGGCGAGGAGGGTGCTCTCATTTGGAGGGCCAGCGGGGACTTGAACCCCGGACACCCTGCTTAAGAGGCAGGTGCTCTAACCAGCTGAGCTACTGGCCCGTTAATTAACAGACCAAATTTTAACAAATTACCTCTGTTTTTGCAAGCATCGGCTATAATAGCTGATGATGAAACTACTCAACGGAGCGGAACTCGCTGATTTTATTAAAGAGCGTCAAGCTAAGCAAGTTCGTGCGCTTCGCCAAGCGCATAAAATTATTCCTAAGCTTGCTATTATTATTTGTGGTGATAATGCTCCAAGCCAGAAATACGTTGCCCTAAAAGAGCAATACGGCGAGGATGTCTTAGTTGAAGTAGAAGTGCACAGCGGGCCACAGCTAGAAGCAAAAGATCTGCTAGAAGTGCTTAACCAGGACCCACTGGTACACGGAATTATCGTACAGCTACCATTACCAGATCCAACGCAGACGGATGAAATAGTTAGCACTATTGCCCCTGAAAAAGATGTGGATGCCTTGAGTGAGAATAGCTTGTATGACGCTGCGACACCAATTGCAATAACCTGGCTTTTAAGTGGCTACAACATCGATCTACGTGGTAAGAACATTGTTATTGTTGGGCAGGGACGTTTAGTTGGTGCTCCACTCGTAAAAATGCTCAAAAAATCTGATTTAGAACCAATAATCGTTGATGAAGATACTAAAAATACTGCTGAAATATTCGCAAGTGCCGATATTATCATAACGGCAGTCGGCAAAGCCGGCTTAATTACATCAGACATGATACCGCTCGATAGCGTTGTTGTTGATGCGGGCATGACAAGTGAGAAGGGTGTCCTTAAAGGTGATTTAGCCGATGACGTTTATGATCGGCAAGACTTAACACTAACACCAACGAGGGGCGGCGTTGGGCCGCTAACCGTTGCGGCTTTGTTCGATA
Source organism: Saccharimonadales bacterium (SeqCode) (assembly GCA_038245435.1). Classification (GTDB taxonomy): domain Bacteria; phylum Patescibacteriota; class Saccharimonadia; order Saccharimonadales; family CAIOMD01; genus JBBRSL01. Next base: position 19,377 of record JBBRSL010000012.1, read on the forward strand.
ACGTTATTCGTGCTGCAAGCAGTAGCAAACCATAACAATGAAAATTGGCGTTTTTGACTCTGGCATAGGCGGTAAAAGCGTTGCTGATGCAATTGAGCAAGCACTCCCAGATCACGAAGTAATATTTGTGAATGATAGCCAGCATGTACCGTATGGCAAGCGTAATCCTCAAGAAATATTTGGGTTTATCGTACCGATATTCCAAAAACTTATTGATGAAGGCTGCAGTGTTATCGTTGTAGCTTGTAATACGGTAACAACAACGCTGATTGAGCAGTTACGAGCAACCTTTAGTGTGCCGCTTGTAGCAGTTGAGCCTATGGTAAAGCCAGCATCACAATTAACAAGCTCAAAGGTGATTGCCGTGTGTGCAACTCCAACCACACTTGCGAGCCCGCGCTATGCTGAGCTAAAAGAATTATATGCAAAAAAAATTACCGTCATTGAGCCAAATTGTTCGGACTGGTCGGGCCTCATTGAAAAGAATGAACTTACTAAGGCAGAAATAGCTAATGATATTATGCCAGCATTGCAGCAGGGTACTGATGTGATTGTGCTCGGATGCACCCATTATCACTGGATAGAGCAAGAAATAGCTGAAATTGTCGGTAACAGGGTAGTTATACTGCAGCCAGAACAAGCACTAGTTTCGCAACTTAAACGAGTAATTGCACAGCTTGCTTAAACTGATTGCCGCGATCTTTGTAGTTTTTGAACATATCAAAACTTGCACAAGCGGTACTCAGTAAAACTACATCGCCAGGCTTTGCGGCTTTTTGCGCATTAGTAACAATTTCTTCCATTGTCGTGCCACCGGCAATAACAGTATCCACGCCACGGCTCATAAGCATTTCGGCTATTTTTGGCCCTGTCGTGCCAATACATAACACTTGTCTTAAATTGGTGTGTGTTAGTTCACCTACAAGATCAAAGAATGGAATGCCCTTATCGATACCTCCCAAAATGAGTATTTTTGGTTGCTCAAACGAACGGACAGCAGCAATAGTAGCTTCGGGTGTAGTTGCAAAACTGTCACTATAATACTTAACACCTGCAACTTCACGCACAAACTCTAAGCGGTGCTCTAAGCCAGTAAATTCACCGACCACTTTTTTAATAGCTTCTATATTGCCATCAATTATTTGCCACACAGCCGTAATGGCAGCGCACACGTTTTCTAAATTGTGATGACCAAGCAAGGCAACATCGTTTGTATCGCAAATCTCTACATCGCGGTAAAAAATAGTGCCATCAAGAACATAAGCACCTGCGGTTTTATGGTTTTCTTGCCCGACAAGGGGTACAAAAAATGGTATTTTGTCTGCGTTAGAGCTTGATACAACTTTTGTTGTAGTGCCGTTTCCGCCGTTATACACCAAGCGGTCCTCGTGCGTTTGCTTAGCAAATAGGTTAGCTTTTGCAGCATAGTACTCTTCTTTATTTGGGTGCCAATCTAGGTGCTCGGGCACGAGCATTAAGCAAACGGCAACATTTGGGCGGCCTTTAAAGTCAATCAATTGATAGTTCGATAGTTCGAGCACCACATAGCTGTCTGTAGTAACTTCATGTAAAAAATCGAGCGGCACGGTACCAATATTGCCACCTATAAAAGCTTTTTTGCCGGCAGCCTGCAGCATCTTATAAATAAGTGTAGTGGTTGTGCCTTTACCTTTTGTGCCAGTGACGCCAATAATTGGGGCAGGGCATTTAGTAAAGAACTCATCAATACATGTCGTGACCTTTTGTAAAATGTCTGGCCCATTTGCAGCAACGAGTTCGCGGGGGTGTACACCAGGGCTGCGCACAATAATGTCGTAAGCATCAAGACCACTTAAATAATCGGCGCCAAGTTTTTGTTCGACATAACTTGGCAATAACAAGTCTTCTTTTAGGTCACAAACAGTAATCGTTGCGCCAAGTTTGTGCCAATATCCAACGGCACTTGCACCGTCTACTCCATACCCAACTACTGCTACTGTCATATGCGGCTTATTATCTCACACTTATAGGTGAGTTTTGACGAGTTCGGCAACTTGCCGCGGCGTCATATCGGCTTTAACGATAAAAGCCAGCACATCCATCGTCTTAAGGCTTACAGGAGCTTCTTGCTCGCCCATGTTTGTCAAAATAATTACTTTAATGTCTTTACCCCAGTCGGTAGCTCGCATTTTACCAAGCATTTCTTCGCCAGTCATTTCGGGCATCATAAGATCAAGCAAAATAATATCAGGGTTCATTTCTTGCGCTAAAGCGAGCCCAAGCTTACCGTTTTCGGCCGTTTCGACATTGTAGCCTTCGGCCTCGAACTTCATGCGGTACATTTGCGCAATTGCTGCGTCGTCTTCTATGATTGCGATTTTTATTGCCATATAATTATTTATCCTCTACCAATAAGATACAGTATTTTTACCTCCATGGCACGTAATTATTATCTGGTAAAAATTATTGTTGACATATATACAAATAGGTAGTCTAATTAAATTAATGAGCGAAAAGAGTGAGAGCTTCCCATTATATTCAATGCCAGGGATAAGAAAAGAAGATGACTGGATTTTTAACTCTGCTAACGGTCAAATTACTATACCTGGATTTGGTGAGCAAATAAGTAGAATACTCGAAGCTTGTAATGGCTTTAATTCCGAAGCGGCAATTCTTGAATATATTGAGACCGGTGGTGATTCAGAATTAGCTCAGCAAATACTTTCTGATCTTAAAGAAGTAGGCATATTAACTGAGAGTCGTGAACAGTCTCAACAATTTCATGAACTCACAAAAAATCCTTCTCGTTTTTCGAGAAATCTAACTACTGATCAAATTCTAGAATACACTTATGCTGATACGTATGTTGAGCCAATAGGTAGATCTCTAGCAATTGAAGTTATGGCATCGAAGGTAATTGAGCTGTCCGCTGAAAGATTGACCTGCCGAAATTTTAGCCAACAAGTAGTGGAGTTTGCGAAAATATCGACCTGCCTTGCGGCTGCATATTCTCAAGAAATTAAGCCCGTACCATCAGGTGGTGGACTATATCCGCTACGAACTTATTTACTACAAGTTAAAGGTGGAGCAGAACTACCAGAAGGCATCTACGAGTTTAATCATAAGAATGACACGCTCGTTGAGATAGCAAATCACGATGACACAGACTGGGAAAAATTTAAATTTATTTTTGCTGATGAAGAAATACTGGGTGGTGCACCAAATGTAGTTGTAATTGCGGCAGATATACGTCGCCATCCTGGCAAATACTCGAATAGGGGCTATCGTTATACGGTTTTAGAGGCTGGACATGCTGCTCAAAACATTCATTTAGCGGCACAAGAGCTGGGGCTTGGCGTATTTGAATACGGAGGCTTTAACGATGAAGCGCTTAAGTCAGAATTGGGCATGTCAGAACGTATTGACCCTATGATTGCAATCGGCATTGGGTACAGAGGCGAAAGGCAACCAAACGTTAATTTTGATGCCTTGCGAGAACTAGAAAATGAATATGTAGGCCCCGGTAAGCCAATTAAATGGGCAAATATAGATGTAGTCTCTGATTCGTCAAAACAACTTAATTTTTTTGTTGCAAATGCAGAATATATAGCTCCAAATGCGGATTACTCAGGTTCTGGCGGACTCTTTTCGTTTGGTACTGCCTATTCACCAGAGCTCGCAAAGATAAAAGCAATTGCAGAAGCAAACGAAAGATATGTTGCAGGTAAGCTTAAGTTTGATATTAAGTCGAGCGCAGCTAACCTTGACGGTCAATGGCTCGACCCGCGATCTATTAGGCTGCTAACAGATGAGCAGTATGATAAGCACAATTATATTGATAGATTTTCTGAAGATATAGAAATTGAATGGATTCTTGGCAAGCAGACTGATGGAAGTGATATATATGTCCCTATTGACTTAGTTTTTTATCCACTTGATAAAACAATAATTAAGCGAAAAATAATTGCCGACGCTGACTCTTCTGGAATGGCGGCGTATCCTGATAAGCAAATAGCAATTCGTCGTGCACTGCTTGAACTTATTGAGCGCGATGCAACCATGTCAATGTGGTTAAAAAAAGAGGCCCCAAACCGAATTTCTACAGCATCACTGCCTTTATTTGCTAAAAATAGAGTTGAATTTTGGCGTACGCAAGACAGGCGTGTCGAAGTGCTCAATTTATCGCACGATGACATACCGATCTTTAATGTAATTATCCGTTCTGAAAATGATTTTCCTTTTATGGTAAGTGGTGCAGCTGCAAGCGATAATGATAGCAACGAGGCGCTTCGTAAAGCATTTCAAGAAGCAGAACTTGGCTATAGCATGGCGCAGAATATGAAGAACCGACCAACGACCCAGATTGAGCCAAAGGATGTTTTCAGCCCTGAAGACCATGGTAAATTTTACTACCTAGATACATACAAAACAGAGGTAGAGTGGCTGTGGAGTAGCGGGTTTATTAGTTATGACACTTTAAGTGCAAAGTCGCCAACTGTAGACATCATTGACAAATACAATCCAATAAGTGTAGATTTAAGTCAAGACGGAGAGCCGTTATCTGTGGTCAGAGTACTTTGCCCTGAACTTGTACCGATTAATTTCGGTTTTGGTAACGAGCATTACTCCCACCCAGCTATCGGATTAAAGTCTTACAGCCCAGCAGCTCCACACTTCTTCGCATAGTGAAGGGAGGTGTAACAGCCATGCAGATCCTGCAGCTCGTCTCGGGTACGCCGCTCATCGTCGGTTCCGACGGTCCGAACGGTGCTCCCAACAGCGTCGGGTGCAACAACGGTTCTTCTGGTGGTGGGTCCTGTGCCCACTCGTCGAAGGGCGCTCACTGATTCTCCTGAGCACGTGCCAGGATAATCGAGCCACTTCATCGCGCCCCGGTCGTTAGTAGATATACTGACGACCGGGGCGTAAACCTTTTAGGCAAATAATTCTTTACTATCTGTAGCGGCTAGACTAGCAGCTGTATTTCTTGTTTCTTTAGAATATTTTTTGCAAAGCTCGTAGCCATAATAGTACCCAAACCATTTAGGTATGTTCTTATCGGTACCAAAGAACCACTTACTGTGGTCATATTCTTGCAGTGATAACTCGCTCTTTATGGTTTTTGTACTATTATTTTCTTTACCAAGCAGTTCTGCGTAAATCGGTTTATTGTTTGTAATTTCTTCTTCGAATAAGGTCGCAAGACCTTCGCTTACGAGTGCATCGCCCAAATTTTTGTTGAAACCGTGCTTCTGGAACCTCGCTGCATGGTGAAATTCGTGCAAAAACTGCGAATAAAGATTCTCGTATGTAATTTCGTGTGACGGATCAAGAGACAAATATATAAGTTTGCCATTTTCATCCGTAAAGCCCCCAATCCCAAGTTCGGGTATAGCGTACAAGGGTAAATTTCTTACTATACAATCAACGCCGCTGACAGAAAGGCTACTTTTCGCAATTTTGTCAGCATCATTAAAGGCGCGTTTAACTATCGATACAAGTTTTGTGAGACTTTCATCTGCGTTCAGAATATGTAACTGATTAGTCATAGATACTTCTTCAGACTCTAAGATACAGTATTTTTATTTTGTTGGCACTTTGTTTGCATATATATGGTATTAATTGTGATGAGCAGTCATGAGTTTTAGGGGCAATCGGCGCCTTTAAAGCCTTCGCTCAGCACTCGTGCCGACCATTTGCGTATGTGCGCAGGTGGCTCTTTTTCGAAAGGGGGTGAGCCGAGTGGCAAAGTGGGGAGTAGGTAGGTACACCCAGAAGCACCCGCGCAAAGGTCGTGGACGACGCCTGAAGGCCAAGGGCAGCGGTGGTGCACGCTTCTGCAACAAGGGCGATGTAAGGCCCTCGGGCAAGAAGTCGCCCAAGAAGGGGTCCCGGCGCAAGGCTTGATAGCCGCCAGTACCACCCCAAGCTGCAGACCTAGAGTATGTCTGCATTCGCCCCTAAAGCGATATACAAAAACTGCTCTTTTTACTTACCCTAGACTCCAATCCAAAACGCAACACGTAGAGAGCGGCGCCAGCCGTTCCCATTGCAGCTAACAAAAAGCACCTCTGTTCCTTGTCTTGTAGACTAGTAGTTACTAAGCAACCAAACTACAAGGAGAACAGAGATGCACTTCCATCTTACACAAACTGAGCGTATTGAGCTAAGCCTGATGCTCCAACTTGGGCACTCGCAGCGCAGCATTGCACTGGTGTTGGGCGTCAGCCCAAGCACCGTGTGCCGTGAGCTTACACGCAACAAACAGCCGTCAGGCACGTACCGCGCTATCTATGCAAGACTGCAGACAAAGGCTCGGCGCTTACGAGCGAACCAACGACTACGCAAGTTACTCGGTAACGTCGATCTAGAACAGATAGTGGCAAGCAAGCTTCGCCTGCACTGGTCACCAGAACAGATTGCTGGGTGGCTAAAGCGTCAAGGCGCAGCCTTGCGTATCTGTGCTCAGACCATCTATGACTGGCTGTACCGGTTCCGAAAAGATTTACTCAGGTGTCTACGCTCCCAGAAACAGAACTACCGACGTACCAGAGCCAATACCCTCAGAAAGAAGCAGCGGGACGCTGCCTTTGCACTGAGGCGTATCGACCAGCGGCCAAAGGCCGTCGAGAACCGTCGCACCTACGGTCACTGGGAGGGTGACACGATGGTCAGCCGTCAGAACTTGGGTCGCATCGGCACGCTCGTAGAGCGGAAGAGCGGCTATCTCCAAGCCTTTGTACTGCCAAATGGTGCCTGCGACACGTTTGCTCGTGGCGCAGCCCAGGCACTCACCAACATTCCAGAAAAATATCTCAGAACTGTGACACTCGACAACGGCACGGAGATGCAAGCGTACGAACTCTTAGAGCGGCTCACGCCGCTCTCCGTATTCTTTGCCTACCCGTACCACAGCTGGGAACGTGGTACGAACGAAAACACGAATGGTCTCCTAAGACAGTACTTCCCAAAGCGTAGTAGTTTGGCCGTTCCGCAAGACCGCCTTGACCTGGCGGTACAGCTACTGAATACTAGGCCACGGAAACGACTAGACTACCAGACCCCAGCAGAAGTCTTTGAAGCATTGTGGTAGTGTTGCGTTTGGAACTGGAATCCAGCACCAAGTATTTGACAAAGTATCACTTCGGTGGTACTTTTAGTTTTATGCTTCGTGGATTTTACGCTCCTTCCGATTTCTTATCAAGGAATCTCGACCCAAGTCTTACAGCTGATGAAAAATTAGCCATTATTACTACATCGCCTGTGTTGGTACGACCCAGAGTAATAAACGGTAGAGTAATTGATGATGATTTTATTATTTCACTTCC
>JBBRSL010000013.1:0-26010 GCA_038245435.1 Saccharimonadales bacterium (SeqCode)
ATAAATCACCAACGGTATTTGCATGGGTACGGTAAGTGGCTGCTGGCGTACCATACAGGCTTACGGTCACTGGTGTGGCCCTGTCTATAATAAGTTTTTGACCTAAAATCTGTGAATCAACAAAGTTTTCAGTATCAACGAACGTCAAATTATCTTCGCTAAAGGTTTTAACGCCTGCTTCAGCAGCCACTTGTTGTGGTGTTGTGTATGGGGTCATCACCCTATCTTGAGTAGCACCATCAATAATGGTTACGGGTTTAGCCCTCAAAACTTCTACCGTAATGCCGTCATTTTGAATTTCGGTCTGCAATGCAGGCTTTACAAGATCATATTGCCCGACACTAACTCCAGCACTTTTAAGAAAAGCATCGACGGTTAAGGCGCGTGTTGGCATGCTACGTTCTTGGCCGTCAACTTGTAAAGTTACAATTTTACTATCGCTTGGCCCCATAGTTTGGCCATTAGCAACGACTAGTCCGCCTGCAAAAAATACGAATGCAAAGACTGAAACAAAGATGCCAAAGGCAAAAGCATGGGCATGTACGAGCTTATTGATATATAAATTGAATGTCTGCATAACTTTTATCACGCGTTCGATTGGTCAGGCAGCGAAAATCTCACGTGTGTTACCAAATACTATATCAAAAAGTGCTTTATTTTGCCAACCGTAAGAAGTTAACTACTTCTTCGCTGATAGATACTTTATTAAGATCAGCGATTGCTATAAATTCAGCCGAAAGTATCTCTTTATTGTCTACTTCGAGTACTGGTTTTTCGGGTAAGGTGAGTGTAAATAAATAGTAGTCATAGTTAAACTTTGAGCGAAGTGGCTGTTCTTGCAGTTTTACAAGATTTTGTTCGTGCAATTGGAGGCCCACTTCTTCTTTAAGTTCGCGTTGCGCTGCAAAGATTGGCTGCTCTCCACCAAGTATACCTCCACCAGGAAGTCGCCATTTGCGCTGAAAACCAAGCCAATTTTTTGTCAGCAAAATCTCGTCGCCAACCCTTACAATCACATATGCACGGGTTGAGTTTTTTATAAGCACCCTAAAGATCGGATAGCCAAAAAAATAAACGATTCTGCCAATAAAATAAGGTTTCATTAGAGCTTCTCGAGTGGAGCAAACGAAATATTCAGTTTTTTCGCACCTTTACCCTTAAAGTAAATTGTCACGTTGTCACCTTCAAGCTCCATAATAGTACCAATGCCAAATATTTGATGTCGAACATTGTCGCCTTCGTTTAGTTCAGGTACATAGCGTGGTTCGTCATCAATTACTAAATTATCTGGTGAAGCAAATTGAGGAGCTTGAGCAGCAAATGGGTTAGCGTGCGCTTGGAACTCACCATCGATTTCACTCAAAAACCGACTCGGGGTATTGCTCAGAATGCTTCCATAGAGCACGCGACTATTGGCATAAAGCATATATAGTTCTTCGCGGGCGCGGGTCATACCAACGTAGCAAAGTCTGCGCTCTTCTTCCATTTCAGCGACATCAAATAAAGCCCGACTATGCGGAAACATACTTTCTTCCATGCCCGGCATAAATACGACTGGGAACTCCAAGCCTTTTGCAGCGTGCAATGTCATAAGCGTCACTGAATCATCACTATCACGGACCCCGTCTAGGTCACTAATAAGTGCCACTTCTTCTAAGAAACTAGTGAGGCCTACTTCGCTGTATGCCTTTGCAACGCTCAAAAGCTCTTTTACGTTTTCTGCTATCGCTTCTCCTTGAGGAGTGCCGTCATCGATCGAACGAATATAGTCAATACGGCGCAGTAAACCATCAAGTAATTCTGCGACCGGCAGCTCTTCACTCAACTCACGCATATCTTGTATCAAATTTGCAAAATCGCGTAGAGCCGTTTTAGCTCTGGGTGTAACGCTTGATTCGCTAACACGTTGTAGCGCTTCACTGAGTGATAGCCCTTGGAGTGTGCGCCAACTCAAAAAATCCGCTACAGACTTAGCGCCAATACCGCGAGTTGGCACATTTACGACTCGGCTAAAACTTACGACATCTTCGGGCTGATAAATAAGCCGTAAGTATGCCAGAATGTCTTTGATTTCAGCCCGGTCGTAGAAACGTAGGCCGCCGACAATTTTATAAGGTATCCCATAGCGAATAAACTGTTCCTCTAAACTGCGACTCTGCGCATTCGTGCGATATAAAACTGCGAAATCGCGGTAGTCGCGAGCGCGCATATCTGTATAAGTTTTGATGCGCCTTATTATGGCTTCACCTTCGGCTCGTTCGTTCATTACTGGCACCATCTGTACCGGCTGGCCAGGGCCTGCTGCTGTCCAAAGGTGCTTATCAGACCTCTGTTGATTCTTTGTAATTACGGCATGCGCGGCATCTAGTATATGCTTTGTGCTTCGGTAGTTTTGCTCCAGCTTGATAATCGTGCTTTTAGGATAATCGCGTTCAAAGTTTAGAATGTTTTTAAAGTCCGCTCCGCGCCAACTATAGATAGAGTTGTGTACAACAGTATCTGCCACAATATAGTTATGAACCTTTTCAATATCAAGGTCATATACCTTACCGTTATATGATTCATGAAATACGGACATTACTTGATCATCGCTAACAGTATCGCCTGCCGTTGGTAGGCTCATGCCTGGATGAATTTGACTGGCAGGCATAAACATATACTTTTTATTTGTTATAAATGCATATTTGCTGACTTGGACTTGCGCGCTTTTACTAGCAATGAGTTTTTCTAATATCTTTTCAATCTGTGCGTAATCTTTGTTATGTATCTCTGATCTAAAAGAGCCACTTTTTGCAGAACGTACTGTATAGCCAAGCTCCTCGAATATGCTTAAATCTTGTTTATTATGTGTATTGGCAGAAATTCTACTTGCTGACCATGGACTTTGTACCGTTGTACGCTTATCGCCAAAAAGTACCGCATTTATATTAATTCGGGCTTGGCTACCTCTAACCGTTGCTTGCGGTAAAAAGTGTGGGTACTCAAACGAGATTCTCATCTCCTGCATTAATTTATTAGCTCGTTCATCAGTAGTAATATTCTTATAAAAAGCATCGATGTGTGGCTGATCTAGCTGAGTAGCTTTATTCAGTGAGCTACGGAATAATAGTGTCGGAACGCCAAATTGATATGACAGTAGCACTTCATTGTACAAAGCCTCTTGCCGCGTTGCGCAGACTTTTAGTACCCACATTCTATCAGCGCGCTCTTGATTGGAACGTACTCTAAGCCCTATATCTTGTTTTTTTCCATCGAAGCGACTCCCTTTTGTGATTCCAATTCGGTAGCCTTTATCGTAAGAGTACATTAAATACACAAAGAATGTGCTTGTTGCCTCCCACCGAGCAAAGAGTAAATGATTTGGAGTACAAGTAAGCTCTTTACCGGACTTCATCATAATGCGTACAACTTCTCCTTTATATTCAAACTCTTTTGCTGCAGTTACTTTAAAATAACCCATTTTGCCGTAGCCACTTGCTGCTTTTACTGTGTCACCAGTTTTGATTTTTTCAATTTTTTCTTGCCCTTTGGTGGTTGACACTAAACTACCAGCTGGGAAGCACTGCCAGTCATCGCCTACTACAGCAATATTTTGGTTTATATTAGTCAGTAGTTTAATGAGCTTGTACTGAGCTGCATTGGTATCTTGGTACTCATCAATAAGAATGTACTTAAACTGTGTTTGCAGCTTTTCTCGAACCTCAGGATGGTTATGTAATAAACTAACTGTTCGACCAATTAAATCATCAAAATCAAGCGCTTGTTGACTGCGTAAATCCTTTTCGTAGATTGGATATACCCGAGCTGCGGCTTTTTGCATAGGTGACTGCGCAGTATCTTTATATTCATCAGGGCTAACAAGTTCATTTTTTGCGCTACTTATAAAGCTCGCAATAGTGCGAGGCGGGTTTTGTTTTTCATCAATCATCAATCGCTTACTAATTTGTTTAACAAGTGCCTGTGAATCGCCTGAATCAAAAATAACAAAGTTTGGCGCTAAACCAATATATTCGCCGTACTGGCGTAATAGCCGAACGCAGATACCGTGAAACGTGCCCATATACGGCATAAAGCCACGGTATTCGGCATTTTGGCCAACGAGCTTCGCAACTCGCTCACGCATTTCTTTCGCAGCTTTATTCGTAAACGTCACTGCAAGTATTTCATGAGGCTCAGCTTTTTTTTCGGCAAGTATATATGCAACACGATGAGTCAGTGTTTTAGTTTTACCGCTGCCGGCTCCTGCCAATATAAGCAACGGGCCGTCGGTCGTAACGACTGCACGTTGTTGCTCTGGATTAAGACCTTCTAGTAAATCTTGCTGCATCAAACTATTTTAGCAAGGCAGCCACTAAATTAACGTTGTTTGTTTTAATGCTTATAAGAATTTTGCAGCCGCAAAAACAGCACCAGCTACTGCGGCAGCTGTAAGAAGGCCGGCGACTATAGCACCCAGCACATGACCGTGACGATGCTGACTGTTACCTATCGGGACGTAGTATGCTTTTGTGTCGTACATGGTTGGGCTTTGCATTGCATCTTTTGCAGTGGCCGTAGCTCGTTGACTATCATCAGGTAAAATACTGTCAACTGCAGCAGACTCTTTTACGGGTTCATCTTTGCCCTCAACAACAGCGTCAGGCGTATCAAGTTCTTGAACTTCGATCTTTTCTTCATCAGACTTAGCAGGTTCATCTGTTTGCTCATCAGCCTGATCTACGTTTTCTTGCTCTGTAGGGCTTCCTGAAGGCTCATCAACAGCTTCTACATCAGGAGCTACCTCATTGGCAGGCTCGGTAGGCTTGTCAGCTTCCTTAACCTTTACAGGCTTTGCGGCCGGCTTCTCTACTTCAGGAGCACTACTCGTACTTGAATCCATTGTTAATGGTGATATGTTCAGTTCGGTATGTAGCGTCGTAGCCTTTGGTGACTGATCAGTAGCTGTTTCAATATCTGGAGTAGCCGAAGTATCTTGTTTTAGTTGTGGGTCGCTCAGCATAATCTTGCGAGCATTTTTTGCAGCTTCAATAGACTCAGGAGTTTTAGGTGGCGTTACATCAAATATCTTTTTATCGTCCATCTATATACCTCTATGCATCAAACCGTGCTTCTTACGATGGGCAGCATTAATAATGTTTGCAAAATGTTGGTAGTTGAGGCTTGCGCCTCCAACAAGTAGGCCATCGATGCCTTTGGCACGCAAAAAACCGCCTGATACATCTGGCGTTACGCTACCACCGTATAAAACGCGCACGGCCTCGGCTACTTTTCTGCCATATAAAGCTTCAATATTCTGACGTATAACGGCCGCTGCTTTGGCTGCTTGGTCTGGCGTGGCAACGTCGCCGGTGCCTATGGCCCATACTGGTTCATAAGCAACTACTAATCGTTCAGCTTCTTCACCTGTTATATTCGCAAGCGCCGATACGACTTGATCATGTAAAACCTGGTTTGTTTCACCAGCAACGTGTTCAGATTTAGTTTCACCAACACACAAAATTGGCGTAATGTTATTGCGGTATGCAGCTGCAACCTTTAGTTTCGTCTCATCGAGTGATTCACCAAAAACATGCCTTCTCTCACTATGGCCAACTAGGGCATAACTTACTAGTCCATGTAGTTGCGTGAATGATACTTGGCCGGTATAGGCACCTTGATCTTTATGGTACGCATCCTGTACGCCAAGTTTAAATTTACGATGATCAATTTGAAGCGAAAGTGGCTGCAAAAATAAATTACTCGGGATAATAAGCACTTCAATATCACGGTGAATCTGTACATGCTCTTGGAGGCGCTGCAAAAGCAAACTAGCCTGTGCTGTCGTCAGGTTCATTTTCCAGTTACCGGCTATCAGTATTTTTCGCATGTTCGCTTTTTGCCACCCTTAGTTTTTATGCTTATTTCGATAATACCACTGTTGATAGTTAATTTCTATCTATCAAGTAAGGCTTCTACACCAGGTAGCTTCTTGCCAGCCATAAGTTCAAGGCTCGCCCCACCGCCAGTACTAACGTGGTTAAGCCGCTCACGGAGTGTAGGAACAGATTCAACATAGCCAACTGTATCGCCACCGCCAACAACACTAAACGGTTTATTCTTGTCCCCTGCCCGCTCACCAACTAGGGCATCGGCAATAGTGTTAGTGCCATGGCTAAATGGTTTTGCAGCGCCAGAAAGCCCGAGAGTTTCAGTAACACCCGCCGTGCCATTCCATACTGCCGTTTTTGAGAGTTTTATCGCTCCTGCAATTGTCGCGGCGCTTATAGGGCCAATATCTAAGATATACTCACTCGGTTGAACTGTATAGCTTGCTGCAGTCGGTTTTTTAGGATAGTTATTTATATCTGCCCAAGTATGCGAATTTATATCTACCACACGGGTTTGGGTATTACTATCAATAGCTTCGGCTACAACAACATCATGCGGCAGATAGAAAGTAAAGTTATCTTTTTGCATTCGTTCTTGTGCACGAGTAAGCACGCGCTTGGCAGTATCAAGTGAGTCGAGCTCTACAAGACTTTTGCCTACCTGCACTCCTTCTGCTAATAAGAAAGTATTGGCCATAGCACCAACAATGCCAATAAAGTCGGCAATCTCTACAAATTTTTCGAGTAATTCAATTTTATCGGATATTTTTGCACCGCCGATAATCACAGCCAGCGGGCGTTCTGGCGATTCCATAGCCCCAGTTATTGTGCTAACTTCACGCTCAAGCAAAATACCGGCAACGCTTGGTAAAAAGTGCGTAACTGCTTCGGTGCTAGCATGCGCACGATGTACGACCCCAAAACCATCTTGTACAAAAATATCTGCCAAACTGGCCAGTTCCTTTGCAAACTCTTCGTCGTTTGCTTCTTCTTGTGGGTGATAACGAAGGTTTTCAAGCAAAATAATATCGCCCGGCTTAGCTGCTTCTACAACCTGCTTTGGCTTATCCCCGATGCATGATTCAACAAAAGTAACAGGCAAATGAAGCAGGTCACTGAGTCGGGTTGCTGTAGGCGCTAAGCTACAGCTTGCATCATCGGGGCTTTTAGGGCGACCTAAGTGAGAAATAAGTACAAGCTTGGCGCCCATGCCCCGCAAATGTTCAATTGTTGGTAGGGCTTGTTTAATACGATAGTCGTCCGTAATAACGCCATGCTCATTGATGGGCACATTAAAGTCAACGCGCACTAAAACAGTTTTATCTTTTACATCTATATCTCGAATTGTTTTTTTATTAAAGCCCACCTACTTCTCCTTTATTCTATAACTCGTACTTTAATGGTATCAGTTGTGCCAATCACGCCAGGGTGTTGGCCACTTGCAGTCACAATAACATCACCTGTCACTAAAATGCGATGCTGCTTGAGCCAATCAGCTAAGTGTACGGCTTGATACGGTTCATCTTTACGTACAAATGACTTTGTGCCATACGATATTGCCAACTGCTGTGCGACGTGACTATTGCTGGTAACGGTAATTATTGGTAAATGCGGCCTTCGTGAAGCAATCTTCAGAGCCGTAGCGCCACTTTTCGTTTCGGTAACAATTGCAACAGCATTAACTTGTTGCGCCAAACCAATAACTGCCGAACTAATAGCACCCTGCTTTGTATTTGAATCTGTTGGCTCGTCATTATAAATAACTTTTAAGGGCGAGTTTGATTCAGTATAGCGAATAATGCGCTTCATCGTTTCGACTGATTCTACAGGGTATTTACCAGTTGCTGTTTCGTTGCTTAGCATCACGCAATCCGAACCTATAAACACTGCCGTTGCGACGTCACTTACTTCGGCTCGCGTTGGCTCAGGGTTTTCTGACATAGATGCCAACATTTGCGTTGCCACAATTGTGGGGCGACTATACTTTATACCTAAACCAACAATTTTTCGTTGTAATACGGGTATGCTTTCAAGTTCGGTTTCAACGGCTAAATCGCCTCTCGCGATCATTACCGCGTCGCTCACTCGCACGATATCCTCAAGTGTTTCGGCATCGGTAGCTGCTTTTGTTTCGATTTTAGCAATTATCTTTGCTTCACTCCCTTGGTTTTTTAGTATTCTGCGAAGTGCTTGAATATCAGCAACCGATTGCACAAAACTAAGCGCAACATAATCAATGTCGGCATTTGCGCCAAACACGATATCCCGCATGTCTTTTTTGCTTAAAATGTCACCCGCGAAGTCAGTGTCGGGTAAGTTAATGCCTGTTCGTGGCAATAATAATCCATCTTTTTCGGCGCGTACGTGGACAATGTCATCTTTTACGCTCGTTACAACTGTGTGAACTTTACCATCAAATAAATAGATGCGTTCACCACGTTTTACTTTAGTGCTTAAGTCGTACTGCGTGGGGATAACACCTTCACGTTCGTAGTCAGCTTTATATCGGAAACGTAGTGATTGACCCTCTTGGACATTTATAAAACCATCAAAATCACCTAAGCGAATTTTTGGTCCCTGGATATCTTGAATAATGGCCACTGGTTTATTACATGCGAGCGAGGCTTTACGAATCCAGACAATTTGTTGCTCAAATTCTTTGTGTGTGCCGTAACTAAAATTAAATCTTAGGCCATTTGCCCCAGCTTTTATAAGCCCCAAAATAGCTTCATAACTATTTGTTGCAGGCCCAACGGTTGCAATAATTTTTGTCCGTTTAAATTCCGATAATTGCGTATTCGGCGCTTGGTGCAAGGTTTCCATTACTGTTTTTTAGTCTACATACTTATGCTTAGAATAACTAGCTTGTTTTGCACAAGCACTATGCCTACGCAAACAGATTTACTTGCCTGCGCAGGGGCATATTAACGTGTGATGACTATTGTCGCCCGAGGCTTCGTTCTAATTCATTAATATCGAGCGTGGTTTTTACGACGGTATCTGGTGCTAACGAAATGCTATCAATTCCCTCTTCAACTAAGAAGCGTGCGAATTGTGGATAATCTGACGGTGCTTGCCCGCAGACACCAATTTTTGTACCTTTTTCTTTGGCAATACGAACGACATGCTTAATGAGTTCTTTGACTGCTTCGTTATTTTCATCGTAAATATGGGCAACTGTATGGTTGTCGCGGTCGACACCGAGTGTTAGCTGCGTAAGATCATTTGAGCCAATCGAGAATCCGTCAAACAAATCAGCGAATTGCTCAGCCAAAATGACATTCGAAGGAATCTCAATCATGACATAGACTTCGAAATCGTTTTCGCCTCTATTGAGCCCGGTACTTGCCATAACATCGAGAACTTTCCGTGCTTCAGTCAAGTCACGACAGAACGGTACCATGGCTTTGATGTTAGTGAGGCCCATTTCGTTGCGGACCTTCAACATTGCATGACACTCAAGCTCAAACGCTGCTCGATATTCTTCACTGTAATAGCGACTTGCACCACGCCAGCCAATCATTGGGTTGTTTTCGACTGGTTCGAATTGTTTACCGCCAATAAGGTTGGCGTATTCATTTGTTTTAAAGTCACTAAAGCGAATAATCACATCGTTTGGCCAAAATGCTGCGCCAATAATACTGACGCCCTCAGCTAATTTATCAATGAAGTAATCAGCTTTATTTTCATAGCCTTTGGTTAGTTCGTTAATTTTGTCCCGAGTTTCTTGATCTTCAACCTGATCAAAATGCAGTAGTGCGAGTGGGTGAATCTTAATGTGTGAGTCAATAATAAATTCCTCACGTGCAAGCCCAACGCCATCATTTGGAATCATTGAATATCGAAACGCCAAGTCAGGTGAACCAATATTCATCATCATTTTAGTTTTTGGTCGCTGCAAATCCGTGACGTCTGTTCGATTTACTTCAAATTCGAGTGTACCGTTATACACGCGGCCCTCGTCGCCTTCGGCACAACTAACGGTAACTTCTGATCTGTCTTCAATCTTTTGTGTGGCATTACCAGTACCGACGACACATGGAATCCCAAGTTCGCGCGAAATAATTGCCGCATGACAGGTACGTCCACCTTTATCGGTAATAATAGCACTCGATTTTTTCATAATAGGCACCCAGTCTGGGTCAGTCATTTCGGCAACCAGTACATCGCCTTCTTCAAACTTATCCATGTCATGAATACCTAAAATCTTACTGGCTTTACCCGTAGCAATTTTGTTACCAACACTTGTACCGCTAATAATAAGTTGGTCGCTTTCTTGCAATAATCGATACTCTTCGACAAAGTTCGTGTCTTTGCGCGATTGCACGGTTTCTGGGCGCGCCTGCACGATATACAATTTGTCGTCTTCTTCATCAAGCGCCCACTCTATATCCATAGGCTTGCCATAATATTCTTCGATATCCATGCCCCAACGAGCCAGAGTCTTTACTTGCTCATCGCTAATCGAGTACCGTTCTTGGTCTTCAATCGAAACATCAATATTTTGCGTTTGACTGCCTTCGATTGGAATCATCTTTTCTTTTTTCGAACCAACATGCTTTTTAAGAATAGCCATGGTCGGTTTAAAGACAACAAATTCATCTGGACTTACTCGGCCCTGAACGATATTTTCACCAATACCGTAAATGGAGGTAATGACAACTGCGTTTTTGAAGCCTGATTCAGTATCAATCGTAAACATAACGCCAGCAGACCTTGATTTTACGGCAACCATTTGCTGAATACCGACAGAAAGAGCTACTTGCATATGCTCAAATTGGTTTTCAACACGGTAAACAATTGCACGGTCTGTAAAGAGTGAGGCAATACAGTCTTTGGCCGCACGAAGTACATTTTCTTCACCACTAATGTTCAAGTACGTTTCTTGCTGGCCAGCGAATGAGGCGGTTGGTAAATCTTCGGCAGTTGCAGAAGAGCGAATGGCCACAACAAGGTTTTCACGACCACAAATTTGGCTCAACTCGCGGTAACCTTGCCTAATTTCTTCTTCAAAATCTTGCGGTAAACTAGCGTTAGTAATGATTTCACGGACCCGTGCACCACGCGATTGTAAATCTTCAATATTATGGATATCCAGACCTTCGAGTGTTTGCTGAATCTGATCACGAATGCCTGCTGAATCCAAAAAATGGTAGTAGCTTTGGGCAGTCGTTGCGATGCCGTTTGGCAAATTAATGCCCTTTGGCGCCAAGTGTTGGAACATTTCGCCGAGCGATGCGTTTTTACCACCAACCTGCGGTACGTCAGTCAGCGCTATTTCATTAAAAAATCTTAGGTATTTGTACATTTTTGCCACCTTTAATATATCTATTAAAATTCTGTTCTAATAGTAGCATAATATTTATGGTTATCACGGCTAAATACAGATTGGTGTGACTAATATCACGCTACGGATTCTACGCGACCATATTTGTTATACTGAGCCCATGAATGAACAAATACAGACAATTGCAAAATGGCTCGGGACTGGTTCGATAAACATTTTTGGACGACCATTTGCCGGCAAAGACACACAAGGGCGTATTCTTGCTGATCTATTTGGCGGCGAGCTTGTTTCGGGTGGTGATATTTTACGTAGCTACCACGATCAAGAAACCTTAAAAAAGTTTATGTCTGCTGGTGAACTTATTCCTTCTGATTTATTTTTAGATATTGTTCTGCCGTTTATGTCACAACCAATTTTTAGCGAAAAGCCCCTTATACTCAGTTCGATTGGTCGCTTAGAGGGAGAAGAACATACCATTTTAGAAGCGACAATGGGTTCGGGTCACCCCACTTTGGCTGTTATTTTATTACAGCTACCTGAGGAGCGCGTTTGGCAACACTTTGAGGCCGCAAAAGCACTGAATGATCGCGGTGCTCGCGCAGACGATACCAGCGATGTTCTTAAAACGAGGCTGCACGAGTTCCAGACAAAAACAGTGCCCGTTATTGAATTTTACCGCCAAAAGGGACTACTTACTGAGCTTGATGGTTCGCAAACACGCGAACAGGTCACCAGTGATATTTTGGCGAGCCTTCTAAAGCTAGCAGCTGCAAAAGCCTAAGCTTTTGTTGGTACGACTTCAATAAACTTATCACTTCGGCTCAGTGATTTGCCTTGGTCATCGAGCTGATATGTCACAATATCACCAATGATCATTTCGAGTGATTCAACTTGTTTATCGTCGAGTGATTCTATATATTTCATGAGCGCGCGGATACTGTTGCCGTGCGCAACAATCAATACGTTTTCACCGCGTTCGAGTATCGGTAATACAACCTCTTTGTAGAATGGAATTGTCCGCTCATACACCATTCTTAGCGTTTCGCCACCAGGGATAGGTTCATCCCAACCGCGTCGAACCTTATTAAACTGCTCTTCTCCGAGCGATTCTTTCATTTCCCACTTATTCTTGCCGGTATATTCACCATAATCACGTTCATTAATTGCAGCTGAGCGTTCTATGGGCACATCAAATTGCTGCGAAGCGTCCAAAATACCTTCGAGTGTTTCGAGCGCTCGTATTTGTTGTGAGCAAAAAGCTTTATCAATCGTTAACTGTAGGTCGCGGAGCGCGATACCAAGCATACCCGCTTCATGAAAGCCGGTTTCGCTCAAATGCACATCGGTGATGCCAGACCATTGTCCGGTGGCGTTCCATTCACTTTCGGCGTGGCGTACCAGCATTAATTTGCCACGTTGTTTTGCGGGTGGCTTAATTTTATTATCAAGTTCGCCGTACCAATATCGAATAATATTATCAACCGTCGTGGCATTGATACGACCTACCGCTTCGACGCTATTAAAGGCATTATGGAGTGTAATAATGACATTTGGCATTTTGTGGAGCGCCAGGAGCTCGATGCTGTTTTCAAAAAGTTCAGTTGAAATCGAAGATGATCGAAGCAGCGCAACTTCTTCTTCAACATGCATAAGCTGCTCGCCTTCAATCACATCCAGCGCGGCGCCAGCGATGCGCTTTTCTTGTAAGGCTTGTGTAAGTGCTTTGGTATCAACTAATTCACCGCGGGCAGTGTTAATCAGCACTGCACTTGGTTTCATTTTGGCAATGTTTTCAGCATTAACTAAATGCTTGTTCGAGCCAACATATGGTGCATGAATCGTCACAATATCACTCTGTTCAAGAAGTTCGTCTAAGCTGACATATTCGAACTGTGCTTCTACGTCGAGGCCTTCTTTTGGAAATGGGTCATAGGCAATAACGCGCATTTCAAAACCATGTGCAATCTTTATAACGTGCTGACCAATTCGGCCTGAACCAACAACGCCAAGCGTTTTATTATTGAGGTCATTACCCATGAGCTGTAAACTGTCGACTTCTTGATCAAAGGCATGGAGCGTCGGTGGCAATTTACGCAGCAATGCCAAAATAAGCGTAAAAGCGTACTCGGCAACTGTTGCCTCACCATACGAAGGCACGTTTACTATCGCAATACCCCGCTCTTCGGCTTTGGCCAGCGCAATGTTATTAAAACCAGTAGACCTACAGGCTATAAGACGCAATTTTGGCAGTGCATCAATAATTTCTGCCGTTACCGTACTTGTTACAAATACCGATAACACTTCTGTTTCGGGGTTTAGATTTTCGAGTGATACGGTCGATTCAACATACTGCCATTGGTGGTCAGTTGCCGCGAGCCCATTTGATATTTGTTGTTTATCGAGCTCAGTCGCATCGTAAAAGTATAGTAAAGCCATTTGTTGCTTATTATGGCATAAGCGTTAGCTTTATGAGAAGATTAATCTTGATGGAAATTAAAAATATCGTTGCAAGACAGATTCTTGATTCGCGCGGGAACCCGACGATTGAAGCTGATGTTTGGCTCAAAAACGGTGATTTTGGACGTGCCGCAGTACCTTCTGGTGCTTCTACAGGTATACACGAAGCGCATGAACTCCGCGACGGTGGCAGTGCGTATGGTGGCCTGGGGGTCACTAAAGCAATTGCCAATATTCACAATGTTATTCTGCCTGCCCTAAAGGGAGTTCGCGCTGACGATCAGTACCTTATCGACCAAACAATGATTAATCTTGATGGTACGCCAAATAAGGAGAACCTTGGCGCAAATGCCATTTTAGCCGTATCGCTCGCCTGCGCTCATGCCGCCGCCAAAGCACGCGGTATTTTATTGTACGCGCATATTGCCGACATCGCCCATAACACTGATCTGACCTTACCTATGCCGATGATGAATGTCCTAAACGGTGGTAAGCATGCAAAAGGCTCAACTGATGTGCAAGAAACTATGATTATTCCTAAAAATGCCACAAGTTACGCACAAGCAGTTCAAATCGGCTCTGAAGTATTCCAGTCACTCAAAAAAACGTTAGATGAACGTGGTGAATCAACAGCTGTTGGTGACGAAGGTGGATTTACCCTTCATGTGCAAAAAAGTAATGCCGAAGCCCTCGACGTACTCAGCGAAGCGATTGAAAAAGCTGGTTACCGAGTCGGCGAGGATGTTGTATTTGCACTCGATGTTGCGGCAAGCGAACTGTATAAAGAATCAAACTACGAATTTGCAGCTGAACATCAGACACTGAGCGCCGCAGAAACTATTAATTGGTATCGTGATTTAACGAGTCGCTACCCTATAATTTCAATCGAAGACGGGCTCGCGCAAGACGATTGGCAATCTTGGCAAGCGCTCACGAGTACAATGCCAGATACCCAATTAGTTGGCGATGATTTGCTTGTAACAAATAGTCAGCGATTACAGCGTGCGATTGATGAAAAATCTGGTAACGCTATACTGATAAAACCCAATCAAATTGGTACACTAACTGAAACAATTTTAACCATTCAACTTGCTAAAAATAATGGCTGGAACACCATAATATCGCACCGTTCTGGCGAAACCGAAGACGTAACTATTGCACACATAGCTATTGGCACGGGCGCAGGCCAAATTAAAACGGGTAGCCTGTCGCGCAGTGAACGCACCGCCAAACACAACGAACTTATGCGCATAGAGTCTATCGACCCTACCCTGAAGCTTGTTCATCCGTTTTAAGGCTCAAACTTATTCACCAAACTAAAAACCCCAGACTAGCTGGGGTTTTTAGTTTGGTGATCTCACGGAGAATCGAACTCCGATTGCCAGGATGAAAACCTGGTGTCCTAACCGTTAGACGATGAGACCTTAATTGCCAAAAGATAATACCACAACAGAGGTAATATGTCTAGTATCACCATCAATAAAATAAATATACCCTCGGAGTTGGCCGAGGGTATATTTGTAAGTTTGCGGTCAGTAATCGCTTGTACTGAATGCTAGTATAGCAAATGATTAGCTATTAATTTTGCGAATCATCCAAAAACGATATCCTGCAAAACCGATTGCACTAGCGCCCATAAAGAGTGCGATAACACTACCTGCACCAGTATTTGGAATTACCGTAGGTGGAGGCGTTACCGGAGGAGTAACCGGTGGGGTTACAGGGGGCACTACAGGTGGATTTGACGTTGTTATCTTCACAGAACAGGCAGAACTCACGACTTTACCATTGGTAGTAAAGTATAGGGTTGCCGTAGTTGTGTAGGTACCTGCTTTTGCAAAGGTGTGCGTGACACTATTCACGGCAGCTGGTTTTACACCAGTCTGAGTTTTACCATCACCAAAGGCGTAGGTAACATCACGTAATGCGGCACCATTTTTAGCAGTATAGCTTAAGGTGTAGCCGTAAGTACGGGTATCTACGTTAATTACTCGAGCGCTGAGTGACACACAGTTGTAAACTGGGATTGGAGCTGGTGGTTTTGGGGGAGGAACAACGTTTTTAGCGCTCACCGGGTTACCACATGGCTTCATGATGGCATATTCAAATTGGCCATCTTTATTAAGCTTAACGAGCGCCGTTTGGGCAGACGCCATTTTACTGGCGCTTACAGTGCCCATAGTACGAATGTACGTCTTTGCACTCGTTGCGACAACTTTGCCACCAACCGTTACATTGCCATTTTGGTAGACGATACCGTCAACGTAAGTGGCTGACGTTATGTCAGCTTTTGAAATACCAAAGCTGGTATAGATAGATTGGATATTAGCCGCACTACTGTGGCCATCGCCATTTTCATACTTGCTTATAATGGCGCTTTTTGTAAAGCTACCACACCACATCACTGAAAATTTATCACAATCAGGATCATTGTCGATTGCCTGCGCTTTGGCGCTTGGTGTAATGGCGGTCATGTTGCCTGCGATAATCGCAAGCGCCACAACGGCACCAGTTACAAAGTTAAATAATCTCATACAAATTCCTCCTTTTACGCGGGCCTCACCCGACTTAATAACATTATACTACATTTTATTATAAATGTCAATATTCAGTGTGTTTTAAGCCAGCAATAAGACCCCTTTTAACAGGGGTCTTATGCAATTTTTAGTGAGCGGTCAGTGCTTACAAATTAACGGTTGCTTTTGCGAACCATCCAAAAGCGGTAGCCAAAGGTACCAGCAAGTGTTGCGGCGACGAATGCACCTACAAGGCTACCAGCACCAGTGTTAGGAATCTCCGTTGGAGGAGTAACAACAGGTGGAGGAGTCGTATTAAAGCTTGCAACTACAGCACAGTTGGCGCTTGTAACGTCAGCTGATTTATCGTTTAGCGTACCAAGTACACGAGTAACGATGTTATAGTTGCCATCTTTTGCATATGTATGTGTTGCAGTTTGTTGGTTAACAACAGTGCCATCACCAAAGTTGATTTGGTAGCCGCTAATGCTTGCGCCATTTGTGGCTGCACCATTAACTTTAACGCTTACAATACGCTTTGCTTTATCTGTGTAAGTAAGAACAGCATTTGTACAGCTGAGGCTTTGTACTGGTGGTACTTCAGGAACAATACGAACCTTAAGTGTAATCCAAGCACGGTAGTTCCAACAGCCAGGCAATATGCCACCGTTATAGCCTAGTTGTGCGCCTTCGGCACTTACGATGCTACCTTTTAGGGTGTAACCACCAGGAGCAGTGGTAAATACTGGGTCAGTGCTTACATATTCGAGCTTAACTTTTTTGCCAGCACAAGTAATTGACGTTGTGTCAGTTACGGTTGCACGGGCGTTATCGGCGCTAATTTGGCCGGTAATTGTGTGATTGTTGGTTGTATCACCAGGGATACTAACTTTCACGCGGGTGTTTTTGGCAACACCAACACCATCGAGGGTGCCAGGAGTTGCAGGGTTATCGTTGTTTTGATCAGGTGAGTTGTTGTGGACATACATCCAAAGCGTTACATCACCACTACATTGTTCGATAGTGTCTACTTTTGTGCCATCTGCTTGCTTAATTCGCAAGAAGTCAGCTTCGTTTCCAACACCGTCTACACCTGTATACGTGTTGAAATATGGATCATACGTGCTTTGAGCTTGGACGCCAACGGTAAACAGCAATGCTGTCGTGATTGTCGCTAAAGCTAACCCAACACGGGTAAATAGTTTAGTCATAGTATTAAATTCCTTTCAAGAATTGATATGAAGTACATCTGTACGATTTGTGTGCTAATTTGTCGCCGCTTTGTAAAGGAGCACCGCATTTAACCGCGTGACGCTCGTGTTGTAACCTATAAATCATGACAGTTCATTTTCTCTCTTATATAAAACTTGGGTTGTGAGACCCGGACGGGAGAAGGTTAGGGACGCATGTATGAATACATGGTCAAAAACGCATCTCCCTGCCCGGGTTCACGGGTAGCTATAGGGCTAGTTGCTCCCTTCGCTGTTGTCTATCTGTTCACGGTGCCCCTGGGGGGGCTGATGGCGCAGGACTCTTGCAGCTGTCCGGCACCGGGTACCCTGCACACGTATCCGACGGAGTGGGAGTGGGAGTCGGCGTCGGAGTGGGCTTGGGGGTCTTCGTGGGAGTCGGCGTCGGAGTGGGCGTCGGGGTAGAACCCCCACAGCCACTCGTACACGTCGGCGAAGGTGTCGGGGAGTTGCCTCCACCGCCACCACCACAAGTACCCGTTCCGCAGGACGGACCAGGGCCAGGCCCAGGACCAGTCGTTGGACCAGTTCCACCGCCACCACAGTTGGTGCACGACGGCGGGTGAGTCTGAGACCCACTACCGCACGTATTGCCACAACCACCGCCAGTAGTTGAACCACTGTTCGGCTTGGTGCTCGTCCCAGTACCCGAAGGTGCCTGGGTCGTCGTCGGCGACGGGCTTGCGCTCGTCATCGGCTTGTCAGTGGCGAAGAAATTCGCCGCCACTGCACCCGCCGGGCACTCCAGGGTGATCAGCGTGTGCTGATCAATACTGATGTACACCCGCGGGTCGAGCCCCGTCTTCTGGTCGCCGCCGAAGCGGCTGAAGGCAAGAACTCGGTAGCCTGCCGTCGGCACCGCCTGCTGACACAGCCAGAACGACTTTGTGTAGTCGTCGCTGTAAACCAGCGTGGCGATCTGGGTTGGCTTACCACTGTTCGTGGCGAGCGTTGCCAGGTCAACCACCTGCGGGTTGCTTGACGGGTTGAGTGCAGCACTCAGCTGCTCGGCTAGTCGCGTGCAAGTCGTCTTCCAGACCTCCGGGTTAGCCCCGATGGTCTTGGCTAGCTGCTCAGTGTTGATCGCGCCTTGCGGAGCGGTCGAACCAAGCACTCGCCCAGCGTCGAGCTGGCCCCAGTACACCTGACCTGCCGCAGCCGAAGCTGCATCGGTCATGATGCCCTGGAGAACCTTGTCGACGACGTTGTCATTGCTGACAACGAACGGCTTGCCACCGGCTCCCTGTCGGGGGCCAGGCAGACCAGCCAAGTAGCCTGCAGCGTCCTTGGGGGATGCGCAAAACTGCTTGAGCTGGTCAAGCGTGACGGTGCCAGCAGCACTACCGGTCGGAACCGGTGCTGCTGACGGACTGGTGGAGGGAGGGGTTTCGGAACTCGGAGCCCCCCACCATGCACAACCGGTGAGGGTCAGCGCAATGGTCGCCGCGAGGGCAACCAATCGCGGCGACCTGTTGGATCGCTTCATCTTGGTTTTCTCCTTCGCGGTTCAGGGATCCAGGGGGTCGTCTTCGACAATTACCGCATCGATGATGCCGTCATCATCCTCCGACTTGAAGTCGGGCTCAGACTTGGCATGTGGCTTGACCTTGCGCTTCTTGGGCGCAGGTTCGGCAAGCTTCTGTTCAGCCTTCTTGGCCCGAGAGCGAACCCACCATTCCTTCAGCTTGTCGGGAATCTCCCACACTGCGAACAGCGCGAGACCGAGCCACATGAAGATGATGGTGATCACGCTCACCGAGCTCCGTACACTTCCCCAATTGAGATGGGGAATGAGCACGAGAATGCCGAAAGCCAACATCAGGCAGAGCCAGATGATGACGATGAGCATGTGCCGGACGAAGTGCTCGCCAGGCTTTCTGAAGGCGTACCAGACGAACGCACCGATGATGATCACCGCCGCGAGCGCCAAGAATCCGGACTGGAGATCGACAGAGTCGGTCTCCACCGCAGATTTGGCGACAGCGATGAATACGTTGGCCGAGATCATCAGCAAAACAATCATGCTGACGAACTTGGTCCAATTAATCTTGGACATGAATGTTCCTCCTCCCCGTAACCGGGGTTTCCATTGCATGGAACTCGTTCCACACGCCGGCTGCCCTGGTTGGGGTGGCAGCGCAATACTGGCATATCTATACCAGCAATGCGCTACTACCCCTGTTACAAAGAAGAGGTTTAACAGATAGACATTGTAAGCGAAAAAACTTATAAAAGTCTCTATAGCTTAGATTCGTTGCAACAAATGGGCATGGATTGCCACACTGTCGAGCAAACGAACTGTCATGATTTATAAGGTGTTAACGAGCCACCAATCATTCCCTGCCGCAGGCTTACTATAGTTCTGTTACACAGCACTATTCGCAGTTGCACCTCCGACACTCCATAGAATGACGATGAACATAGTTTACTACGTTTTGGTATTTTTGTCAATGCTTTTATGTCATCATCTATTATAAAGCACAAGAATTATCACCTCTGAGTCTTCTGATTTAAATCTATACAATACTATTGCTTTTTTATGTATTTTGTGGTAATATATGTATGTTATTTCGCATGTGTGAGGTAGCACGGAAGGGAAACCTGTTAGTAATAGCAGTTTTGGCAATTTTGCCCCCGACCCGTCCTTTAACAAGTTGGTTGTTACATTTAATTAGAATCTTCTTGGATAGCCTCACGGGATAGGTGCATATATATATTATATGTAGCTACCCCGTGAGGATGCGGGGACCCTTTGCAATTCGTTGCAGGGGGATTCCCTGCACTATCCCAAGGAGATAATCATGGCAACTCTGTCCGAGCAGGTACAGGGCTACTCGAACCAAGCCGCTGAGCTCCGCAAGGAGCTTGAGAAGGCCATCATCGGGCAGCCCCAGCTGATCTACGGCTTGGTCTATGGCGTTCTGGCTGGCAGCCCCATCTCCCTCACCGGAGTGCCGGGTGTCGCCAAAACGCACGCCAGCCGCGCTCTGGCTTGTGCAATCGACGCTCGTTACGAGCGCGTGCAGGTCATGGCGGACATGCTGCCGAGCGACTTCACTGGTGCAAGGGTATTCAACCTGACAGCTGGTGAGTGGACGTTCGAGCCGGGCCCTCTCTTCGCCGAAGTGGTGCACCTCGACGAGCTCAACCGCGTAGGCGGACGGGCTCTCAGTGGCATCATGGAGGCAATGGAGGAACGACAGGTAACTGTCGCCGGTAAGAAGCATGACCTGCCTTCTGGGCAGATCATCATCGCCACCTTCAACCCGGCCGAACACGCCGGAACCGAAGAGCTGCCCGACGCAGTCGCTGACCGATTCGGCGTCCAAGTGCTCATCGAGCGCCCTGACGCCAGAACCGAGCAGCTGATTGCAAGCGGGCAGTACGCTCTGCCGAACGAGCTGCAAGCAGTGCTCACCATCAAGGACATCGAAAACCTCGTTCACTTCACTCGTGAGGTGGCTAAGGCAACCGAGCCCGCGGTGGTAGCTCACGCTGTCAGCATCGTTCGAAAGACGATGAACACGGCACTGTTCGAGCGACCGGCTGGCGTCCGCGCCAGTCGTGACCTCATCCGTGTGGCCGCCGCTAAGGCGGTCGTCGACAACAGCATCAAGGTCACGGCCGATGACGTTGCAGAAATCGCACCGTTGGTGCTTCGGCACCGCGTCGAGCCCAAGTACAACGTCACCAAGTCCGTCGACGTACTCATCGAGGAGTTGTTCAATGGTTCTTGACCATCGTCAGCTCCGAAAATTGGAGCTGGAACTGCATCACAGGTACCGCCTGCCCACAAGTGGGCGGCACCTCGGCAAAGCATCTGGCTTCGGTATCGTCCCCGACGGTACTAAGCCGTACGAGCCAGGCGACCCGCCTGCGCTCATCGACTGGCATGCCACCGCACGAACCGGCGAACTGATTGTCCGCAAGCGCCAGATCGAGCACTACGCTCGAGCCCTGGTGTGCGTGGACTACTCGGCCCGTCAGGTTTGGGCTGGTGGCGACGCGCTTCTCCGCAAAAGCGAGCTCAGTCTCGCCACAGCAGATGCGCTGAGCCACCTGTTGGTTTGGCAGGGCGACCGTGTAAGTCTGTTGCTTTCGGGCGACACCTACACAGACACCCGGATGCTGACTGGCAACCGAGCCATTAACACGGTTCGTGGCTTGCTAGCAACGGTCGAGCCCTCGACCGACGATCAGCTGGCAGCAACATTGGCTATGCCCAACCTCTCCCGACACAAGCCGCAGATGATCATTATCGTCAGCGACTTTTTGTCGAGCGAGTGGGGTAAGCCCATGCGGCAGTTGGCTCATCGCCACGAGGTCATCGCAGTGCAGGTCCTGGACCCCTGGGACCTGCACATGCCCAACCTGGGCAAGGTCGTACGCATTAGCGGAAACTTGGTCGACACTCGTTCGGTCAAGGCCCGCAAGACATATGACGAAGCTTTTGGCGTAAGTCAGGCACGCCGCGAGGCGTTCTTTACGGCTTGCGGCATTCGCCATCTGCAAGTTCAGAACGACCAGCCGCTCGTCGAGCAGTTAGTGACCACACTGTCGGCGCCTAACAACCGCCGGCGCACAGCTTCCTGAAGGGAGACACCATGTTCGCACAGTCCTTGTGGCTGCTCCTCATGGTCATCCCGCTGGGGCTGGCTGTGTGGTATGTTCTGCGTAACCGTGTTGACACCGTTGAGTTCTCGAACCCTGAGTACGAGTCGGACGTCAATGTCGGCTACAAGCAGTGGCCGCGGTGTATCGGCATCGTTCTGTTGCTTATCGTCATGTTTGCTCTTCCGCTTGCGGTAGCGCAGCCGATGATTAACAGCAGCTCAGTCGAAAGTCGCACCACAGTTATGGTTGTTCTGGATGTTTCGACATCCATGACGGCTACTGATGTTTCTCCGTCGAGACTCGAAGCGGCGAAGGCAGCAATTGCCCAAGCCATCATCGATGCCCCGACGCAACTCAACATCGGGCTTGTGACCCTTGCAGACCACGCCAAGTTGGTTGCGGCTCCCAGTCGCGACCACACCGAACTTCTGGCGACGCTGAATAAGCTCAAGCCAGAAGCTGGTGGTACTGCCACAGGCGAAGGCGTGTTTGCTGCAAATGGTACCATGGACGGCTTCAAATCGTTCGGTGGTGACGCCAGTACGTTCACCGGCACTATCTTCCTCGTCAGCGATGGCGCAGAAGAGATCAAGTCTGGTGAGCGCCCGCTTACCGAGGCCGCGAAAGCTGCCACAGCCGCGGGTTACACGCTTAACACTGTGGTGTACGGCACGCCTAACGGCACTCTGAACGGCCAGCCGCTTATGGTCGACCCCGACGCCCTCAAGGCAGCAGCGGTCTCCACTGGTGGTCAGGCATTCACTGCCGGTACCGGCAACGAGTTGCAGTCACAGCTCGCGAAGGTTCAGTCGCAAGCTGGGTTGGTTAGTTCCACCCAGTACTTGCCCTTGATGATTGCAGTCATGGCCGGCGTTCTGCTGGCACTGCTGGCAATTGCCTTCACACTCTTGTTCATCGTGGACCGGAGGTAACAACCAAACCCTGCTAAAGCTCGCCACCCGATACGGGCGAGAATCAAAACGTATCGAACAGGCCCCGCAACGGTGGCGCTGCCCTCTCTTCATCGAGAGCGGCAGCGTCCCAGCGGGGCCTCTTCAATTTCAAATTATTATTTCTTAGGCGCTACTGATTCGGTTTCGAGCTTGGCGCGGGGGAATGTAAAGCCAAAAGTACTGCCTTTGCCTTCTTCGGTGCTAAACAATATGGCACCACCCTGGGCAACAATAACCTTTTTACCCATAAACAAGCCTAAACCGGTGCCATCTGGGCGAGCTTTGCGCGCATTACCTGCCCGGTAAAACTTGGTAAATAAGTGATGCTGTTCATGCTTTGGCACACCAATACCGGTATCGTGAACAGTAAATTCAATTGAATCTTTGGTAGCTTTCAAATTGAGTGCAATTTTGCCCCCTTTTGGTGTGTAGTAAATGGCATTGTCGGTAAAGTTCATAATCACCTGCCGAGTTTTAACTTCGTCTAAATTAAGCGTTGGGAACTCTTTTGGTTTGTTAAATACCAGCTTCAGTTCTCGTGCTTTGGCTGTTTCGTAAAGCTGGCTGATTTCACTTTCAATTACGTCGGGCAAGTACGTTGGCTTTGGTTCGATGATAAATTTACCAGTTTTTAGGCGGCTTACGTTAAGTAAATCGGCAATTAAATACACCATGCGCTGGCTGCTAATAAAAGCTTGATCCAAAAATAGTTTCTGCTGTTCGTTTACAGGACCTGCATCACCTTCTAAAATCATACTTATGTAGCCTTTTACGCTGGTAAGGGGTGTGCGCAACTGGTGACTGGCCATGCTAATAAATTCGTCTTTAGCTTCATCGAGTGCTTTAAGCTTTTCGTTGCTTTTTTGCAGCTTACCAGTAGCATCTTCAATCTTCTTTTCGAGCTCTACGTTAAACTGGGCAATTTCTTCAAAGCGTAGAGCATTTTGCGCAGCAATAGCCACGCTATCGGCGACAGTTTCCAGTAACTGAATATCACGCTGACTATAATGACTACCACTTTTACGTACTCCGAGCATCAAATATCCAATTGTCTGGTCACCTACAACAAGCTTTGTAGTAAGTTCAACTCTATACTTATTGAGTACAGACTTAGCTTCACGGTGCCCTTCGAGGTCACCCGTAGCAATTGTTTTATCCTGGCTTTCAGTCATTTCAGACACAATGCGAACTTCCGAATCAGTAGCCCGTATGACCTTTGTTCCGTTTACATAATTCTTTCCCGTTTCTGCGCCCGTTAATGCAAACGCGCAAAAATCCGGCCTAAGATTTTCTGCAACAATTATTGATGCATCATTAAGCATTGGTTCTATATTTGCGTTACTTACGAGCGATGAATTGAGCTTATTAAGTAATGCTTGCCCGTCATAAGCATCCCTATAAAAAAATCGGTTTGTTACTTTATCAAAAAATTTCTTAATAGGCTGAAAAGCAACTGCTGCGAATATGCTGACTAATGCAAAAACAAACAACGTACCGGTAGGAACTCGACCGCCAGCGAAAAACTGACTTATTAATAGCGTAATTGTAACGAAAAAGGCCGTAAGAAGACCAAGAGAAAGTGTGTACGCTACGGCTTTTGCGACAAAAACCCGAATATCAAACAATTTATGTTTAACAATGGCATACGCAACAAAAGCTGAAAATATAACTATTGAAAAGCTGCTTAAGAAATCTGTAAATACTGTTGTCCCGCCCCATAACTTTACGAGCACTATATTTGCAACAAAATTTGCTATACCTGCAATACCTAGACCGATTAATAAATATTTAATCTGTTGCTTTTGATCTGCTTTTGATTTCTTATATTTTCTTAACGAGACAACCACAGTTAATAGCAAGTAACCAACGGTAAATGCATCAGCAACAGTGTATACTGCGCCAGTTGAAACTATCTCTGCGCCCGCACTACCCGTTTCAACTGCGATAACCCCCAGAGGTGTCAACATCAGTATCGAAAGTAGAATCATGGGTATCGCATATAGTGTTTGTCGAGTTTTTGAATATTTACTTTTATAAGGAAACTGTAGTGCAAAAAAATAAAAGAAAAGTAGCATTAACTGCCCACAAAACAAGCCTAAACGAGTAAATATTAATGCTAAGCTATCATTTGTCGTAAGGTCTGCAAGCATTAAGAAGAATAGCCAAAATCCAGTCAAAAAGTTCGCTACAGCAAAAAATCTGTTTTGTAACGTTTTGGCGTTATTGGCTAAAACAAATACGCCAATTGAAAATACGCCAATAATTGCAGGTAAATATGTAAGAATTTTTGTTAGCATAAAACTGCTTATCCTATCTGGAGTATAGCATAAGCAGAACTATTTCTATTCTTAGTTAGTTGTCATAAACAGGCAGTTTTTACTGCTTAACTATTGCGAGATAATCTGTTGCAGATATTGGCTCAAAAACATCCTTAGATATAGCCGATATGCCCGTATGATTGATTGAAAAATATACAATTTTAGGAATGTACTTTGAGCTAATTTCTGTACACTCAAATGTAATCATTGTATTTGAACCCCTAAGTTGGAACAGCTTTGCTGCAAGTGAAATCATTTGCATTCCATAAGAATTTCCGCGCGCATCTTTTGCTGCAACAATGCCGGGAAATATTTGAACATTTTTCGTCCCATGATATTCGGGATAATTTTCAGCATAATATGCTTCGTTAAACCATGGGCACTTCTTAAAATCATTCAAAAACATACAGAGCGCCACAACGCTACCGTTATCTTTAACTACTATTTTTTCAATTTCTGTATCTTTTAGAATTTCTTTAAATGCTTCTTCGCTGAAGCCTGCGTAGGTAGGATGATCCTCACCTAAATCAGAAAAAGGCTCATCATAGACACTCCATAAAGCATCAGCATCGCCACCTTCAACACAATCAACCAAACTTACTCCGTTATTTTCGTCGATCTTAATCTCTCCAGATTCGATAGAAGATTTGTATACCTCGAATAGTGACGGTGCTGCTTTAATTACCTCTACACCATCAAAGCGTACTGTATCTGCAAAAACTTTTGCTATACGCTGCTCTTCTCCTCG
>JBBRSL010000014.1:0-25590 GCA_038245435.1 Saccharimonadales bacterium (SeqCode)
CAGCTATTTGGATTGCCCACATCGGCATGGATAGGCTCCTTGGATACGGCCTAAAATCTAAAGAGGGTTTCGAACGCACGCATCTTGGCAAAATTGGCAAACACTCACACAAGTCTGGCTAAATAGCCGAAATTCTGGTAGAGTTACTCCTTGTATGAATGTAACTTTAACCACCCTCACCGACACAACAAGTAAACTAACCGTTCAAGCGAACGAACAAGACTTAAGCGCTATTAAGCTTCATGTGCTTAAAAAACTTGTACCAAAAGTTAAGGTTCAAGGCTTTCGCGAAGGCAAAGTACCTTTGGCAGTTGCCGAAAAGAACCTTGACCCAAACTACGTGCAAAGCGAAGTTTTAGATGATGCCGTAAACCACTTTTATAGTGATGCCGTAAACGAAAAGCGTTTACGGGTGGTTGCACAGCCTAAAATTGAGCTTACTAAGTTTGTGCCTTATACCGAACTAGAATTTACGGCAGAAGTCGAAACTATTGGTGCTGTTAAACTACCAGACTATAAAAAAACAGCAGCTAAAAAAGAAGCTGTAAAAGTAACTGCGGCGGATATAGAAGAAGTGCTTAGCCGACTACAAACACAAGGGGCAACCTTTAAAACAGTTGAGCGTGCCGCAAAACTTGGCGACCGTGTAACTATTGATTTTGCAGGATCTGATGCCAAAGGCCCAGTCGCGAATGCCGATGGCAAAGCATACCCACTTGTACTTGGCAGCAAATCATTTATCCCTGGTTTTGAAGAAGAAGTCGTCGGCCTTAAAAAAGGCGAAGAAAAATCTTTTGATATTACATTCCCCAAAGATTACGGCAGTAAAGCACTACAAGGTAAAAAAGTTACTTTTGCCATTACGGTGCACAATGTCGAAGAAACGACAAAAGAACCACTTGATGACGAATTCGCAACTAAAGTTGGTCCGTTCAAAAATCTTGATGAGCTAAAAGAAGATGTTAAAAAGCAGATAGCCGCCGAGCGTGAAACGCAAGCAGAGCGAGCTTATGAAGATGCCATCATTAAGGAGCTTGTTAAAAAGTCCAAAATTGCGATACCGGCAGGCTTATTAGCCGAGCAGGTCGAAGCCGTTGATAACGAATTTAAACAAACGCTTACATACCGTGGTCAAACATTCAAAGAATACCTTGCAGCTTCTGGCCAAACAGAAGAGCAGTATCGCGAAAAAGAACTTACACCAGCTGCCGAAGAGCGTATTAAAGCTGGTTTGATTTTGAGTGAGATTGCCGAAGTAGAGGGCCTTAGCGTTACTCCAGAAGAACTTGAAATTCGTGTACAGATATTAAAAGGCCAATACGCCAGTGATGCGCAAATGCAAGCTGAACTTGATAAGCCCGAAAATCGCCGCGATGTTGCAAGTCGGTTACTTACCGAAAAAACTATCGCAAAAATCGTCAGCTACACCAAATAGTTGGTATACTTTAGTTAACAACTAACAGACGAGGAACAGTATGACCCACGAGAATCAGCAACCGCAACGTATTGAAGTACCAAAACCAGGTTTTCAGGAAATTGAGCTGTTCGGAGGGTTTGAATCTGAGCTTCGCGATAGCGCTACCAAACTCGAAGCTTATCAGGCCGAGCGCAAAGCGCTTGCTGAACAAGGGCACCCAACATTTATTGTGGACGCCTTTTTTGATGATGGCTTTGACATGAGATATTCAGTAAATAGTACCCATGTTGCAAATATTCACTACTGTACTGACGAAGAAGTTGGGACTATTCTCCACTGGGTAGGCAATGGTAAGACGGAGCAGTTGAGCTTCGAAGAAGCGCTGCTCGCAGTTAAGGCTGTTGGTTACGGTGAGCTAACCGCCTAAGTACTCATGGTTATTAGATAGAGTTTAGATATACTTTTTGTATGAGTGCAAAATGGAAACAAGATTGGTTTATCGAACGTACGTCACCGCCGACCGAAAATATTGTGTTACCAATTTTTTGGAACAAAAGTTTTGCTTTTTTACCAGGCGAAGAGCCGGTCCACGCAAATGCCTACCCGTTTTTTAGCACGATTTCGAATGCTATTGAGCTACATGGCCGAACCAGAGAAGGTAGTTTCTACCCACTTGCAGTGAACATTACCGAAATAGCCACCGCATCTCTGCTTGTTCATGCACGTGTTAGACGTCTCGAAGCATCGAGTAAGCTTTTTAAAAGCACCGATGATGTTTGTGTCTTGCGCGAAGACGGCACGCTAGAATACCGATATATTGGCAAAACTGAAGACTAATTAGCACTCATGCTTGACGAGTGCTAATTAGCGCGCTATTCTGGGTATATGATTAAACCAACCAATATGCTTATTCCAACCGTTATCGAATCTGATGGCCGCATGGAGCGCGCCTACGATATTTATAGTCGCCTCCTTAAAGACCGTATTATCTTTTTAGGCGAAGACGTTAACCCGCATACTGCCAACCTCATTGTTGCGCAGATGCTCTTTTTAGAGGCAGAAGATCCTAAGAAAGACATTATTTTCTATATTAATAGCCCGGGTGGACACGTCTATGATGGCATGGCCATTTACGACACCATGCAGTACGTAAAGTGCGACGTGCAAACAGTAGGCATTGGTATGCAAGCCAGCATGGGGGCCTTTTTGCTGAGTAGTGGCGCCAAAGGCAAGCGCTTTGTGTTACCAAGCAGTACGGTGATGATTCATCAACCGAGCAGTGGCACACGCGGCAAAGTAACCGACATGGAAATAGACCTTAAAGAAGGTCTCCGACTTAAGAAATTACTGAATGAAATTTTAGCCAAAAACACTGGTCAAAAATTAGCAACTATCGAAAAAGACGTAGACCGCGATTATTGGATGAACGCCGAAGAAGCTAAAAAATACGGCCTTGTTGACCAAGTTATCGATAAAAGCAAAGCCTAACCAAGTTGTAAAAACTACATAGTAGTAATCTTTACATTGTTTAACAGAGTATATAGACTAATGAGGAAGAAGTAGTGTAAGTAGGGCCGTGCTCGTGTGACTCAAAACCAGCACCAAAAACCCCCAACTTAGTTGAGCTTCGCGCGCAAAACTCAATCTATAAACCAGTTAAATCAAGCGAGGAGCCTGTTTATTTATGGCAAAAACAGCAGCCAAGAACGCCCCGAACGCGGCTAAGCGTGTCTTTTATACTAAGAGTGACGATTTAGAGCTACCAAACCTGGTAGATCACCAAAATCGTAGTTTTCAGTGGTTCGTCGAAGAAGGCCTAGGTGAATTACTCGCCGAAGTCAGCCCAATCGATGATTACACCGGTACTAAACTAAGTCTCAGCTTTAAAAGTTACCACTTTGAAGCACCAAAAGTTGAAGAATCTGAAGCTCGTGAAAACAACATTAGCTACGATGCGCCATTAAAGGCAGTCGTAGAACTTACCAATAAAGTAACTGGCGAAATTAAAGAGCAAGAAATCTACTTGGGCGATTACCCATGGATGACTGACCGCGGTACGTTCGTTATTAACGGCGCAGAGCGCGTTGTTGTTAGCCAGCTTATTCGTAGTCCAGGTGTGTTCTTTACCGGTGCATTGCACGGTAGCAAAAACCTCTACGGCGCAAAGGTTATTCCTAACCGTGGCGCATGGTTAGAATTTGAAACCGCTGCAAATGGTGCGTTATATGTAAAGATTGATCGTCGCCGTAAAATTGCTGTTACAACACTCTTAAAAGCACTTGGCATGAGCGAAAGTGCTATTAAAGAAGCTATGAAGCATGTCGATACTGGCAAGCTTAACTATATTGAAGCCACTATCGAAAAAGATCCAGCTAAAGGCAGCAACGAAGCATTGATTGAGGTGTATCGTCGCCTGCGACCTGGTGATTTGGCTACCGTTGAAAACGCGCGCAGCTTACTCGAAAATATGTTTTATAACTACAAGCGCTTTGATTTTAGCCGCGTTGGTCGCTACAAAATCAACAAGCGTCTTGATTTAGACGTGCCAAACACGGCCGAAAACCGCGTTATGCGCCTTGATGACCTTTTGGCTATCATTGCCGAAATTATTCGCCTTAATAACACCCAAGATTTGGCTGACGACATTGACAGTCTTGCAAATCGCCGCGTGAAATTAGTTGGTGAACTCGTACAGCGCCAGTTCCGTATTGGCTTGCTTCGCATGGAACGAAATGCAAAAGACCGCATGAGCATGAGCGAAATCGAAACCGTAACACCTGGCCAGCTTATTAACGCGCGCCCTGTTGTTGCTGCTGTTCGTGAGTTCTTTGCAAGCTCACAGCTTTCACAATTCATGGACCAGATTAACCCGCTCAGCGAACTTGCCCACAAGCGTCGCCTAAGTTCAATGGGCCCTGGTGGTCTATCACGTGAACGTGCCGGTTTTGAAGTTCGTGACGCGCACGCTACTCACTACGGCCGTATTTGTACTGTTGAAACACCAGAAGGTGCCAACATTGGTTTGGTACTTAACCTCGCCAGCTACGCTCGTATTAATGAGTATGGTTTTGTTGAAACTCCTTACCGTAAGGTAATCAACGCTGTGACTCCTGCTGATGCAGCTGGTCACATTGCACGTGTCAACCTCGAAGACTCAGATGGCAAAGTTATCGTTAAGGCTGGTGCTAAAATCACCGAAGCTGATGCGAAAAAGCTTGCAACCGTTAAAGAACGAACAACCTGGCCTGTAAAAGCCAAGCTTACAGCTGAAATCGTCTACCTAGACGCAAGCGAAGAAGAGAAATCTTGTATTGCAGGTGCTGGTAGCGAAGTCGATGCTGATGGCTACTTTATTGATAAGCGTGTTTCTGCCCGAAACCGATTATTGCCTGGTGAGGTTGATGCTGATGATGTAACTCACACCGATGCAGCTTTGAAGCAAATTGTCGGTTCAAGTGCATCACTTATTCCGTTTATTGAAAAGAACTTTGTATACCGCTCACTCATGGGTAGCAACCAGCAACGTCAAGCTGTACCACTTATAAATCCACAAAGTCCAATTGTTGGTACTGGTATGGAAACAGTAGTTGCCGTAAATAGTGGCCAGCTTATTGCTGCCGAAGCTGATGGTGTTGTCGTAAAGGCGACTGGCGAAGAAGTTGTTGTTGACTACGGTAAGGTCAAAAAGACCTATCGCCCACTACACTACCAACGAAGTAACGAAGGCAGTAGCATTAACCAAAAAGTTATTGTCGACAGTGGTCAAGAAGTCAAAGCCGGTGATGCTCTTATCGAAGGTATGAGTGTTCAAGGTGGCGAGCTTGCACTCGGTAAAGATGTTCTAGCAGCATTTATGCCTTGGGGCGGTTATAACTTTGAAGACGCGATTATCATTAGTGATCGCCTTGTAAAAGATGACGTTTTAACCAGCGTGCACATTGTTGACTACATGACTGAAGTCCGCGAAACAAAACTCGGGCCTGAAGTCGTCACCAGCGATATTCCAAACGTTTCAGAAGAAGCCCTTCGCCACCTCGACGAAGAAGGTATTGTCCGTATCGGTGCCGAAGTGCATCCTGGTGATATCCTTGTTGGTAAGATTACCCCTAAGGGCGAACAAGAACTTAGTAGCGAAGAGCGACTACTACGCGCTATCTTTGGTGAAAAAGCTAAAGAAGTTCGCGATACCAGCCAGCGCATGAGCAACGGTAAACACGGTAAAGTTGTCGGTGTTAAGGTATTTAGCCGCGCCAATGGCCACGAGCTAAAAGCCGGTGTGATTATGCAAATCCAGGTCTATGTTGCCCAAATGCGAAAGATTGCAGTTGGTGACAAGCTTGGTGGTCGTCATGGTAACAAGGGTGTTATTGCTCGAATTTTGCCACAAGAAGACATGCCATTTACTGCCGATGGTCAACCTGTTGAAATCATCTTGAACCCACTCGGTGTTCCAAGTCGTATGAACATTGGCCAGTTGTTTGAAACGCATCTTGGTATGGCAGCGCGAACCCTTGGTTTCAAGGTTGCGAGCCCACCATTCAATGGTATTGCCACAAGCAAAATCCAAAGCCTCCTAAAAGAAGCTGGTTTACCAGAAGATGGTAAGCAACAACTGTATGATGGCCGCACTGGTGAAGCGTTTAAAGAACGCACAACCGTTGGTAGCATGTACATGATTAAGCTTAATCACATGATCGCCGACAAGATTCACGCTCGCTCAACAGGGCCATACACTATGGTTACTCAGCAGCCACTTGGTGGTAAGGCGCAAAACGGTGGCCAGCGCTTTGGGGAAATGGAAGTATGGGCGCTTGAAGCTTATGGCGCAGCGCACACGCTCCAAGAAATGCTTACGATTAAGTCTGACGACGTGTACGGACGTGCCAAGGCTTACGAGTCAATCATTAAGCAAACCGAAATTGTTGGTCCTAAGGTTCCTGAAAGCTTTAACGTGCTCGTTAAGGAACTCCAAGGTTTGGGCCTTAAGGTTGACCTTGTCGACTCTACTGCCGGCCAACTTATCGATGCCGAAAACTTGCTCGAAGTAAACATCAAAGACGAAGCATCACACGAAGCGACCGTTGAAGCACCAGAAAGTGCTATCAGCAACGTAGATGTAACCGAAGATGCTGTTGCAGATGAATTTGTAGTATTAGACGAAGATGGAAATGCCGATACCGAAATCGAGGACGATGTGGTGTTAGTGGCAGACGATAACGAAGAGGAGGCCAACTAATGCGTAAGTACAACCACGGCACTAATATTGCCGACTTTGACGCAGTTCGCCTTGCAGTTGCCAGCCC
The DNA here is from genome assembly GCA_038245435.1 of Saccharimonadales bacterium (SeqCode). Classification (GTDB taxonomy): domain Bacteria; phylum Patescibacteriota; class Saccharimonadia; order Saccharimonadales; family CAIOMD01; genus JBBRSL01. Next base: position 6,721 of record JBBRSL010000014.1, read on the forward strand.
AAGCGACATTATGGACTGGAGCTACGGTGAAGTTACAAAGCCAGAAACAATTAACTATCGAACCCAAAAGCCTGAGCGCGATGGTTTGTTTTGTGAAAAGATTTTTGGACCAGTAAAAGATATCAACCCACATGACGCTAAGTACAAGGGCCTTCGTTCACGCGAAGCGGCTGTTGATAAGAATGGTGAACTTGTAACCAAGTCTATCGTTCGACGTGAGCGCATGGGTCACATTCAACTTGCAAGCCCGGTAACGCACATTTGGTTCCTTCGTGGTACTCCAAGTGCCAGCGGCCTAATCCTTAACATGACTGTTAAGAATCTTGAGCGCGTTGCCTATTTTGCAAGCTACGTCGTACTGGAAGTCGATGCTGACAAGCGCGATCAAGCACTTGGCGACAAAGAAGCCGAAGGCGCAGCTGCTAAAATCGCTATCGAAGCAAGATTTGAAAAACTCGCTGAAGAAGAAGGCGCAGACGTCAAAACATTGGCCACAGAACGCACCAAAGAACTCGAAGAAACTGCAGCCGAATATGAGCTCATCAAAAACCAGCTTGAAAGTATGCAACCACATGCACTAATGAGTGAAACCGACTACCGAAACATCCCAGAAGATATGCAAAAATTCATCAAGGTTGGTATGGGTGGCGAAGCTATCAAGACTATGCTCGAAAGTGTTGACCTTGAACAGCTTATTGGTGAATTAAGTACTGAAGTTGAAGAAGCTAAGGGACAACGTAAAAAGAAGATCATGAAGCGTCTTCGAATGCTCGAAAGCATGCATCGTGCTGGCATTAAGCCAGGCAGCATGTGCCTCAGTGTTCTCCCTGTTATTCCTCCAGATTTGCGCCCAATGGTGCAACTTACTGGTGGCCGTTTTGCAACCAGTGACTTAAACGACTTGTACCGACGTGTTATCAACCGTAACAACCGTCTTAAGAAGCTTATCGACCTTAACGCGCCAGAAGTTATCCGACGTAACGAAATGCGTATGTTGCAAGAAGCTGTTGATGCCCTCATCGACAACAACTCAGCTCGCAGCGGTCGTGCGGTTAGCAGCACCGGCCAGCGCCGACGTCTTAAGTCTTTGAGCGATATGCTCAAGGGTAAGCAGGGTCGTTTCCGCCAAAACCTTTTGGGTAAGCGCGTTGACTACTCTGGTCGTTCAGTAATTGTTGCTGGGCCTAACCTCAAGATTAACGAATGTGGTCTTCCTAAGATGATGGCTCTTGAGCTATTCAAACCATTTGTTATTGGTCGCCTTATCGAAATCGAAGCAGCACACAATATTCGTTCAGCAACTCGTCTTATCGAGCTCGGTGACATTGCAGTGTGGGATGCACTCGACGAAGTAACTCATGGTAAGTACGTTCTTTTGAACCGTGCTCCATCATTGCACCGTCTTTCGATCCAGGCTTTTCAACCAAAGCTTATCGAAGGTAAAGCTATTCAGCTTCACCCATTGGTATGTAAAGGTTTTAACGCCGACTTTGATGGTGACCAGATGGCTGTTCACTTGCCACTGAGTGACGCTGCACAAGCAGAAGCTCGCGACATCATGGCTGCAAGCAAGAACATTCTTAAGCCTGCTGACGGTTCGCCAATTTTGCACATCGAACAAGATATCGTTTTGGGTGCTTATTACATGACCTTTGATCGTGGCCAAACGAGTAAGCCGGTTGCGTATAGCAGCCTCGAAGAAGCCCTTATGGCCTTCGACGAAAAAGTTTTGACACTTCAGACTCCAATTACTGTACCGTTCCGTGACGAAACACACGCTACAACTCTTGGGCAGGTTCTTTTTAACGAACTATTCCCAAGCGACTTCCCGTACCAAGGCGAAGCGATGACCAAAAAGAAGATTCAAAAGGTCATGGCTCAAGTCTACGAAAAGTATGGTCAAGAAAAGACTGCCGAAATAGCCGATAACCTCAAAGACCTCGCATTCGAATATGCGACTGCTTCAGGCCTATCAATGGGTATGAACGACTTTGCTGACCTTAAAGACCTCGACAAGATTGTTAAGGGTGGTGAAGAACGCGCCGCAAAGGTAAGTGACCAATACGAAGCTGGTTTTATGACCAACGACGAACGTTACCGTTTGACGGTTGAAACCTGGATGGATATTGACGACAAGATTCAGGACTCACTTGCAGCACAGTCATTGACTGACAGCTCGAGCATGAACATTGCACTTGTATCTGGTGCTCGTGGTAACATCAGCCAGGTTAAGCAGATTGTTGGCTCACTCGGTGTGGTAACCGACGCTACCGGTCGTGCAATCGAGTTGCCTATTCGCTCTAACTATAAGGGCGGTTTGCAACCACTTGAATACTTTACAGCCACCCGTGGTTCACGTAAGGGTATGATTGACACCGCGCTTAAAACAGCCGACTCAGGTTATCTGACTCGACGTTTAGTAGACGTATCGCAAGATGTATTTACGGTTGATGAAGAAGCCGAAGATCCAGGCTTTACACTGTACCGTGCCGATGCCGTAGAAATTGGTATTCCATTTAGTCTCCGACTCGAAGGTCGCTTTACTGCCGAAGATATTAAGCTTGATGGCAAAACGCTTGTTAAAAAGGGTGAACTTATCACTCGTTCAGCTGCTGAACAAATCACCGAAAGTGACTTGCCAAGTGTCTTGATTATGAGCTGTCTTACAAGTGGTAACCTTCGTGGTATTAACCGCAAGAGCTATGGCGTTGACCTTGCAACTGGCCAACTCGTAGCTAACCGCGCACCAGTTGGTGTTATTGCCGCACAGAGTATCGGTGAGCCTGGTACGCAGCTTACGCTTCGAACCTTCCACAAGGGTGGTGTAGCCGGTGCCGACATCACAACTGGTCTTCCACGTGTCGAAGAACTCTTCGAAGGCCGTGCACCAAAGGGTCAGGCGTTTATCTCTGATATCGCTGGTTCTGCAAGTGTCTGGGAAGAGGGTGACCACTATGTCGTACAAGTCAGCGCTAAAGAAGAGCAAGAACTAACCATGCCACTTTTGGGCCGAACACCTGGTGTTAAAAGCGGTCAAGAAGTTGTTATTGGTGATGTTATTGCCAGCCAAGAAGACAACAGTGAACCACTTGTTGCAAGCGTAGCTGGTAAGGTAACCTTCACCAAGACTGATGCCGTTATCGTACCAAAGGGTTCTGCTCAAGTACGTTATGAGATTCCTGGTTATAAGCAACTTGTTGTTGCCGATGGTGACATGCTTGATGCTGGTGATCGTTTGACGAGCGGTAGCATTAACCTGCATGATCTTATGCGCCTTCAAGGTGTTGAAGTTACGCAGCGCTACATCATGAACGAAATTACACGCATCTTTGCCAGCCAAGGTCAGAACATTGCAGATAAGCACCTCGAAATTGTTGTTCGCCAGATGTTTAGCCGTGTTACGGTTGAAGATCCAGGTGATAGTGAATTTGTTACCGGTGATATCGTCAGCAAGGCTGCGGTTATCGAAGCCAACGTTCGTCTTAACAGCGAAAAGAAGCAACCTGTCGAATTCAGCCAACTGCTTCTTGGTATTACGAAAGTTTCTACATGGGCGGATAGCTTCCTGTCAGCTGCCAGCTTCCAGGACACAACACGTGTTCTTATCGCAGCAGCTACAAGTGGTAAGGTCGATCACCTATATGGTTTGAAAGAGAACGTTATCTTGGGTCGCAAGATCCCAGTTGGAACTGGGTATACCCCAGACGAAGACGAAGATTCTGTTGACGAAGAAGAATAAATCTGTTTAAATAAAGGACTGTATGCCAACGATTAATCAATTAGTACGCAAAGGACGCAAGACCGCTGTTGTAAAAAGCAAGTCTCCAGCCCTACAGCGTGTTACCAACAACCTTAAGACGAAGTCTTATGAAAAACCTGCGCCATTTAAGCGTGGTGTCTGTGTAAAGGTAACTACCAAAACACCAAAAAAGCCTAACTCGGCTCTCCGTAAGGTTGCCCGTGTGCGCCTTACAAACGGCTACGAAGTATGGGCCTACATTGGTGGCGAAGGTCACAACCTTCAAGAACACGCAGTGGTAACACTCCGTGGTGGCCGTGTGCCTGACTTACCTGGTGTTCGTTATCACGTTGTACGTGGTAGCCTTGACCTCCAGGGTGTCGCAAACCGCAAAAAAGGTCGTAGCAAGTACGGCGCTAAAAAAGCCTAAGCTTTTTTACGAATATTGAAGATCGAATAACGAAGATCGATCTTCAATCTACAAACTTCAATCTTCGAACTTAAGTGGCTTCAGTGACCGCCAACCTGCAAAGGCTAGGAACACACCGAAGTATTAAATAAAGGAGTACAGAAATGCCACGAAAGAAAACCAAGAGTCTCGTAAGAGATATCCAACCAGATCGTAAATATAACTCTGTTCGAGTACAGCGCCTTATCAACCGCGTTATGCTCGACGGTAAAAAGCAACTTGCTGAGCGTCTTGTGTACGAAGCAATGGAAAAAGCTGCCGATAAACTTAAAGTCGAAAGCCCACTCGAAGTGCTTGATAAAGCACTTGATGCCGTAAAGCCAAACGTTGAGACTCGTTCACGACGTGTTGGTGGTGCCAACTATCAGATTCCGTTTGAAGTTCGGGGCCAGCGGCAAAGTCACCTAACCCTTATGTGGTTTGTGGCTGCTGCACGTGCTCGTAAGGGTATGCCAATGACCGATCGCCTTGCTGGCGAAATCATGGACGCCTACAATGGTACTGGCGCTGCTGTTAAAAAGCGCGAAGATACTCAAAAAATGGCAGATGCCAACCGTGCGTTTGCGCACTTCGCTCGAACGGTTTCGTAAATGGCTCGTTCGCCTGAAGACGCAGTTTCCGAAACAAGGGATGAACTTAAAACTCATTCAGAAACGCTAAATTCACTGGCAAAAAAAGCGGTAGATAAAGCATTTAACGATGCCACAAATGCGGGTTCGCTTGGCAGTGTTCGCGTCGATACGCGCTCATTAACCGAAATAGGCGACTAAAGTCTTAAAATACATTGAGCCGCTCATTGAGCGGCTCTATGTATGAAGGCATAAAATAGTATATATGAAAGATTTTGAGAAACAGGTTAATAACCTTTCGGTACCTGTAAGACCGTGGTGCTTGGTGTGCCCAGATTTTAAAGATATGCTACAAAATACAGACCGGTATGGCACTACCGTCGATGGGGTGGCGGTGCTTGCGCTTCGACAGTGCATTCATCCGCCAATCGAGCACCCGACTCATCACCCGGACGGAACAGCGCTTGAGTATTGGGAAACTCGTCTACCTAGGTGCAAGCTAGGCGAAATCAAACTCAAAGTTGATGCCGAGCAGAACATGCGACGACTTGGGCTGAACGTATCATCACTTATGCGCGATTAGTGCAAAAATAATCGGCCAAGTTTGACCGTAAAAGCAGGCGCTAACACTAGTATTTTACGGATTAATTTGATAGAATTGACCCTGAACGTTTATTTTTTATGGCCAAAAAATGGCCAAAAAAGTAACCAACCAATATTTTATAAGTAAGCAAGGATTCGAGCAGACACTATGGCAGCAAAAGCTACCCCAATGGATAGAATACGTAACGTTGGTATTATTGCCCACATTGACGCAGGCAAAACAACTACAACCGAAGGTATTTTGTACCGTACCGGTTTAAGCCACAAGATTGGCGCCGTGCACGATGGTGAAACGACGACTGACTGGATGGCTCAAGAGCGCGAACGTGGCATCACCATTGTCGCTGCATCGGTGACTTGTTTTTGGAAAGATCACCAAATCAATATTATTGATACTCCTGGTCACATTGACTTTACGGTTGAAGTAGAACGCTCACTCCGCGTGCTCGACGGTGCGTGCGTTGTTTTTGACGGTAAGATGGGTGTTGAATCACAATCCGAAACAGTATGGCGTCAGGCTGACAAGTACGGCGTGCCTCGTGTTTGTTTCATTAACAAGATCAACCAAACCGGTGGCGACTTCTACAAATCTCTCGACTCTATTCACGCTCGCCTAAACAAGCGTGCCTTCCCGATCCACTTACCTATTGGTTTTGAACAAGCTATCAATGGGGTCGTTGACCTTGTTGAGATGAAGGCTTACACCTACAAAGAATTTGCCGATCACGAACTCGTTGTCGGTGAAATCCCAGCTGATATGCTCGACCAGGCTAAAAAATACCGCAGCTTACTAGTTGAAAATGCAGTTGCCGAAGACGAAGCAATTCTCGAAAAGTATTTCGAAGTTGGCGAAGAGGGCCTTTCCATCCCTGAAATCAAACAAGCAATCCGCTCTGCAGTACTTTCGGGTAACTTCTTTGCCGTATCCGGTGGTGATGGTCGTGGTGTGATTGTTGAAAAGGTCTTGGATATGATGAACGACTATCTCCCAAGCCCACTTGATCGTGGTAGCACATGGGGCACACACCCTAAAACGGGTGATGAAATCGAGCGCAAGCCAAGCGAAGCTGAGCCATTTAGCGCTCTTGCCTTTAAAATTACAACCGACCCATTTGTCGGTAAGCTTGCTTACTTCCGTGTCTACTCAGGTAAAATCGTGGCTGGTTCTTACGTTCTTAACACCTCAACGGGCGAAAAAGAGCGTATCGGCCGTATTGTTCGTTTGCAAGCTGATAAGCGTGCAGATGTAACAGAAGTTGGCGCAGGTGATATTGCTGCCATCGTGGGCCTTAAGGGCACGACCACTGGTAATACATTATCTGATCTTACGAACCCAATCTTGCTTGAAAGCATTGATTTCCCAGAACCGCCTGTCAGCATTGCTATTGAGCCTGCAACCAAAGCCGACCAAGAAAAAATGGGCATTGCTATGCAGCGCCTCGCCGAAGAAGATCCTACCTTCCGCATCAAGGTTGACCATGATACTGGCCAAACCATTATTAGTGGTATGGGTGAGCTCCACCTCGAAATTATCGTTGACCGCATGAAGCGCGAATTTAACGTCGAAGCGAATGTTGGCGCGCCACAAGTAGCCTACCGCGAAACTATCCGTAAAGACGGTGTCGAAATTCAAGGTAAATTTGTCCGTCAATCTGGTGGTCGTGGTCAATACGGTGACGTATGGTTGCGCTTAAGCCAGAACGAAGTCGGTAAAGGTTTTGAATTTATCAACAGCATCAAAGGTGGTGTTGTTCCAACCGAATACATCCCAGCTGTAAAAGCAGGCGTTGAAGAAGCAATGGCAAACGGTGTTCTTGCGGGCTACCCAGTGGTAGACGTTAAAGCCGAACTATACTTTGGTAGTTATCACGATGTTGACTCTAACGAAATGGCCTTTAAGATTGCCGGTTCAATGGCGTTCCAGGATGGTGTTAAAAAAGCCAGCCCAGTACTCCTAGAGCCAATTATGAAAGTCGTTGTTGTAACTCCAGAAGAGTACATGGGTGACGTTATTGGCGACCTCAACAGCAAGCGTGGCCGTATTGAATCTATGGAAGACCTCCCGTCAAGCATCAAAGAAATTACTGCTTTCGTACCATTAGGTGAAATGTTTGGCTATACAACCAACCTTCGTTCAACGACTAAGGGCCGTGCAAGTTCAAGCATGGAACTTGATCACTATGCCGACGTGCCAAATCATGTTGCCGAAGCGATTATTGCCAAAAACGCAAAAAGCTAAAGCATGACAAAGCAACAATCAGAGCGTGCAATAACCGACCAAGCACCGCACGATGCTACCGAAACCGAAGCTAACGGCATCATCGGTTTATTTAGCGTACTCCCAAAAGCATCATTCAACGTTGTCGGAGGTATCGGTAATTTCGCTATTGGCGTAGTATTTGAGAGCGTGCGAGGTGTTAATCACACAGTGCGGTCTTTGGGCGCAAAAGCTACCGTAGCACTCGAAATCGTCGTAGAAGGCATCCTTCGAGCCGATCATCCAGAGCTTTACCCAGATGATGAGCCAAGCGATAAACAATAAGTGCTAAATCACCCTTTACAAAAGGGTCGTATATTCGGTAAACTAGACTGGTATGCGCGTGAGGCGTTGCCCTTTGCGCTAAAAAATTTATAACTTCAAGGAGAATCACCTACATGGCAGATTTTGACAGAACTAAGCCCCACGTTAACGTTGGTACTATGGGTCACGTTGACCACGGTAAGACCAGCCTAACCGCAGCTATTACAATGACACTTGCAAAGCGTTTGCCAAGCGACGTTAACAAGCCAGTTAACTACGACCAAATCGACAACGCACCAGAAGAAAAAGCTCGTGGTATTACCATTGCTACTTCTCACCAAGAGTATGAAAGCGAAAAGCGTCACTACGCTCACGTTGACATGCCTGGTCACGCCGACTATATCAAGAACATGATTACTGGTGCTGCTCAAATTGACGGCGCTATCCTTGTTGTTGCTGCAAACGACGGCCCGTTGCCACAAACTCGCGAGCACGTTTTGCTTGCTAAGCAAGTGGGTGTGCCTTCTATCCTTGTTTTTCTTAACAAGATGGACCTTAGTGATCCAGAACTTGTAGAACTCGTTGAAATGGATATCCGTGAACTTCTAGCTAAGAACGGCTACGACGAAAACGCTCCAATCATCAAGGGCTCAGCTACCAAAGCTATTGAAGGCGACGAAGCTGCTATGGATTCAATTATGGAACTGGTCGCAGCTATGGACGAGTTCATTCCAGAACCAAAGCGCGAACTCGACAAGCCTTTCCTTATGCCTATCGAAGACGTTTTCTCAATCAAGGGTCGTGGCACCGTTGCTACTGGCCGTATTGAAGCTGGCGTTGTAAAGGTTAACGAAGAAGTTGAAATCGTTGGTATTCATGACACCCGCAAGGTTGTTGTAACTGGTGTTGAAATGTTCAAAAAGAACCTCGATCAAGGTCAAGCCGGCGATAACGTTGGTATCTTGCTTCGTGGCGTTGAGCGCGACGACATCGAACGCGGTCAAGTTTTGTGTAAGCCAGGTAGCATTACCCCTCACACCGAATTTGATGCAGAAGTCTATATTCTTGCAAAAGAAGAAGGCGGCCGTCACACTCCATTCTTCAAGGGTTACAAGCCTCAGTTCTACTTCCGTACTACTGACGTAACCGGCGAAGTTGAACTTCCTGCCGACAAAGAAATGGTTATGCCTGGTGACACTGTCACCTTTAAGGTAAAGCTTTTGGCTCCAATCGCCATGGAACAAGGTCTTCGCTTCGCTATCCGCGAAGGTGGCCGTACTGTAGGTGCTGGTGTTGTTACAAAAGTAACCAAATAGTATATCGAATTTCGTATAACGAATATCGAAAAGAGCTCCGAGCAATCGGAGCTCTTTTAATTAAGTAATGAATATTTATCATAATTAGTAATGTTTAGAGGCTAGCTTTTTTGTTCTGGTATAATCTGTTTATATGAGTGAAAGTTTTGATTGGCTAGCATGGCACGATAGCCCTGAACATGCGGCATTAGTTGCTGATTTAGAGCGCGATTTTGATGAGGCTCATGAACTTGCGCGTGAGCAGGCAAAAAAAGACGCAGAAGAAAAGCTTGAAAGAATACGCCTCGCTCGCCAGGTAAAAGTAGAAAAGCCAGAGTACATAATGGACTTTAGTGAAATACGTGATGATTTGTCAGGGCATATTGGTATTAAAGCTTTAAGTGATTGGTTAAAACGAAAATAGCATGAGCGAATCAACCCCTTGTGTACGTACCGTTATGGCTGATTTTGCCAAGGGGAGGGGTAAGGGTATTGATACCGAGGGCGTAAGCTTAGTTGGTAACGTAGTTTTTTGTGACCGCGCACAGTGTATGGGCGATTTTGATTTGAATTCTGGGCTGCCGCACGGAAAGTGTAATACTCTGGGCGTGCCTGATGAGGGCGTTGATTCAATTAATACGGTAGATGGCGAGTTAAGCGATGCGTTAGTTCGAAGAGAAACTGGACCAAACCAAACGCTCATTCGCCTTGGGCTAATTGCAATGCACGCAGTCGATATCCTTACAGAACCATTTATCGGGGCTAGGCCTAACGATAGAAGCTCCAATCGTATACACAGTGCTTAAACGTAAAGGAATCGAACTTTGAGCGATACTTGCCCGGATTGCCCGTTCGTACAGCGTTGTAGAGATAAAATCGCTGTGCACGAAAGCTATGTCGACAAACTCGAACTATCTATTTCGGAACTTGCCGCAGATGCAGTTCGGCACGATATTAACGCTGAAGAGCTTAAGCAAACAATGCCAAAAAACTGGCTACGACGTTTTTTCGTAACTGATGATATAGGCCGCGAACGGCTTTATGGCAATAGGGCTCACGAAACTGCAATAATATACCAAAATGCGCAAAATAAGCACCAGCAGAGTGTTGGTAAATTTATGACGCTCGTAAGTGAAGCCCCTAAAACTTGTAGTAAGCCAGATTGCCGTCTGGGCAAGTTTGTGTGCACCAGCCAACTAAACACATTCAAAAACCGCCGCAAAACCTAGCGCGTACTTGAAAAAACTGGTTAAAACAGATATACTAACACTTGTAAATTAATCGTGATGACTAAAAGTCGCGTGCGAGCCCTACAAACCCTTGCACGAGATGTTACATCACACTAGGAGCTAACATTATGGCTGAGGCAGCTGCCCCACAACAACAGCGAATTCGTATTCGCCTTAAGGCTTACGACCACAAAGTAATCGATCAGTCTGCAAAGCAGATTGTCGACACAGCACTACGTACGGGTGCTACTATTGCTGGCCCAATTCCACTACCAACACGTAAGACTGTTTACACTGTTGTAAAGAGCCCACACGTCTACAAAAAAGGTCGCGAACAGTTTGAAATGCGCGTGCATAAACGCCTTATCGACATTAGCAACCCAACGCCAAAAACTATTGATAGCCTCATGAACCTATCGTTGCCTGCTGGTTGCGATGCAGAGATAAAGATGTAGTAGCCGTTTGGCTGCGACCTGTCCGTCCTGTCGGAAAGACAAGCGGGCGCCGAAATCAAAATGTAAGCCTTTAGCTTACCGAGAAGAACTCTAAATAACCGTCTTAAAATTGGGCGGTTATTTTTTTGTATGTTTATACTAATAGATATGAATAAAGATTGTGAAATTTGTGAAGTAATACAGACCGCTGAGCCAGTACTTATCGATACTGATTGTTGGAGGGTGGTTCTCGCGAACGACCAAGCATACTTAGGGCGTTGTTTTGTAACAGCAAAAAGACATGTATCGTCATTGAGCGAACTAACTACAGTAGAGTGGCAAGAATATATTGAAATTGTGAAAAAATTAGAATCAGCAACCAAAGACGCTTTTGGCGCAAATTTACATAATTGGAACTGCCTTATGAATAATTCATTCCAAAAAGAACCAAGCTTGCCGCATGTGCACTGGCACTTTAGGCCTCGGTACAAAAATAACGTAGAGTTTGCGGGTGAAACGTTCGATGACCCATATTTTGCACACCACTACAAGAGTGGTTACAAAAAACTTGTTAGCGATGAGATATTGCAAAAAATCATAAATGAACTGAGCCTATATACTTAAGTGACGCTACACTATCGAAAAAAACATTAGGGCGACTATCGACATAAACACGCCAACGACTATACCGGCTAGCGCGCGGTAATTTGAGTAGCCGAGTTTATTAGATTTAGCGAATGCAAAACCAGAAACGGCTGCTCCGGCAGGGGGTATAAATATTGCGAGTACAAGCCCAACAGTGCCAAGGGTTTTTGCAGGGTCGCTAATATCAACCATAGGTTGCGGCACTATTGGTGCTGCAGGCACACCTGCGGGCGTTATAACGGGCGCTTGGGGCGCAGCTGATTGACTGGTTGTTTGTGGCGTAAGGGCTGTTGCAACGAACGGTAGGGGCTTCTGCGGCGTAGTTGTTTGTTTATTTTCTTGTGGCGGCACTGGCTTTATGGGCACAGTTGGCTTAATGAGCTGTTCGGGAGGCATACAATATCCTTGTAAGCTTTAAAAGCGCTAAATATACCATAAGTATTATATAAACTAAGCCATTTGGCAAAAATTATTGCTTAGAGTAGTTCGCCAAGCGCACAACGGATGGCATCTTCGAACTCACGGGTGCGGGGGTACAGACCTTTGGTAAGCAAACCATTTGTACCAAGCGTGTGCCTAATTTCATTCGATTCATCGGCGTAGCGCGCCTGAATTAATGGCCCCAGTTCGGCACCACCAAGTAATTCGCTTGTAATATCTGCAGGCAGGCGCATACCACCACTGTGGCCAACACCAATTTTGTCGGTATCGCTTTGTATAATCGCGGCCCACCCAAGTAAGTAGAGCGACTTAGGAGGCCCTTGTTGCACACCACCCTCTAAGCCCACATAATAATCTGCTAAGGCTAAATCTTTTAGCGCATTTGCCCGGTTTAGCGCACCAGCAAAGGTTTCTTCGTTGCTCATTGGCATTTTACTTACACCGGTTTCTACCTCAAACGGCATAAATGTTAGCTCTTCGCCCGGGAACGCCTCTGTAAATACAAGCTCGCACGCATTTAATTTGGCTTTGTTCTGTGTTCCTACCGCAATCTTCATAGACATAAGTATATAGCCAATACAGCTAATTAAACAAAAGCGGAAAGTTATTGGTTGGTGTAGTATCGGTAACGGATACTGTGATTGAACTTTGAGGTTGTTGTCGTTGGGCTTACCGGAGTTGTTATCGTTGGCGGGGTTATAGTTGTATTGTTGTTCGAAGTCACTGCGCTTGGTTGCTGTACTGGCACTGGATCGACGGGCTGACTATTAACAGTTGTCGGTGCTTCGATAGTATTAATAGTGGTCGATTCCGTTGCAGTTTGGGGCCACGCAGTAACCTCAGGCGTTTTAGGCAAAAACTGCTGTAAATGCGGATATACGAAGGCGAAGATTATTAAGGCTACGGGCACAGCAAGCACATATGATAGTATTTGAGCCCAGGTAGATTTTGGCTCTTCTTTTTCGTAATATTCCTTTTGTGGCGCGCTTCGCACCGGGCGAGAAGCTGCAGATTGTCCACCATACGCATAAGTACTGCGAACTGGCTGCTTAACCGCGGTGTGTGCTCGTTTTGGTACTGGTGGTTCATAAAAATGACGTTTAACTGGGTCCGACAATACGCTGTAGGCTTCGTTGAGCAATACCATCTTGGCACTGTCGCCACCGGGTGTGTCAGGATGGTAGCTTTTACTAAGAGCCCGATACCTCTTTTTTATTTCGGAAGTCTCCGCGTTAGCTGATACTCCTAAAACACTGTAATAATTAATTTCAGTGGTTTCCATGTACATACAGTATATCGCGAATCTGAGACTACCCTTAACTTAAATTATAAAAAAAGTGGTATAATAACTGTGTAGGACAGCGGAATACTCCCAAGTATTCGTCTATTGCGGCTACGAATTAACTATTTAATTCGGGCCTTTTTTAATTCTTGGCCCGGAAAGGGCCAAACCCATGAATCAACTATTCGTACCACGCAATCCACTCGAGACAAAAGCGCTCGATGTCGCCACCTTAGGCCACGAAGGGCAATATCGTAAAGGTTCGGTTAAGCTGCCGTATATTGTTCACCCAAAAGAAGTAGCAGTACTACTAGCCGAATCTGGTGCAAATAGCAAAGCAGTTATTGCGGGCTTGTTGCACGATATTCTTGAGGATGTCGACCCTGCAGTGTACAACGAGGCCGATATGCGCAAAGATTTTGGCGATTACATTACTGAACTTGTTAAAACAGTGTCGAAGCCGAGTAAAGAAACGGGTGATTGGCGTCATCGAAACGAGATATATTTGGGCCAGATTGCGCTCACGCCACATATTGAAGCACTTGAAGTATGCGCTGCAGATAAGCTATCGAATATTACGGTAACAATGGATGATTACGTTGAATATGGTGAGTCGCTGTGGACACGCTTTAACGCGGGCAAAGATCAGCAAAAATGGTGGTATGGGGCAGTAAGCGATGTATTGCAGACTCGTATTCCTGATAACTTTATAGTTATAGCTCTAGCAAAACGAGTAGAACTATTTAGCAAGTTATAAGTATTAGCGTATAAAACTACGTAAGCATTAAAACTGTTTAATACTTAGGTAGAGCCCCGTCTGGGCAAGTCGCTTTCGCGACAAGCCCGAGACGGGATTTGCTCATGACCCAGCAATTGCCTGTGTAGATATCAGCGCCGCAACGAGCCTTTCGGGGCTGTATTGCCTGCGGGCGAAGACGGTCACAATCTTTGTTCTGTTTGGCGCAGAACGAGCTGTGGCCATATCGACCGTGGCAGATACTCGATAGGCGATGAGGAACGTACCGCCGCGTACCTGAGTCTTTTTGTACTCGAGGTTATCGCGAGGGCTGTCTATCTGAGCGTCGGTAACAAACGAGTCGCGGCTCCACCAACTCATTGCACCATCACGGTGGAGGATTACTTCGAAAGGCTCATTGCCGACAACTTGCAGCACGTCCCCAAAACCATGGGCGCCCACTGCTTCTTGGATTTCTTGGGTGTAGTCCATGGGTTTCTCCCTAGGTATGCTTGCTAGTCACAAGTTTACATATAATAAAACAATATATCTAAAATGTCACTAGTAGCTCACTAAATTGTTACTCTACCTAAAAACTAAATTGTTTAATACTTAGGTAGAGCCCCGTCTGGGCTAGTCGCTTTCGCGACAAGCCCGAGACGGGATTTGCTCTTCGGGGTGTACTAGCTCAGGTCGACGTAGTGCTCGAGCTGGTGCATGACGTGGTCCTCGTTGCAGTCGGTCACTGCGAAGACCTTGATGGCCCTCGCGAGCTTCGGCTTGCCGTTCACCCATTGCCGTCTGACGACGATGGCGAACTTGGCGTCGGTCACCTCGATGGTCTCGATGGTGGTGTCCGGTGTGCCGTGCTTCTTCGTGACGGTCTTCGTGTCGAGCGACTTCTTGGCGCCATCAGTGATGATGGAGTCGTCGAGCCAGCTGGCTCTCTCGCCAGTGGGCATCACGTGCTTGAGCGCGACCGTGAACGGCTCACCCTGCTCGATTGATACCAGCAGGTTGGCCGTGCGCCGGTTGTGGCGCAGTCGGTCGAGTCCACCATTGATTTTCGATGTGCGCATATCACTCCCTCGAAGAGAATCTTGCATCGTTGCAAGACATACTATTTTAACATAAATAGCAAAAATTACAATAAAAGGTATCTATAAATTCTTAAGAAGTTCACGCAGTGCAGGGTAGTTTTTACTATCGGTATATGATTTTTCATATTGTTCGATTGCCATTTCTCCACGAGTAATAGTGTTTCCATCGGGTATAAAAATTGCATCCCATCCCCATCCACCGCTACCACGAGGCTCTGGTGCTATAGTGCCGTACTGAAAGCCTTCGATAAATTCGAGCTTAGCGCCATCAAAGTAGGCCCAAGTACATGTTGCAGTTGCAGATTTATCGCTAAAACCATCTAGCATTTTTGCCGTTGCTCGAAGCCCAGGGTTCTCGACAAACCATTTTATAAAAGGGCCAGGTAGGCCAGATAGAGCATTAAATTCGAGGCTTACGTCTTCGATCAAAACAGGTGATTGAAGCATTTGAAATGCCTGTCGGGCTTTATGCTCGGCGATTTCGCGATTGTTAACAGACTGAATTTCATCTAATTCTAACTTTTTATGCGTAACCTCAAAGCCTAGCCAAGCTGCTAGGGCATCAGCTTTCGCTTGGTTACCGGTAATAAAGGTGACTTTCATAGCTATAGTATGCCATAACGAGCTGTTACTATAGGTGCATGAGCGAAGACGTAACATCTTTAGCACCACTAACCACAGAATACGCGGCAACTATTGCCGAATGGCTACAGGGAGCGCAAGGGCGCGAAACGTTGCGGCTACTCGGTAATATATTGCCACCCGACTTTACGACAAATGAAATAATCGAGCGTAAGCGTACTGAAGAAACACTGGCAGACGCCAATAAAATTGCTTGGATAATTTTGTTTGACGACGAACCAGTTGGAATTGCTGAAGTAGACATAAAAGCTACCAATGAAATACAGGCACCGCATTTTGCCTATTTTATTGGCGATATTAATAATCGGGGTAACGGTATTGGTACGGCAACCCTATTTTTATTACTCGAAGAGCTAAGAGGTAGTGGTTATACTCAAGCATTTGGCCGCGCTATCTCAGAAAACCTTGCCTCAAAAAAAGTCATGCAAAAAGCCGGTTTTACAAAACAGGGCGAAGAATACACTGATAAAGATGGGCTGGTTTGGAAAAACTTTGTATTTGATTTGTAACGATTAGTTTGAGCCGAGGCTAATACCCAAAATTGCAAAATTAAGTAACATTGCCGGCGCAACATACCCAATAGTTGTCCAGAGTAGGGGGTTTTGGCTTTTTTTGGCTGCAAAAGTTAGTACCCAGCCAATAACTAACACAAATATCAGGCCAAAAACCGTATAAATAGCAGCAAGTAAGGCTGCATCGCTTACTCCAAGCAAATACAGCACGAGGCACAGAAACAATGGGCTCGCAGCGGCGCACAAAATAATAATAACCGAACTTTTATCTGTTAACTTCATACACTGATAGTAGCACGAACGTAACGCGTAAGGGCTACACCGATAGTGGCTGCTGCTTTTCGAGTATCGGGCTCACAATCCGCATAATGCTGGCGAGTGACGCATCGTGTGGGTTAATACCATGCTTACTAGGCATAACGTACTTGTAGTTTGTGACTTTTTTATAGAGTGCTTGCATATTGCCGGTACCAACGAGCACGACGGGCTCTTTTTTATTAAGTACATAGGTGTGCAAGCGCTTATCCATTAATCTAAAGTAATCTTGCAAGTATTTCTTGCGCATATCTTTAAAGCCACCATGGCCGTGGAACCCTTCGCTCGTACCGTTTCGGCCAGAGCCAATCTTGTGCGCTTGGATTTCTCGATCGTTTACTTCGTCCAAGCCGAGTGCTAAGAGCATGCTCGATTGTAGCGTAGCGTCTTTAACAGCTTCGAGTAAGTGGCCATCACCCTTAAATAGGCGGCACCCATTTTGACTGAGCGAAAGCACCCAATAAGGCTTTGCTTTTTGGTAGTACTGCTTAAGTGGTTCTAGGTGAATGCTGAGTAGCCCATGGTAAATTTCGGGCTCTGGGCTAAACGGTAGGGCATACATAGTTACCTCACCCGAATTGTATATAAATATTGCAACGCCCTTGCCAGGTAGTTGATGGCCGAGTTCGTCCTCTAGTGTCATGACGTTATCAATAATTATTTGTTGCTCTGTCGTGTTCAAATCTGTATTTCCGAGTATTTGCCTGAACATTGACTCTATTTTATGGAGTGTGCTCAGGTTGGCGGCCGTATGTTCGGGCCCGGGTTCTAGCGGTAGATAGACAGTAAATTTTATGTTTGTATGTATGTTCTTGAGCCTTTTTAAGACTTTTGAATTCATACGATTCATAATATCCCCCTGTGCTTTTATTGTACGCCAAATTGCTTAAATAAATCTGAATAATTGTAAAATGCTTATGGTTTGGATTTTTTAACAGTGGTGATATAGTGCAGGTATCAACTAAAGGAGTTAAATATGCAAAGCGAATTAAAAGCTGCATCATGGGCCCTTGGCCTCTGGGGTGCGCTATCAGTTATCTTTGGTGCACTCGTTATCGCGTGGCCAGGTATTACACTAAAAGCATTCTTGGTAATCTTAGGCGTTTACCTTCTTGCCGGTGGAGCAGTTATGCTCGTTGGTTCTATTGCTAACCGTTCAGGTCACTGGGTTGGTTCAGCTCTTATTGGTGTTTTGAGTGTTGTTGCGGGCTTGTACGTATTCTCACACCCACAAGCAAGTGCACTTGTCGCATTAAGTGTTGTGGCTATTTGGGCAGTTGCCGTTGGAATGCTACAAATCGTTGCTGGTTTCGAAGGCAAGAACAACTGGTTCTTAGTCTTCGCCGGTGTCGTGTACACGTTCTTTGGTTTCTACATTTTTGCAAACCCAGCCGGTGGTGCATTAGCGCTCGTATGGCTTATTGGCCTTAGTACTATCGCAAGTGGTATCGCTCTTGTTGTTGCTGCTTTCGAAGCAAACACCGCAAGTAAGCAAGTCACTGCTAAAAAAGCCTAGTACTTAGCTTAATTACAAAAACACCGTCTTACACCTAAGGCGGTGTTTTATATCTGAGTAGGATTATTAGGCGACATCTTCTGAAATTTCGGGTATAGCCGGCTGTTCAAATACAAGTTCAGATTCGAGGTCGGCTACCAAAGTAAGCTCGGTTGGCTCCAGAAATTCGCCTACTGGCACGAGTAATGGCTTTGTAGATGTTCGTCCAATCCGACTTAACAGATATAGGTCATGCTTTAGGCCGGCCTGCTGCGCATCAAAGATATCCATTCGGGCTCTATCTTTGGAATTATCAGCACCGTGTTCGGCAAGGGCATAGGTGCTCACAATACCAGGTTTTACACCATGCATAGTAACGCGCCAAGCATGGAGTAGCGTGCGGGGGAGTTGGTTTAAAAAGCCATCCATGTCTTCAGCGGTAATTGCTCGCGGACCGACAATACTCATTGAACCTTTAAGCACATGTATCATTTGTGGTATTTCATCGAAACCGGATGATATAAGTAGTTTACCCATCCTTCGAAACAGCGAGGTATTCAATTTTTTGATTTCCAAGTCCTGGCCACTGCATGTGACGCGTTCGTGCGTCAGTGTAGGATGTTTACTATCAATAAGCGCACAAGCACCCACACCGATTGCGTAGGCAGGCAAAGCTGCCCCAGCAACAGCAATATCTAAGCACCTCTTTGTTCTTGAATCCAAATATTGATTATTTGTATTTTTCATTTCTTGTGTACTGATAGTACTGCTGTGCGTATTTACTTGCAATACGATTTTGAGCACTTAATTGCCGGTTCGAATGGTGCTACAGTATATGGTAGA
>JBBRSL010000015.1:0-25149 GCA_038245435.1 Saccharimonadales bacterium (SeqCode)
ATATTTCGGCTTTCTTTTTTTGATCGTCAACTGTTTTAAGATGCCAAAACCACGAAGAGCTTGCCATGAATAAAATGATGACGATAACAATAAAAAGTTTCATGCATTTATTTGAACATACCGTGCGCTATTTAACTAGCTTGCTATGATGGTAACGATATGGATTTACAAACACGAGTTCCAACCGGTACGTATATTGTGGCGGTTTCGGGTGGTGTCGATTCGATTGTGCTACTCAATTTGCTTACAAAGACAGATAGTAAACTAATCGTTGCGCATTTTGATCACGGCATTCGACATAACTCTGCTGACGATGCGGAATTTGTACGGCAACTTGCGGGCCACTATAACCTGCCATTTGAAGAAGAGCAGGCTCACCTAGGCCCCGACGCGAGTGAAGATCAAGCCCGTAAAGCCCGTTATGAATTTTTAGCCCGGGTAACGAGTAAGTACCATGCTGACGCAGTCATAACGGCGCATCACCAAGACGACGTTATCGAAACGAGCATTATTAATTTACTGCGAGGTACGGGTAGGCATGGCTTAACGTCGCTGAGGAGCCGTGAGGCAATGATGCGACCGTTACTGGAGATACCTAAAAGTGAACTTATTGCATACGCGACGGCTAACCAACTTGATTGGCGTGAAGACCAAACAAACCTCGATACTAAATATCTACGCAATAAAGTCAGGCTTGAGATTGTGCCCAAGATGACTCCCCCGCAAAGGAGTGAATGGCTCGCAAAACTACAAAAAGCAGCAATCATAAACGAAAAGCTAGATCGTGAACTGCAGAATGGGTTGAGGCGCGGCTTGCACAAAGGCCAGCCGGTGCTTAGCCGGCAATGGTTTTGCATGTTACCCCACGTTGTTGCCAAAGAAATGCTGATAGTCATTTTACGGCAGGTCGGCGCCCAGGATGTTGATCGTAAAACCGTTGAAAGACTAACGGTACAGATTAAAACGGTGCCACACGGTAAGACACTTGAGGGCGCTGGGATAAAGATTATTCTCACAAAACGCTCAGCTCGCTTCCTAAAGTAATTACACTAAGCCAAGAATATTTTTTTAGGGGTGAGGGATTTTGCAATATTCGGGTATAATAGCCCCGTATGGATAAGAAACCTAAGAAGGGGAGCAAACCCTCGAATAAAAAGTTGATTAAAAATGTAGGCTTTATTGCCATCATTGTTTTGTTTTTGGGCGTCTTTTTGCTGAGCTACAATCAGCCTGTAAAACTAGCCGATAAGCCGTATAACGAAATTATTAATCGTGCCAATAACGGTGAAATAAGTAAGCTGACGGTCAGCGGCGACAAAATCGAAGTCACACCAAAGGGCGGAGACAAAGCGACTGAGAAAACACGTAACGAAGCCAACGCGACACTCTACGGCCCAGGCGGTTTAACCAATAAGAACGTTACCGTTGAATTTAAGGCTGCCAGTAGTAATAGCGCTACCTGGACAGCACTTGCGATCAATCTTTTGCCAGTCATCATTATTGTATTAGTACTGGTGTTTATGTTGCGCTCTGCTCAGGGCCAGGGCAATCAAGCGATGGGCTTTGGTAAATCAACGGCTAAGCTCTATGGTAATGAAAAAGAGCCCGTTATGTTCAAAGACGTGGCCGGTAATGGCGAAGCAAAACAAGACCTAGAGGAAGTTGTCGATTTCCTTAAGCATCCTAAAAAGTTCTTAGCTGTCGGTGCTCGTATACCAAAGGGTGTACTGCTCGTGGGCCCTCCTGGCACCGGTAAAACAATGATGGCTCGTGCTGTTGCGGGTGAAGCGGGTGTACCGTACTTTAGTATTTCTGGTTCTGAGTTTGTGGAAATGTTTGTTGGTGTTGGTGCCAGCCGTGTGCGAGATTTATTTAGCAAAGCAAAAAAGAACGCCCCAGCTATTATCTTTATCGATGAAATTGATGCAGTTGGTCGCCGTCGTGGTAGCGGCATGGGTGGTGGGCATGACGAGCGTGAGCAGACGCTGAACCAAATTTTGGTTGAGATGGATGGTTTTGAACAGGGCGAAAATGTAATTATTATTGCCGCCACGAACCGCATGGATGTACTTGACCCAGCACTCTTGCGCCCGGGTCGTTTTGACCGACGTGTTGGTATTGGTTTGCCTGATCGTAAAGATCGATTCGACATTCTCAAAGTGCATTTTGCCAAGAAGCCACTTGAAAAATCGGTTGACCTTGAAGCATTGGCTGCTAAAACAGCTGGTTCAAGTGGCGCAGATCTTGCCAATATGGCCAACGAAGCAGCCATTGTAGCGGCCCGTAACAATCGTACGACTATAACTAGTGAAGATGTCACAGAAGCTTTTGAAAAGGTTGCGATTGGCCCAGAGCGTAAGAACAAGATAATGAACGAAAAAGAAAAAGAGCTTACTGCATATCACGAAGCAGGGCATGCAATTGTCGGCCACGTATTACCCGATAGTGACATGGTTCACAAAGTTACCATCATTCCTCGTGGTGGTACCGGTGGTGTAACCTGGTTTATCCCACCTGAGGATAAAAGTTACCATAGCATTATTGAATACAAGGACGTGCTGGCGCGTATGCTTGGTGGCCGCATCGCCGAAGAAGTTATTTATGGCCCAGACCGCGTAACGACGGGTGCCGGTAATGACCTGCAAAAAGCTGCTGAGCTGGCACGTGAAATGGTTGTCAACCAAGGTATGGGTAAAAAATTACGCGACCAAGTATTCCATGTTGAAGAAGGCATGATGATGGATCGTATGATGCATGAGCGCACCTATTCAGAGGACACTGCAAAACTTATCGACCAAGAAGTTGAAGAGCTCATTAGTGAAGCAGCAAAACGAGCTCGCCTCACTATCAACGCGAATAAAAAGCATCTCGAAGCCTTGAAAGATGCATTGCTTGATAAAGAAACAGTAGAAGCACCAGAAGTTCTCACGCTTTTAGAAGGCTCACGATTGCCGAAAGAAGCAGCTCTCTACTAGGATTAAGATTCGCGAATCTAAACATAAACACCTATAATTACTGCTAAGGTAAACCAATAAATGAATCGATTGCTCAGTCGCGCTAACAAAAGACTCGGAATTGGCTCAGCTGCGACACTTCTTGCTGCGGCTGGGTTTATAGGTATTTTCTTAGGTATTTTGCGTACCAAGCTTATCAATGCAAACTTTGTACCGTTTGAGTCGGACGCATACTTTGCAGCATTTAAAATACCTGATTTAGTATTCTTTACGCTCGCTTCAGGTGCACTTGGCGTGGCTTTTTTGCCGATATTGAGTGAACGCCTGCAAAAGAACCGACAAAGTGCCTGGGAAGTAGCAACCTATGTACTCAACTTTTTAGCAATCATATCGTTTTTGGCATCAATCTTAATTATTATTTTTGCTCGCCCTATTATGGGGCTGGTCGCTAACGGTTTTACTCCCGAGCAACTCGATCTGTCGGTCGCGATTATGCGTATTATTAGTGTTAACATTTTTTTGTTTGCCGTATCGACGGTACTCACCACAGTTCAACAATCTACCGGCCGGTTCTTTTTTATGGCAATAGCGCCACTGTTTTACAATGGCTCAATCATCGCCGCTATATATTTGTTTGGTGATAAATATGGCATTGTTGGCTTGAGCCTTGGTGTGGCGATTGGTGCCATGCTGCAACTTGGAGTCGTTGCTTTTGGTATGATTGGGCTCAATTTTAAATACCGGCCAAAAATTGATTTTAAAAATAAATCGTTCCGCGAAGTGCTTACAATTTTACCAGCTCGTTCTATTGACCAAGGCGTTGACTATATCAATGGAATCGTCGAAACCCGCTTTGCGTCGCGGCTGGCAATTGGTTCGGTTACTAATTACGAAAATGCTCTCTTGCTGCACAATGCGCCAATTATGCTTATTGGTAATGCCATCTCTACAGCTGCCTTCCCACGTTTAACTGATAGGCTGGCACAGGGTCGGGCCGATTTATTCCGTAAGGAATTTCGACGAGTGTTCTTGACGATGATTTGGATATCGCTACCAGTTGTCATTGTGTCTTATTTTGCTCGAGGTTATTTAGCACGCATTATTTTTGCTCGTGATAACAGAGAAATCGCCGCTATTTTTGGCTTTTTGTGTATTGCCATATTCTTTCGTATTTTATATACCATGCTATCGCGTTATTTTTATGCGCACAAAGATACTAAGACACCACTCTATGTTTCGCTGTTCACTATTAGCTTCAATGTATTTTTGGCCTATAACTTATCAAAACCTGGTGCGTACGGAGTCGTCGGGCTTGCACTGGCACAGAGTATAGTGGCCTTCACAGAGGATATGATTCTGATTGCAATTATTATTAAGCGCGATAGAAATCTATTTAATAAAACGTTTATGGCAACCCTTGTACGAATTATTTCTGTCACTGGCTTTTCTCTTTTAGCAGGTTTTATTGCCGTACAGCTATTTCCGCTTACTTCAGCCGACCAAGGGATAGCGATTATCGCAAAATTAATTATTATTACGGTTTCAGTATTTGCGGCGCATCTTCTTGCATCGTATGCTTTTGAACTTCGAGAAGCGCGCTTTGTCATGAGTAAGCTCAAACGAATGATACTCCGACCAGTAAAGATTTAGCCATAGAAGGGCTACCTCTGTTATAATAAGCAACCATGCGCCTCGACCATATTAGAAATTTTTGTATCATAGCCCATATTGACCACGGTAAAAGTACCTTGGCTGATAGGCTCATGGAAATTACCGAAACGGTCGATAAGCGAAATATGAAATCGCAGTTGCTCGATAAGATGGACTTGGAGCGAGAAAAAGGTATTACTATTAAGCTCGCACCAGTACGTATGAAGTACACCGACTTCGAACTAAACCTTATCGATACACCCGGCCACGTCGACTTTAGCTACGAAGTATCGCGTAGCCTCGAAGCTTGCGAAGGGGCCATATTGGTTGTCGATGCCAGTCAAGGCATTCAAGCGCAAACGCTGGCAAACGTATATTTGGCACTTGCAGCAGACCTCACAATTATTCCGGTACTTAATAAAATTGATTTACCAGCAGCAGACGTTGAACGGGTGAGTGCAGAAGTAATCGCCTTATTGGGCTGTAAAAAAGAAGAAATTCTACATATATCAGCAAAAACAGGCGCGGGTGTGCCAGAGGTTTTAGATGCTATTGTTGCACGAGTTCCTGCGCCAAAAACAGGTGATTCTACTCAAATGCGCGCCTTAATTTTTGATAGCTACTACGATGATTACCGTGGTGTCATTTTGTATTTACGTGTATTTGATGGAGGCCTGAAAAAAGGCGACATTATGCAAATGATCGGTACTGGTAGTAATGGTATCGCACTCGAAGTAGGTTGCCTAAAACCAGATATGTTCGCAACCGGTGAACTTAAAACCGGTGAAATCGGCTATGTGGTTACGAACTTAAAGAGCACCCGAGAAGCTCGTGTGGGCGATACCGTTACATTGCAAAAAAGCCCCGCGCCATTAGCTCTACCTGGCTATAAAGAGGTAAAACCATTTGTATACGCTGGATTTTTTCCTGACAGTAACGAAAACTACCAGTTACTCAAAGACGCAATCGAAAAGTTAAGTCTGAGTGATTCAGCTCTGCAATTCGAACCTGAGAATTCGCCAGTGCTCGGCTTTGGTGTGCGTATTGGCTTTTTAGGCCTATTACACATGGATATCATTAAAGAGCGCCTCGAACGTGAATATAACCTCGAACTTGTTGTTACGAACCCAAGTACCGATTATCATGCGTTGATGACTTCGGGTGAAGAGCTTGATATTAAGAGCGCCAGCGATTTGCCTGACCCTGCAAAAATAGCGGAAATTCGTGAACCATGGATTAAGGGTGAAGTTGTGTGCCCAAAAGATTATGTGGGGGCAGTTATTCAACTTATTGTAAGCAAACGGGGTATCCACAAAAACCTGAGCTATGTTGATGCTCAGCTAGCACTCGTTAGCTTTGACGCACCACTAGCAAACTTGCTCACTGACTTTTATGATCAGCTTAAAAGCATCACCAGTGGCTATGGCTCGTTCAATTACGAATTGCACAACTACCGCACCCAAGAACTCGTGCGTCTCGATTTTTACATTGCCGGAGACCGAGTTGATGCGCTCAGTATTATGGTACATAAATCTGAAGCCGATAGCCTTGGCCGTATCACAGTAAAAAAGCTCAAAGATGTTATCCCGCGCCAGAACTTTCAGGTTGCCTTGCAGGCTGCCGTCGGAGGCCGATTTATTGCCCGCGAAGATTTAAGCGCTTACCGCAAAGATGTAACCACTGGACTATACGGTGGTGATGTTTCGCGTAAGAAAAAGGTGCTCGCCAAACAAGCCAAAGGCAAAAAACGCATGAAACGTTTTGGTAAAGTAGATATCCCAGCCGAGGCCTTCACAGTAATGCTCAAACGCGATTAGCTACAAGGGGATTGGGGAATGGTAGATGGGTAACGGGGATTAGCTACAGCAATTCTCATAGCCGTAGCTTGTAAATCCTTTTATTTATATGCCTAACAGATGAGAATATTGCTTATTTTTGGAGTGTTTTTAAATCTTTGAGTAATTCACCAACGTGGGTCAGTGGATTTACGCCTTCGTACGTTTTAGCAATGTCGCCTTCAGGGTTAATTAAGTACGTATTACGGTTTATGCCCATATATTCGCGCCCCATAAACTTTTTTTGCGCCCAAGCGCCATAAGCTTGAATCGTTTCAGTACTCGTGTCACTGAGTAGGGTGAAGTTTAAGTTGTGCTTATCAGCAAATTTTTTGTGGCTTGCAACAGTATCTTTTGAAATACCTAGAACTACCGCGCCTGCATCTTTTAATACTTGGCGGCCGTCTCTAAAATTACAGGCTTCTTTGGTGCAGCCCGGTGTGGCATCTTTTGGATAAAAGTATACGATTACCCATTTGCCGGCATATTGGGCAAGCGCATGAACGTTGTTGTTTTGGTCGGGGAGCGAAAAATTTGGTGCTTTCATACGTTATAGTATATCTATGTTCGATGATTCATCGCCACTAAAACATTTAACTGACTTTCAGCGCATTCTAAAAACGTATAAGCCGAGCCTTGAGCTTTTGGATTTATTGCAAAACCATCAGTTTGTTATTTTGGCAGCCCCAACTGCCGCAGGGCGCAATACTATTATCAAAAACCTGATTATGACCGGTAAGTATTACTATGTAATTTCTGATACTACGCGGCGACCGCGCATCAATAATGGTGTACCTGAACGAAGTGGCGAAGAATATTGGTTTAAGAGTGAAGATGAGTTTTTGCAAGGCCTTAAAAATGGCGCTTACATTGAGGCCGCCGTTATTCACAATCAACAAGTATCTGGTATTAGCCTCAACGAAATGCGTCAAGGCTCAAAAAGTAACAGGGTAATGATTACTGATGTTGACATACACGGCGCCGATAGCATTATGAGTTATAGCGATACAACGGTACCGGTATTTGTACTACCGCCCAACTTTGCAGAATGGATGAAGCGTCTTGATGGCCGTGGTGCGATGGACCCAGCAGAAAAACGTCGGCGACTCATAAGTGCTGCAGAAGAAATTCAGCTGTCACTCCAGCGGGGCTATTTTAAGTTCATAATTAACTGGGATTTAAAGCTCACCATAGAAGAGCTCCACCAACATATCCTCATGAAATCGTTTGGCGAGGCAGAGCAACTAGCAGCGCACGGGCATGCCCAACAACTCCTCATTGATATCGAAAAATGGCTCAAGTAATAGCAGCATAAGCACATTGACAAAATAGCAAAATTGTGTAAAATTATTGTATGAGCAAAACCGAAAAAATAAATCCACATTTTGACGAAGTCACCACTAATCAAATATGGGTTAGTAGCAACGGTGAGCTACCTCTTAGTCTATGGCTTGTGCCTTCGACTCCAGAACATCATGCAAAGCATATTGCTGCCCCCAAAGGCTCAGACGAGGCAGTTCGTACGCACTATGTAGATATTGATGCCGTTCGCGATGCACGCAGCGAAGATATAACAAGGATATCTCACGAATACGAAAAACACTGGATTGCAAAGTCAGATAAAGAGCCTGGACTACAAGTTGAACTTCGCGTCGTAAATAAAGGTGCAGATGCAGGCACTATCGGTGTTATGACTTCATGGTTAACTGATGCCGAATGGGCAAACGAACAAGCCATTGTCGAAGCGTTGGCCTTGGAGTATCCCGAACACGAAATTGTGTTTATTGTGACACCTGGAATGGGTGAGTCTACAAAGCTTACGAAAGAACGACGTAAAGGAATGGTTGAGTCGGGCAGCTTCGAGCCCATGGCAGAGCAAATAGCCGGAGCCATTGAAACGACAGGTCTTGAATTTAGTGCATTCTTGGGCATAAGCGAAGGTGGCCGCATGGCAATTTCTCTCGCCGAAAAAATTGGTGTAAGCACAGCGGTTACCATCGATCCCCCTGGCACTAAAGAGCAACCATTTTTAACCTTTGCAAAAAAGTTTGCTGTAGATGAAGCCGAAGGCCAAAAACAGGTACTTGAAAATACTCCTGATAGATTAATGGCGCAAGCACATACAGATATTGATAGTAAAAAACTTGTAAGCTCTGGTTTGATGAATATTTTTAAACGAAACCTTGTTGCGCGCGCCCAGGCTATCGCTAAGTCTGGTCTCCCAAAAGATGTACAAGCGGCCGCTGAAAACGGTGTACAGATTGTTGATTTTAGAGCCAGCGGGAGCACATTTGCAGATACAGATGTGGCCGTTGAACTTGCCAAAAAAACACCAGGATACAACGCGGTTATACTTAAAAAAGCTCCTCACGGTATTGTCGAGGGCAGCCCCTATGCCGTTGTAGCATTGTTTAAGCAGGCTCTCGGACTCATAAATTCAACAAGAATATAAATAACGGGGATAAAATCCTTAATTAGCACTCTTGACACGTGAGTGCCAATTTAGGTACACTAGTAATAGTTAGCGCTTCGCTAATGTGAGTGACAACATATGACACCAAGACAAGCACTAATATTACACGCAGTAGTAGAACAGTATGCCGAAGTAGCGGCTCCTGTTGGGTCTGTTTTACTTGCCAAAATGTTTGGCGTTTCGTCGGCCACTATTCGTGCAGAAATGGCCCGATTAGAAGAAATGGGTTATATCGAGCAGCCGCATACGTCATCGGGTAGAATCCCAACCGACAAAGGCTACCGCGCTTACGTTAACAATGTAACCGAGCAAACTGATAATGTGCCAGCTTTACCCATGAATCGCAATGCGAGAGCGATTGATGTCCGTGTAAATGGCGCAGGTGAATCAGCTCAGGCTATCAAATCCGCTGTCGATAGTCTGGTTGAAATTACGCATAACCTCGGTATCGCTACTATCGGTAATCAACTGTACATGAGTGGTTTGTCGAATTTGTTCGGGCAACCAGAATTTATTGGTACCAACGCTGTGCACGAAGTTGCGCAACTACTCGATAACCTAGAACCTTGGTTGCGCGAAGCCGCACCGAACGAACCGCTCAGTGTCTATATTGGGGCCGAAAACCCGATTGGTAAGACCAGTGGCTGTACCTTAATCGTCAGCAAGTTCCGTAGCCCTTATAGCGACAGTAGCTACATTGGTGTTGTTGGCCCTAAGCGGCAGAGTTACCGCGAAGTTATGGCACTGGTGCAGTACACCGGTAAAAGTTTAGAAAAAGCATTACATACCCCAAGGATTTAATAATGACAAAAGCAAAGAAACCAACCAAAGACGAGCAAATTGCAGAATTAACCGCTGATTTACAGCGTCTACAAGCTGAGTTTATTAACTTTAAGCGCCGTAGTGAAGAAGAGCGGGTACGGGCTGTGGCTGCTGGTAAAGAGCAGGCCGTCACGGCCTTACTACCAGTACTCGATAATATCGAGCGCGCAATCGCCCATGAACCAGCTGATATTAAAGATCACGCTTGGGTAAAAGGTGTTGGTGCAGTAGCAGGGCAGCTCGAGCAGCAGCTTGCAGCAATTGGTTTACATAAAATTGGTGTTGTTGGTGAACAATTTGACCCGCAAAAACATGATGCCATTGCCGTAGATGAAGGCGAAGGTGAAACGGAGGTACTAAGTGCCGTTTTGCAACCTGGGTATCAGTTTGGGGATCAAATAATCCGCCATGCAATGGTAAAAGTTACTAAGAATTAGAGGAGTACAAATTATGGGAAAAATTATAGGAATCGATTTAGGAACAACCAACAGCGCAATGGCAGTAATGGAAGGCGGGAAACCTGAAATTATTGCAAACGCAGAAGGCAACCGCACCACACCAAGTGTTGTGGCTGTTAATAAAACCGGCGAACGTCTTGTTGGTCAAGTTGCCAGGCGCCAGTCTGTAACCAACCCAAGCAATACTGTCTACGAAATGAAGCGGCTTATTGGTCGCCGTTGGGAAGATAAAGAAGTCCAGCGCGATATTAAGCTTATGGGCTACGAAATCGTTAAGAGCGGTACCAGCGTAAAAGTTAAAATGGGTGATAAAGAATATAGCGCCGAAGAGTTGAGCGCCATGGTACTGAGTAAGCTCAAAGCTGATGCCGAAGCCTTTTTAGGCCAACCGGTAACTGAAGCAGTTATTACGGTACCTGCCTACTTTGATGACGCACAGCGCCACGCAACGAAAGATGCGGGTAAAATTGCTGGCCTCGAAGTTAAGCGTATTATTAACGAACCAACAGCCGCGGCACTTGCCTACGGACTTGAAAAGAACGGTAAAGACGAAAAGATTGCCGTGTATGACCTTGGTGGTGGTACGTTCGACGTATCTATCCTGGAACTCGGCGATGGGGTATTTGAAGTTAAAAGTACTAACGGCGATACCCACTTAGGTGGTGCCGACTTTGACCGCGTAATCGTAAACCACTTACTTGATGAATTTAAAAAAGAGCATGGCCAAGAACTTACCGACGACAAAGCTGCAATGCAGCGTTTACGCGACGAAGCCGAAAAAGCTAAGATTGAACTCAGTACAACGAACGAAGTAGATATTAACCTACCGTTCTTGACTGCTACTGCCGATGGCCCTGTTCATTTTGAACTTAAGCTGACCCGCGCAAAGCTCGAAAGTCTTGTTGGCGATTTAGTTGACCGCACTGCCGGCCCATGTGAAAAGGCGCTCAAAGACGCAGGCCTCAAAGCCAGCGATATTGATGCTGTGGTACTCGTCGGTGGTATGACTCGTATGCCTAGCGTTCAAGAAAAAGTCCAAAAGATTTTTGGCAAAGAGCCTATGAAGGGCGTAAACCCAGACGAAGTCGTTGCCGTTGGCGCAGCTATCCAAGGTGGCGTGCTTGCTGGTGACGTTAAGGACGTATTACTCCTAGACGTAACCCCACTGAGCCTTGGTATCGAAACCATGGGTGGCGTAAGTACCAAGCTTATCGAGCGAAACACCACGATTCCGAGCAGTAAGAGCGAAACCTTTAGTACGGCGGCAGATAACCAGCCACAAGTTGAAATTCATGTACTGCAAGGTGAGCGAGAAATGGCTGCCGACAACAAAAGCCTTGGTCGTTTTTTGCTCGACGGCATTGCACCAGCGCCACGCGGCGTACCGCAGGTCGAAGTTACCTTTAACCTCGATGCAAACGGTATTTTAAATGTCACTGCAAAAGATAAGGGTACTGGCAAAGAACAGAGTATTACGATTCAGAATAGTGGCAACTTAAGTAAAGGTGATGTTGCAAAAGCGCAAAAAGAGGCCGAAGCTCATGCCGAAGAAGACAAGAAAAAGCGCGATGCTGTGGATGCACGTAACACACTGGAAAACGCTATTTACCAAGCAGAAAAGCTCAAGAATGATAACGGTGATAAGTTAAGTGACGACGATAAGAAAGCACTTGATGACGCTGTAACCGAAGCCAAAGGTAAAGTCGAAAGCACCGATAAAGACGAGCTCGAAAAAGCTGGTAAAGAACTGACTGATAAAATCATGCCTATCGGCGCAAAGCTATACGAAAACGCCGAAGCTCCAGCCGATGATACAGAAAAGAAAGAAGACGAACCAGTAGAAGGCGAAGTAGTCGACGAAGAGAAAAAAGAAGACAAGAAGAAAGCAAAATAGTATGTTCAAGCGTAAGCGAGCAATAAATCCGCAGCAAGAATTTATTGCTCACAGCGCAAATGAGCTTGTACCAAACATTGGTGAAAGAGTTAACTGGGTTTCGCCGCTTTTGGGAAAGTTCACATTACTTAACGTAGTTTTACCTAAAAGTAAGAATATCTCGCCACCTTACTACGAACTTCGGGCTGGATTGCGGATTCTCCCAGAACTTCAAAGGTTTCCACTTGAACTCTATATGTTCCATGGAAGTGGCACTATATTGGGGATTGTCCGAAATCTAGCTCACGAAAAATTCTCAGATGAGTCTGCAAAAGAGTTTAGCGAAAACACAGATTTTCAAATTAATAATGGCTTAACTGCGCCGAATCAAGAAGATTATGATAATCTGGAACTCTATTTAAAAAACGGAAAAATGGACAAAGCTTAAATGGCTAAAAGAGATTATTAC
Organism: Saccharimonadales bacterium (SeqCode); assembly: GCA_038245435.1. GTDB lineage: Bacteria > Patescibacteriota > Saccharimonadia > Saccharimonadales > CAIOMD01 > JBBRSL01. The sequence continues at coordinate 12,535 of JBBRSL010000015.1, forward strand.
GAAGTATTAGGCGTTGCAAAAGGCGCCTCGGCGGACGAAATTAAAAAAGCGTTCCGCCGTTTAGCTGTGCAACACCACCCCGATAAAGAGGGCGGTGACGAATCTAAATTTAAAGAAATTAACGAAGCTTACGAAGTGCTAAAAGACAGCGAAAAGCGCCAGCGCTATGATCAGTTTGGTAATGCCGGTGTTGGTGGCGCTTCTGGTGGCGGCGGTGGAAATCCGTTTGAAGGTTTTGGTGGCGCGCAGGGTCAAAACATTAATTTTGATTTTGGCGATTTAGGCGACATGTTTGGTGGATTCTTTGGTGGCCAGCAAAGGCAACAATCACGACGTGGTCGAGATGTCGAAACGAGCATAGACTTAACATTTGAAGAAGCCGTTTTTGGTGTGGAAAAGACCCTAAAACTCAACTTAGAAAGTCAATGTGAACACTGTAAGGGCCAGGGGGCAGAACCGGGCTACGAGCTTAAAACGTGCCCTACGTGTAAAGGTAGCGGCCAAGTAGTACGCGTAATGCGCACTATTTTGGGTAACATTCAGCAAGCGGCTGTTTGTGATGATTGTAGAGGTACCGGTAAGAAGCCTGAAAAAGACTGTTCAGTATGTGGCGGTAGCGGCGTAAAGAAGAAAGAGCAGAAAGTTGAGCTCAAAATTCCCTCTGGAATCGACGATGGCTCTACTATTCGTTTGCGCGAATATGGTGAAGCAATTCAGGGCGGCCCTAAGGGCGATTTATACGTGCATATTCGAGTTAAGGCTCATAAAAAGTTCACCCGCGAAGGTGATCTCATTTTAAGTTATGAATCAATTGATATGGTTACCGCAGCGCTTGGCGGAGAAATAGATGTAGAAACCGTCGATGGTAAAGTAACTATGAAGGTTCCCGCAGGCACCCAAAGCGGTAGTGACTTTAAGCTTAGTAACCACGGCGTAAAACACCCACGGGGTGATAGCCGCGGCGCACATATTGTCACGCTTGAAGTCGATACTCCAACTAAGCTCAGCAAAAAGCAAAAAGAACTACTCGAACAATTTCAAAAAGAATCAGGCAAAAAAGGCATTTTTAGCTAAATTGCAGTAGATTTGTAAAACAAAGCTTACGTTTTTTGGTATTATATATAGCAAATGGGAACAAAAAATCAAAAAGGGTTTATAACGATGATTGTAATGATACTAGTAATTCTATTGCTAGTAATTGGTGGGATCTTTTACAGAGTCGTTAAAGCAAACAGCTAAATGACCGAATCACACAAACCAGTATCCGAAATACAACTATACGAAAGCAGGGCCGGACAAGATGTTGTTGGCGACATTGCTAAACTTGATTCAGCACCTGAACATGAACTTAATGCCGAGCAAAAAACCGACGTATTAGAGTTTGAAAGTGAGCTTATGGCGGCTCGCTACCATGTCGATAAGCATCGTATTATAACTGCCAACTTACCCAACGGTGAAAGCCTCGCAGAACTCGTTAACCAAACGAGCTATTTTGGTAATAAGTTCCAAATCGGTCTAACCTATGCGCTTACAAGCCCGCTCGTCTATGATTATTGTGTTGAAAATGGCTATAACCCCGATAGATTACACGATGATCCTTATAGTTTTTTATCACTCATAGCCATGAACGGTGACAGCAAACTTTTAAAAAAGATAGAAAAAGAAAGTTTTGAGCATTTTAGATCGGCAATGGGTGCTTTTGTATTTGAAGGTGGTGAAGAACCCGACACGGCCCGCCTAGTTGTATTTAATGATGGCACCAAACTTATTCGCCGAACAAAAGGACTGGTTGAGTATAAAAACTTTTTAACGACTGTAAGCCAAGATGTTCGTCATAAGCAAGAGGATTATCCGAATGATTTAGCCTATGATGCCAAAAAGGTAATTCTTGAAATTTACTTAAAGCGAGTAAATAGCGAGCTCGCGACCGTCTACCCAGATATGATCGAATACTGGAATCAGGTTCAGCACCTATCACAACCACAAAAAGATATTTCTATGGCGGCGCTCCAAGAAACGTGGAAGTTGCTGGCACATGTCGATTTTTCAAAAGATGAAGAAGCTCGTATGAAGTTTGTGAGGCGCCTCGATTTTGTTCGAAATGGCGTTGCAATATCTGAGGATAATTTCTCAACCATCAGCCCTGAGCTGGTTGAACTGTTCGAAGAAAGCTCAGTTAGGCCAGAAAAACACGAGGATCTTCAAAATCCAATATTTAGACCGGAAGAAATTGAAAAACTGAGCGCAATAACCTGTAATGCCGAGCAAATGCAGGCGCTCGTTAAATATTTCTTAATTGAGTTCGACAAATTGAGCGACGAACCCGAATCGACCTATGTAATTGATCGCCCAGAACGTGCAGCGGATGGAAAGTGGCAGGTTGTTGTTCGCAAAGATAATACTGATGCTATGGGCGCCGAAGATCCTGAGGGAGTTTTTGAAATACCGGGGGCGTTTATGCGAACTTTAACCGAAGTGAATCCCCCGATTGGTGTAATTTCGGGCTTAGCGCACGAGCTTATGCACGTCTTTCAGGCAGACAATATTCGGAATAACCCCGACGCCCTAACGATAGGCAGAGAATTGAATGGTAAAGGTTTTCTAGTACTAAAAGAAGCCGGTGCCATTATGACTGAGCGCATTGTGCAGGCGCGTCTTTTTGGGCAAGAACGCCAAGATAATCCCCATTACTTAATGGCAATGCAAACACTTGAATCAGGCGGATCTGAACCGACAGCAATCAAAGCTTTTTATGAGAGTTACATGGAAAGTAACCCAGAAGCTAATACCAAAAAAGCCTTGGCAGATTCCGTCGGACGCGTTAAACGGTTGACCCGTCGGCGGGGTGGTTTTGATAGTCAAGCACTCAATTATGCCGAAACAGGGATTATTACTTCGGCACTGGAAAAAGCAAAAAAACCAACGGTAGATATGCTCACCGCAGAGTGCGCCTTTGGCATAAAAGACTTGGTTACTTTGCATTCGTTTGGTTTACTACAATCACACGCAGAAAATTTCCCTATCGATAAGTTCATCGAAATAGCAGAAAAGGTTTTACGTGAATTTCTAGATAAGGAGACAATTGAATGAAAAAGGTTCTAATTTTATCATCAGCCGAAACGCCTGATAATATTGTGGCACTCGAGAAGTTTCGCTCAGAGATTCAGGCCGAGCTTGGCGCTGAATTTGAACTCACGACGGAACATTACAATAATATTGAATTTGAACTTTCAGAAGATAACTTTGATGTGCGCCACAATAGCTCGCACGTATCGTTTAAAACCTACGATTTAGTATATTTTAAGTCGTACTACCGCTATACCGAAGTCGCAACCAGTATTGCCGAATTTTTGAGCCTAAATAATATTCGATTTGTATGCAGCGAACTTCAAAACTATATTTCGTTTAGTAAGCTATCGCAGTATGCCCGCTTATCTCGCAGTAGTTTTTCGATTCCTCATACACTCTATATGGATACCACTTTACTGGTATCAAATTATGACCGCATATGCGAAGTTCTTGGCGACGGTTTTGTTTGTAAGGCAATCGATGGCAAGGGCGGTGATTGCAACTTTGTGGTGCGTACCAAAGCTGAGCTCGAAGCTATCGTTTCGCAGTACCAAGAAGTGAGTTTTGTTTGCCAAGAAATGATTCCAAATGAATATGATTTACGTGTGCTTATTGTCGGTGGAGTGGTGCGGTTAGTCATCGAGCGTCGTCGTACATCAGATGACACGCACCTAAACAACACCTCGCAAGGTGCAGGAGCCAGCCTCATAGACCCGCAGACACTAGATGCAAAAGCAACCGAAATGGCACTTGCAAGTGCCGCGTTATTCAAAAGAGAAATCGCTGGTGTGGATATTATGTTTCGCACAACAGATAACAAACCATATATTTTAGAGGTAAATGCCAGCCCACAAGTAAGCACCGGCGCCTTCACCGAAGAGAAGATCAAGGTTTATGCCGAGCTTTTTCGGGATTAACTTCTTGAAATAAACAATAATTTGTGTTATAGTATAACAAATGCAAAAAACCTTAACCACTATTGGCCGTGCAGAAATAGTTGATTTCCCTGAAATCAATCTGTTAAAAGTACATGCAAAGGTTGATACAGGCGCCGATTCTAGTGCCATTTGGGCACAGGCGGCGCTTGCGAGCGATAATTCGCTCAAAGTGACGTTTTTAGGAGAAGCTCACCCACTTTACACCGGTGAAGTTTTTACGTACGAAAAGGGCAGTTATCAACAAGTCGTCGTTGAGAGTTCTACTGGCCATCGAGATATACGCTATAAAATTAAGCTTAAAATTCAGGTAAACGGGCGTACAATTAGGGGCACGTTCTCACTTGCAGAGCGTTCAACAAAAACCTACCCAATATTATTAGGTCGCAAGCTTTTAAGTTCAAAATTCGTTGTAGATGTGAGTAGCGGAAAACCGCTCACAACACTTGAAAAGCAGAAATCATCTGAGCTGCAAAAGCTTATTAAGGAGACCAAACGTGGCAGCAACTAACCAATTGAAGATAGCTATCCTTTCAAAGGGTGGTGCAAATTATTCTACTCAGCGCCTTAAGGCTGTTGCCAAAGAGCGCGGTCACAAAGTACGCATTATTAATTACGCAAAATGCTATGTAACGCTCGAAAAAAATAATCCTGTTGTTCACTATAAGGGTGAACCACTTACGGGGTTTGACGTTATTGTGCCACGTATTGCGCAGAGCTATACCAAGTATGGTACGGCTGTCGTGCGCCAGTTTGAAATGCAGGGTGTGTATACGACTGCCAGCTCGATAGCAATCAACCGTTCGCGCGATAAGTTGCGCAGCTACCAGCTCCTTGCAAAAGCCGGTGTCGATATCCCGAAGACCGTGTTTGCCCGTGAAACTGCCGATCTTGAAGACGTTATTGAAAAAGCAGGTGGTACGCCACTCATTATCAAAGTTGCCCGTGGAACACACGGTAATGGTGTTGTGCTTGCAGAAACCAAAAAAGCGGCACAAGCGGTTATGCAGGCATTTTATGTTGAAGGTGTGAACTTTTTAGTGCAAGAATTTGTAAAAGAATCAGCCGGTGTTGATATCCGTGCATTTGTAGTTGGCAACCGTGTTGTTGCGAGCTATATGCGCCAGAGTCTTGACGATGATTTTCGTTCAAACCTCCACCAAGGTGGTGAAGGTAAGGTTGTCAAATTAAGTGATGAAGAGATAAAGACAGCGCTCAAGGCTGCGCGTGCAATGGGCCTCCATATTTGTGGTGTCGATATGATGCGTAGCGAGCGTGGCCCGCTCGTACTTGAAGTTAATTCGAGCCCTGGTTTTGGCATTGAAAAAATCACCGGGCGTGATGTTGCAACAAAAATAATCGAATATGTAGAACGAAATGCCAAACAACGAAACCGCAAAGACCGCGTCGGCGCGTAACAGCTTAGCGCTTCCCATATTTATCATTGGAATTATAACGATATTATTTGTCGTTATAGGTTTGTGGTTAAAGGTTACACTGCACGAAACTGGTAATATTGTTACTGCCGGGAACCAAAGCTATACGGTTGAAATTGCCGATACCGTAAGTGAGCGAGAACAGGGCTTGAGTGAGCGCGATAGTATGCCCGCAAACCATGGAATGCTTTTTGATTTTAAGCAGGATGGCAAGTGGCAAATGTGGATGCTCAAAATGCGATTTAATCTTGATATGGCTTGGTTGGATAGCAGCGGCAAAGTTGTCTATATGCGCGAAAATATCACTCCTGACACGTTCCCGAATGCGTTTATGCCAGACACTGATGCACGTTACGTGCTAGAAGTGAACGCTGGTTCGTTGCAGGCGGCCGGTGTTAAAGTCGGAGATACAGTACGTTTGTAGCCTGTAATCAAAGTGTTATGCTTATGCTATGGATCCAACACTAATACTGCTTATCTGCGCGGGTATACTCGTTGCACTATCTTTGTTTTTAAGAGTAAACGCAGTCGCTATATTTTTGACGCTTATTGCAGGCGCACTGGTAAGTAAATTTGTCGCGAGTGATGTTACACAAATCGTGAACTCGATTGTAAGTACAGGCCTACCAACTGCATCAATCGTGCAGATATTTTTATTAGTCATTGCGCCTTTAGTACTTTTACTTGGGCTGAAAGGGAGCGTTAAAGCGAGTGGTGTGGTGTTTCAGATAGTTCCAGCCGTAGCTGCTGGTGTTTTGTTGGTCTATTTCGTCGCTGCAATGCTGCCCTACGATACACAGCAAAAAGTTATTGAATCAAACTTATATGGGTTTGTAAGCCCATATTTTGGGCTCGCCGCAGCAGCTGGTTTGTTTGCAAGCGTCTTAAGCCTTTGGGCTACAAAACCAAAACATCACGATAAGCACCACAAAAAACATTCACAATAATCTGTTAATCCATTGACAAACAGGGGAAAATCAGGGAAAATAAGCACTGTTTTGAACTCGCTCAATTATTCCAGTTGGCAAGTAAAAACAAAACAGTAACCGTCCATATGAGAGATATGGGTCCATAGCTCAGCCGGTTAGAGCACCTGCCTTTTAAGCAGGGTGTCGTGGGTTCAAGTCCCACTGGACCCTCCAGTCTAGTAATATCAGCCCCTTCGGGGGCTTTTTTAGTACTACCGTATCTGTAAATAACACTGATTTCTGGTATATAAACTTTTTTGTCTGGTGAAAGCTGTATTCCGCTTGGAAAAAGCATTTGTTTATATACGCGCATGGTTGGCTTGTCTTGCAGCCACCATTTCGTACCTAAGTTATCCATGATGTCGAAAGCGTAGATAATGAACTCGTCAAAGTCTTTCTCGAAGTTTTGAGCTTCTGTTACAGCCTTTTCAGCTTCAACAATTTCTTGTTTCAGAGCCTCGAATTTATTCTTGATGTCTTGCTTCATTTCCAAATCTTGCTCGGCGAGGTAACTATCCATAGCAACGTTCTTCTTGTCTTTAAGAATCTGAACCCTGCCGAAAGCTATCCTAGCCCTCTCCATACGTTCAACCTCGTAAGTAGACCAAACCTTACGCATGTGTTGCTTGAGCTTGTCACGTTGCTCGTCAGAGAGGAGGAGCTTCGTCAGCTCCTCAGTTATCCCAGAATGGAACGCTTCCTGCCTCACTCCTAAGTTGCATACACGGCAACGGTAGCGACGATAACGCTTGAAGTTTTTCTTCGCACCATTATTTTGCCAGTAGCCAACCAGACGTGGGTTTGATTTATTGGCAAGTACGCAATCAGTGCACTCAGCTTCATTAGAAAGCAGGAATTCGGGATTATTACGATCCACAATGAAACGTTTACCTTTGTTATTGGCTATCGCAACCAGTATTTCGTGTTCTTCTGGTGTGATCATAGGTTTATGTAAGCCGTTAACATTACGCTCTGGCCAATCGCTTAGAAACACTACTCCGCAGAAGTATGGATCACACATGAGTGCTTTCCAGCGATACATGTCGATGGTCTTGCCGCCAACTGCTTTTGGTCCATAGTTCTTTGTGCGGAGACCGTCCTGTGTAGCGAGTTTCAGACCCTCACTAATATCGCACTCCCCCGCAATCATAGCCATAAAAGCATTACGCATAGCCGACCAATTTGGCTCGTCGGGTACGTGCAAGCCAGGAACATCAGAAGTCTTGTAGCCAGTATGAGGATTGCTTGGGTAGTAACCAGCTCTTATCTTTGCCATCATTTTCTCTGGCGTTTTGTGTATACGCTCGTTGTTGCTTTGCTCGGCACGATACACGTCAATCAGCTCATCGAACACGGTACGGTCGTCATCAGGGTCAATGTCTGGGCGGTTAGCGTGTACGAGGCGAACGTTGATGCGTTTGAATTCCATCTTCCACCAGTAATACTCTTCGATAGAACGCATAAAGCGGTCTACTTCGTCTACAATCAGGTACTTTACCGATTTGTAACGCTTGCAGTATTCAAGCATCTCAATCAGGTCTTTACGCTTGAGGTTCTTACCCTTACGACTTGAAACTGCTAAAGCCCAGACCTTTACGAGGTCTACACCTAATGTGTCGGCTGCTCTTTGTACATTTTCTTGTTGAGGCACAAGATTGCCGTCATTTGCTTGTCCCTGTGTCGATACACAGCACAGTGCTATCGCCTTTTCTTTAGTAGTAGTCATTTTATTCTCCTTCGTTAATTATATATCTATGAAACATTATTATCAATCTGTCCAATTTCCTTATTCGGTTCACTGGTCAGGTCTGATTGTTTCTTCTTCTTGTACTGAGCGAGAAGAAAAGCAGCGAACTCACTAAAAGCCCTTTCGTACTCCTTATTTGATATTTGCTTTCGCTGCTGAGTTTCGCTCATGCGACTAGCATATGGCGAAAAGACCTAGATATTTAGGTAGATTAGGCTAGGGTTACAGAGGTGATTTTGGTATTATTCGGTATCTAACTTCTTCGGCTGTTTTGAGGATAATTTCTTCTGCACCAAAGGTGTTATCAAATAATTGGATTGCGAGTGGGAATACCTTGGCATTGAGTCGGCCACCGTCTTCACGCAGAAATATAACCGACTTGTCGACCTTGCACGCTTTTCGTAACGCACTGAACGAATCGTTCATGGCATACTTCAAGTCATCGCCTTTGTGGTCGTGCCTTGCTATAGCTTCAAGGTCTTTTTTGGATACGGGGTTAGGAGACGAACTAGATAAGACTTTGAATAATTTTTTACTCCTGCCTATTAGGTACACTGGATTACCGTTCACTAATCCACGCCCTGACTGTGGGTCGTAGCAGGCGAGATTGTCGATAGTGGGTTTGGTGCTCTGTTTGTTCTCTGGTACAACCATCCATTTTAGTTCCGCGAACAATAGCTCTAGTTTGTACCGATTTGTAACAAATATCCTAAATAACAGTACAGGCTCACTCTTGATTGGCTGGTACTGTATGATTTTATGTTCTGCTAGGGTCTCTAGAATCGATGCAATTTTGCGACCAGTAGCATTGTTAGCAACGTTGATAAAACCAAGAGGGCCGTCTGCTTCGATCGGACCGTTGTCTTTGAGGTTACGCAATCTATCTTTTATATAAAATAGTGTTTGATGAACTTTGACCCTTGTCTCATCGTTTTCTTCAAGCCCAAGTTGTCGGTAAATCAAATCCATATCGGTATTATCGCATCTGTCATAATTATAAGAGAGGGTTTATACAAGAACGAAGGAATCACATGGCAACAAGAAAGCCCGTAGGCAGACCATTAAAGGTAGACTACAGAGTTACTATCAAGTTGGCAGACGCAATACAGCACAACGCAACAGTGACCGAAGCTACCCGTTATGTTCGCATTAGTCGTCAGTCATATTACCATCACTTGAACAGCAATGAAGTGTTCGCCGAGACAATGGCTACCGCTAAGAGCAACCAGAACAAGTTAGTCATGAGTTTTCTGACAGTTTACTAGTAAACACCCTTGCGTTGGCTGAGTTCTTAAGACAATCGGTGTCAGAAAAAGACGAATAATGGAAAAAAAATTGGGAGTGGTTGCATGGCTTTGAAGGCAAGTAAAAGATGAACGGGAATACCCTCTGTAACGCATTAGGAGCGTCCAGGAAGCGTACAAGCTAATTAAAGGTAACCCGCTGATTCTCTGGGTCTTCTATGTAATTATCATGTTTGTTTATTGCCCACTTCATTGTGATGTGAGGTTTTTGCTCGGCGAGGACTAGCTGGGGCATAATCTTAAATGGCTCAAAAGATACTGGAATGGTTGCAACGGGGTTATGGAAGAGTTGCATTTGGAAATTTCCGTCGCCCTTATAAGAGCTAAATAGTACGCCTGAAATACCCGTATTTTTACCAAACCAATCACCCTTTGGGTCATTGCTAGGCGTGAAGTGTCCCGACCTATCACGACCAAACTGTCCTGGCTTATCGCTGTCAGTGAACCAAGTAAATGTGAATTGCCCGAACAGTGCCTTGTCGACTGCATGCTCATCGACTCTTACTTGTCCAACACCATCTGCAAGCACAATAACGAGCGGTATGCCAATACTCTTAGAGCTGTACTTCATACGCTTTTGGTTTAGCTTTTTCTTGATTCTGCCAGTGTAGTCTGGCACGTTACTGACATCATTATACTCGGAAAACACACAACCTACACTTGGCTTAAAAGTTTGAACCCGCTTATCAACGCTAATCGTGAACCGACAACCGTACTCATCAAACGTCATCTTGTGATTGCCATCATCACCTATGGAATCTAGCCAAGCTTTCACCTTTGTGACTGCCCGTGCTGGCTTATAGTTTGATTCGGGATAACCGTGATGAGTGATTTCTAATACTTTTTTGGTATCTATTAGAGCAACTTTTTGAGTCAGGCTATCTCTTCGTCTTTCGCCAAGCTTGATACCGTCGGCATCAAAAACAGTAGTTACTTCAACCGCTATTTTGCCCCATTTTTTGGTGTCTACTATAAGGTCAGGTGTAAGTCCGTTTTCTAGTTCTGGTTCATACTCAACGTCCCAGCCTTCTTCTATGCAGTAGCGGTAGATTACTAGTTCGTGAAAGGCTGGGATAAATACTTCGTCATCAGTGCTTAAAAGCTTTGCTGTAAATCTAGGCTTTATGTCATCTGGTAATTCATCGTACCACTTCTCAATAAGCTCACGGGTCTTGGTGCTATTCTTGAAATTGCATAGACCTACCAGCCAAGGATTCTTGAAAGGTAAAGGCTTAGGTAGGCTGGTGATAAATTCAGGTGTATACAACATGGTAATCTGACTATATTATAACACCGCTACCCCTGTTAGTTCTTATGCTTGCTATCAGAGAAAGGTATAGCATAAAATATACTCAGAATATAAAGGAGCTATGAATGTCTTACGACCCCAAAGAAGGTATTGATTATATTGTTGATTTGTATGCCGTTGCAGGCGTGGCTCAAGAAGCTACTCCCGAAGAACTAAAGCAGTCTCTTAATGAACGAACACGTGAATATCACCCAGACCGCTTACAGGGCGTTGCACCAGAATTTCGCAGTAAGGGCGAACGAATGGCTATCTTGCTCAGTAAAGCTCGACATATACTTTTAGATGGTGAAAGACGAGCTGAATACAACGAAATACTCGGCACTTGGGAGGGTCCATTAAGTACAGACGGCACTCCTGTGATTACAATGAACCGTGCCTTGCAAATGGATATGGCAGATAAAACGCCAGAAGAAATTGAAGGCGTGTTTACTGCACAAGCTACACGGATTGAAGGAATGACGGGCTACAACCCAAGCCGATTGAGCTTCCTTGAAAGTCTTATAGAAAAATCTGGCGGTGAAGTTGATGCCGCACTACGAGCAGAGTATGAGGATGCTTTACTGCAAAGAGATAGAACACTTGCTATCCAAGAAGCTGAACGGTCACGATTGCTAGGATTACCAGATATTGAAAAGGATCGTTATGTGGCGACACTTGAGTACAGTGAGCAGATTGAGGAAAGAGTCGATACTGCCAGAACTGAACGTAAGGAGCAGTTACAAATGCAAGCACTAGGTGGTGTCAGTACGAGACTAGCTTTATTAGCTGGTGATAGCGTATCTACAGAAGCGGGTGCAATTATTCCCGCTGGTACTTCGCTTGAGCTACCAGCTTACTTTGAAGAGCAAGCGACTAAGGTTAAAGAAATTGCTAAAGAACGTGAAAGTATCGCCGAAAAACGACTAGGTAACTATCTTCCTGAGTATCCAGAAGCAGAATTGCAAACAGAATTTCGAGAAGATCTTGCAATCGGTGTATCAGGAAAAATGTGGCTTGGAGCAAAAATTGATACAGCAGAACTTCACGCAAACATAGCTGGCTTGCCAGTTGATGTAAAGGAATTGCTGGAGCAAGGCGACTTCAAGGCGGTGATTGAAAAAGGCTTTAATGTACTTACTATCGAGCCACTTGAACAAATTGATATGCAAGACTTGGTCATCTCTGTCATTGAGAAATATATCGACAAGTACGCTTCTTCCGACAAAGCCGAGTAGTAGCTGTATATAGGTATAACTGCTACAGGGAATGTAGTTCCTTTTGGCGACGGTTATTAAGCTGATGCTGCTCGAACCTGTTATCGAGTAGCTCTCTCCAACGTATCAGTTCATCGACCAAAGTATATAAATTAGTTCCTTGGTCGACCTCCAGGTAGAATCTTACGAATCACACAAAGCGTCACCAAGTCGGTGGCGCTTTGTTTATAGAGATAAATGATACGACCAGCTATACTAGTATTTATATGAAAAAATTACTCTCACTATTATCTTTAGCAGCTCTCAGTATTCTACTAATTCCGACTCTGGCACTGGCCGCTAAACCAGTAACCGAAGGTGGCACCAAACCTCCTGCATCACCTGAATTAGTTGGCTATGATATATCGTATCCACAGTGCGGAAAAAGCCTGCCCACTAATTTTTTCTTCGGTATTGTCGGCGTAAATGGCGGCAAAGCCAGTACGCCAAATACCTGCCTTGCAGGCCAGCTTGTGTGGGCAAATACCGCAACCCTAGGTTCGAATCAGTCACCTTTTCAACTTTACGTTAATACGGCAAACCCTGGCGAAGTAATATCACAAATAGATACCTGGCCAACTTCGCCGTATGATCTAAACGGAAGTCTTCCAGCTA
>JBBRSL010000016.1:0-22728 GCA_038245435.1 Saccharimonadales bacterium (SeqCode)
ATTGCACTCAGCTCTCCCTTAAAGGTCGTAACCTCTTTTTTTGATAGTTGCAGCCGGCTCAGACGTGCAAGTTTAAGCACATCGTCGTCAGAAAATTTTGTCATTCCTTCTAGTATACCTTGGTACAAATCCCTTCTACAAGATATGTTTTACAACACGGCGCTTATCGACAAAATATACTTCTTATGGTATATTAAAAGAGATACGTAAATGCGTATTAACACTGACAAAATAATAATTCTGTCCTTTTGCTGAATTGTTCTTGGCTAGAACACTACAGTAAGAGAAAGCCCACGCGTAACGTGCGCTTAAGCAATCTAACAATTTAATCTGGGCTTGTTTTTTATTTGAACAAGTTCGTACAACGTCAGGAGAAACTATGCCTGAGACGTATAGTCCTACGCGACCGAATATTTTAAGTCGGTTTCGTAACCCATTAATAGCAACTGGTGTTGGAGGTGCTGCGGTAGCGCTTGCATTGTTTTCACCACGAGAAACAGGTGACTCGCTTAAGGCCGCACCCGAGCAGATGCAAACATCCGAGTATGAGTTACCGTACCGCATGCCAGCTATAGCTGATGTAGTTCCTAAACCATCAGATACTCCAACGATCGTAAAAGACCGGCAGCCAAAGGTTAGCCGCTCTGTTAAACGCCAAGAGCCAGCTGGAAAGTGTTGGGATGGTAATATTGGCGATCTTAACCATGTATCAGAAGAGAATACAAAAAAAGCGCTTGCAAATATTGCGCTTGCTTGTGAAATTATAGCCGATGAAAAATGGTATAAGATTCACCCTGTCCAAGAAATTGATTGTCTTGTCGAGTTATGGGATCGTGAATCTGGTTGGAATGAAAATTCTCTAAATAAATCTGGTGCCGGCGGTATACCCCAAGCGCTGCCAAAATCAAAGATGAGATCTGCTGGAAAAGACTGGAGAACGAACCCAGCCACACAAATAAAATGGGGCGTTGACTATATAGACGCACGCTACGGTACCGCGTGTGATGCCCTAGATGCGCATGACAACAAAGGCTGGTACTAAGACTTCGCTTTGATTTGCGTGATTAAATCACGCAAATCAGCTGCTTTTTCGAACTCTAAGTTTGCAGAAGCCAAATCCATCTGAGATTCGAGGTCTTTAATGAGCATGCCGTATTCCTCTTTTGGAATTTTATCAAAATTCAACTTAGCTGTTTTTGCTTCTTTACTTTCCGCGCCCACTTGCGCACGCATACTTTCGTCAATTGCCTTTTTAATGCCTACTGGGGTGATACCTTGTGCAATGTTATGCGCTTCTTGGATTGCGCGACGGCGATTGGTCTCGCCAATTGCTCGCTCCATACTACCCGTTACTCTATCGGCATACATAATTACCTGCCCATCAATGTGGCGCGCTGCGCGTCCAATAGTCTGAATAAGCGCCGACTCACTGCGCAAAAAACCTTCCTTATCGGCATCGAGTATCGCCACCAGGCTTACTTCGGGCAAGTCTAGTCCCTCGCGGAGGAGGTTAATCCCTACGAGTACATCGTAAATCCCAAGCCTTAAATCACGCAGAATATCGGTACGCTCAAGCGTATCGACATCGCTATGCAAATACTGAACCTTTATATTAAGTTCCTCAAGATACTCAGTAAGATCTTCGCTCATTCGTTTCGTTAGCGTCGTTACGAGTACTCGCTGTCCCTTGGCCGTTCGATCGCGAATCTCGGCAATTAAGTCATCAACCTGGCCATCGATAGGTCGTACATCAATCTTCGGGTCAAGCAGACCTGTTGGGCGAATAACTTGCTGAATTGGCTCGGGGCTTCGGCTTAGTTCGTACTCGGCAGGTGTTGCCGACACGTATACTGCCTGATTTACGTGCCGCTCAAATTCGGTAAATGTCAGTGGTCGATTATCAAGCGCGCTTGGCATACGAAAGCCGTGTTCGACTAAAACCTCTTTGCGAGCTCTATCGCCGTTGTACATACCACGTACTTGCGGTAAGGTCATGTGGCTTTCATCAACCATTAGTAAATAATCGTCAGGGAAATAGTCCATTAACGTTGCTGGTTGTTCGCCCGGTTCGCGGTTGGTCAGATAGCGACTATAGTTTTCAATACCTTTCACAAAGCCAGTCTCTTCAAGCATCTCAAGGTCAAATTTAGTCCGTTGTTCAAGGCGCTGTGCCTCGAGTAACTTACCATTCTTTTTAAAATACTGGAGTCTTTCCTGGAGCTCGTCTTGAATATGGCTGAGTGCTGCTTTCAGTTTTTCTTTTGGCGTCACGTAGTGTGAACCTGGGTAGACAGTATAGCTGTCGAGATGAGCCTCAATTTCACCCGTAAGTGGATTTATGCGCGTAATCTTCTCGACTTCGTCGCCAAAGAATTCAATACGATAGGCGACTTCTTCGCCGGCCGGGAATACATCGACAACATCACCACGTACCCTAAACGTACTTCGCGCAAAGGCAATGTCGTTACGGTGATATTGGATATCGGTTAATTGCCGTAAAAACTTATCTCGAACTTTTCGCTCACCTTTTTTTATCTTTATGGCCATTGCACCGTAATCATCAACAGATCCAATACCATAGATACAACTCACACTGGCAACGATGAGTACGTCTCTACGACCAATCAGCGAACTTGTCGCGGCGTGGCGTAGCCTGTCAATCTCTTCATTAATCTGGCTATCTTTTTCGATAAACGTGTCACTACGAGCAATGTAGGCTTCTGGCTGGTAATAATCGAAATAACTAACAAAATAGTGAACGGCATTATTTGGAAAGAACTGCTTGAACTCGTTATATAGCTGCGCGGCGAGCGTTTTATTGTGCGCTAGCACGAGTGTCGGTCGTTGCGTTTGGGCAACGACATTCGCCATCGTGAATGTCTTACCTGAGCCCGTTACACCCAGTAGTACTTGTTCTTTCTGACCCGCATCAATACCGGCCACTAAAGCTTCAATGGCTTTTGGCTGATCACCAGTTGGCTGGTATTCGGTTACAAGTTCAAATTTTTGCGACATCAACTCTTAGTATAAGGGAAATTATGACTATCCGTTTATTTACGTATAAGTACAAAAAATATTGCAGCAAAAAGGAGCCCGGCAAGCACAAAAAGACCAATAAGTGCTATCCATTTCATTCGAATTACTTTTTCAGTATCCAATTACAGCTCCTTCGTTCATTCTAGGGGTTAGGGTTTAGGTAGGTTGTTCCACCTTCAATACAGTTTAGCGCTACGCGGCGAGGAATCGCCATATCGTTTATTAAGCTACACTTTGGTGGGTCATTACCTTCGTGCACGACAGTCCACTTGTCTCCAAATTTTTTGAGAATCTGCGTTTGCTCACCATTACAATTACGTTTTATTTGCGCGTACTGGGCATCAGCGACGCTCGCGACTCCGTAGCTGAGACTACTATAAATCTTACCGTTTACAATACATTTTTGCTTTAGCAGACGGTAGTCTTTCAGTACATAATCCTGCAAATCTGCCGGGCTCGTCGCGTAATTATCAATTTCTTTGGAAAGTTGCTCGTTACTGCCAATTAGCTTAGCATTTCGACTAACGTTTGTGTCGGTTGTATTGAGAGAATCAGCTGCTCGTACGGCGTTATTAAGCGCATCATTTGTACGCTTTAGCGATAGAGAAACCATAATAAAACTCGATAAAATTATAAGCGAGCACGAAATAACAAAAATAATTACCAGCTTCTTTTGACGTGGTAAACGCGCCCATTTGGACAGTGTATTAATTGATTTTTTATGGGATAGTGGTTTAGGCTGCTTTTTTACAACTGGCGTTTTTTTTGCAACAACCTTTATAGAGTATTCCGGCTTGGGGGTGCGTTTTGTTTGTTTTTTTGTGGCCATAGCAGGCTGCTTAGTTAACCTTTACGGTTGCGGTTTACTTTAGGGATGCTAATAAACCATTCATTGACCAGTTCTTTGGTATCAATATCTTTATATTCTTCGTCGAGCATAGCAATAATTTTTCTAACGAGTCTCTCTGGGTTATCGTCAAAAACGACCATCTTACGGTGAGGCGCTTCGAGCTTATTCATAAGTTCTGGGATAATATCGGCCGTACCTTCGCTACCCAGTAAAACGCCGCAAGGCATGTTGCTTTCAATAGCTGTCGTAAATTCATGCAAGCTCCCAAAGCGCCCACCGATAGTAATAACTGCATCACTTGACTGGACTAAATACACATCACGTCCAACATAGTGCATACCTGTGTAATTAATAAAGTTGAACATCCCTATTGGTAACCGATATTTGCGCACGTGCTCGCGAATTGAAGCGGCTGGCGAAAAACCAATACTTACACCACCAATATCGAATGCGGCCTTTGCAGAGTACATTGGCAGCCCTATGGTTGCTCCCGTTGTAACGATATGGCCAGATTCGGCAATAGCAACGCCAAGACGCTGCGCGAGTTCTTTATCTTTATCAACAGTATCTCCACTCGCGGCACCAGAAACACAAATACTATAGTTCAATTAAAAACCTCTATGCCCTTTGAGGCTTGCCTCAATTGTCTCAGGTGCAATCATATCGTTATCAAGCTGCTTAAGAACTTGTTGCTCTAATACTTTTTCACCCATGTAGCGTTCGAATAATTCGTTCCATAATGCTTCGCGAAAATGAAAGACTGCGCGCTCCGCATAAGGGGTGCCATTACTGTAGCTCATCGCCACGTCCATGAGGTTCATGGTTACCGGGCGCCCCTGATGCATAACACCAACGTAGTCGAGGTCGCGCCACCACCCAAGTTCTGGGTCGATTTCAAAAAGTATATTCTCTGCACGGCGCCAGTGAAGATCTTCTGGTTGCACATGAGGCTCGAATATTTCAGGATGATATTCGTTTTCGAGCTTACCAAAATAGCGTTGAATAACGCGCCAGTGAATATTCTGCCCAGCCATAACTGCCGCATTGCCTGGGTCAGCAATAAGCGTGTTTACAAATATCTCTGCAAAATTTGGTTTGACTTGCTGCATTTTGAAGAAAGCACTATATAAACGGATTTCGTTTGTGTAGTGAAACAAAAGCGGCATTACGGTAATAGTAAACCCAGGCATACTTTCGAGCTTAACAGGCAGCATTAATATGACACCAAGCTCTTTGAGATGCGTAATGTTGTGGCGCTTCTTATGGACGAAATTTTCGGATATGTCTCCCCATCTATCGGCTGGCATGAGCACAATTTCGATATCACGTTCTTCGAAGTCACTTGGCTTAAGATTATCGTAGTGCGAATCAAACTCATTAAGCCAATCAGGGCCTTCGGCAAATCTTAATGCGCCATAAATTTCAAAGATATTTTCGTTCTTAAGCATGCTATCAATACTCTTATAGCCAAGACGCTTCATGATTTGCGGCGGTGGAGTCTTTTTGAGAAACTCTTTTGCGACACTCTTTTTGAGCACCCAACACTTGCGAGGAGTTTTTGCTGTTTCAGCAGCTTTTTTCATAAGGGGCATCATTTCGGCAACGTTGGCTGGATCTTTGCCGCCAATTGCTTTCGCTAGGCTTTTTTCACTCTTTATCACCTGATTTATGAGCCCGGCGTACAACTCTTTACCTGTTGTATCTTTTGGGTCTAGCCCTAAGTCCTTTGTCTTTTGTTGAATCTGCCCAATTATTTCGGCTGTTAAGCGAACATCAACACCGGGCTTACCGCTCGCCTGCTCAAGTTGTTTTACGGCAATCGAAAACATTGGTTCCGTTGCACTTAAAAGCTCAGATATTATTCGCGACATAGGATATTCCTTTTAAAAACTTTTTACTTTTAGTGGCATAGCGTGAATGTGAGCATCTTGATTTAGGATACCTGCCTTTGCACCAATGGTAGCTACAACACTTGTAGAATTAGCGCTTGCAAAGGTTACGGCGTCAGAAATACTCCGCCCAGCAGCAACCATAGCCACAAAACCAGAGCTGAAGGCATCCCCCGCGCCAGTTCGATCAATAACCGGTACATCTTCGTACATACCGGCGTGCACAATATGCTTACCATCACTGGCAGAAGCCCCGTTCGGCCCGTCAGTTACGACGACAAAAGGCACTTCGGCAACAGCAGCTCGGATTAAGTCTTCACGGTTATCGCCGCGATATAGCATTTTCATTTCATCAAGATTAAGCGACAGTACTGTCAGTTTTGGAAGGAGTAACTTAAGCCTATCTTTATCTTCGAGCTCTTTTTTTCCTGGGTTCATAGCAATTTTAATACCGTGATGTTCAGCATAGGCGAAAACCGTCTCGAGTACTTCAAAGTTACCTTCGAGGCTACTTAAATAAATCCAGTCTGCTTTCGTATCATGAAAATCTGATTCTTTAATTTCGTAGTGTGTACTGGCACCGCGATAGGTCAAGATAGTCCGCTCACCACTCGGTGAAAGCAATAAGCATGAATAGCCCGTACTGTGTGTTTTCGAATAACCAACGAGGCTGGTATCCACCGTGTCTTTGTGTAAATCATCCAGCACCGCTCGCGCTGCTGGATCGTGGCCAAGCTTGCCCATATACATAGCATGTAAGCCTTGGCGCGCAAACGTTACCGCAGCATTAGTTGCGCCACCGCCGGTACTAAATACCGGTGCATTAATATCATTTTTACTACCGAGTCTAAATTCTTCTACAAAATTGCCATGATCTTTATGCGGCACAAAGATATCACCGCTTAAATACACATCGTGTACCGCTGCGCCAATTGCGAGAATGCTTGTTTCTATCTGTTTTTTATGTTCGCCCATCTGAGAAATAGTATAACACTTATGCTTATTTTACGGGCGTGCTTTGCCAATTGAATTATAGCTTTGCAGCTTACTCTCTACGACTGCCTGGACGGCACCGTACACCTGTGGCATGAGCTTAACAACGGCGTATTCGTCTGGATTATCGCGGAGGACTTTTTCGAGCGTATCGCGGAATGCCCGGCGCATATCACTATTGACGTTAATTTTTGTTACGCCAATTCGTACCGCCTCTTCAAAGAAGTGCCCCGGTGTGCCACTGCCCCCGTGAAGGCTAATGTTGCAGCCTATGCCTTTTCGTAACCGCTCAAGCAAGTCTAAATCGAGGACTTTTGGTACCGGGTAGCTACCATGTAAGTTACCGACTGCCGCCGCAAAAGTATCAATACCTGTGGCGTCAACGAATGTTTTCGCTCCCTTAGGAGTACTAAACGTCTTTTTAACTTCATCATAATCAAAAGCTTCTTTGTGAACGTTACTGCTACCACCAAAGTAGTGTGGTTCACTCTCAACCAGTGCACCCGTAAATTTAGCATACTCAACAACCTCGCGGGTGGCATCGATAATTTCTTTATCAGTAGCATCGTGGTTTGCTTGACTGACATCAATATGGATGAACTCAAAACCGGCATCAATACCAGCTTTTGCATCGTCAACACTCGGACTGTGGTCGAGGTTGATATACATCTCAACACCAAACTCGCGTTTGTAGTTATCAACAAGGTCACGAACGTTATCGAGCCCCATAGCTTTTACTTCTCCATCGCTCACCTCAACCATTACTGGTGCTTGGAGCTTTTGGGCTGCCTTGCAGATTGCAATCAATGTTTCTTGATTATCAATGTTAAAGGCGCCAATTGCATAATGACCCTTACGCGCGAGTTCTATGCTTTCACGAGCTTTGGTACAGTTTTCACGAATCTCACGTATTGTTAAAGCCACCTTGTACTCCTTTTTATTGTCTGTTTAGTGCATGCATAAGCTCATGAGCTACACGCATAATATTTTTATATGTTAAGCCATGCAGTTCTAAGAGTTCGCTCGGTTTGCCGCTTTCGCCGAATTTATCTTTAACACCAATACGGCGCATGGCGGTCGGTAAGTTTTCTCCCAGTAATTCGGCAACTGCCCCGCCCAATCCACCATTGATTTGTGCTTCTTCAACGGTGATGACCGCACCAGTCTTGCCGACACTTTTTAGAATCGTAACGGCGTCGAGTGGCTTGATTGTTGGGCAGTGAATCACTTCAGCGTCAATGCCATCCTTAAACAACTTATCTGCCGCGACTAAAGCTTGGCTGGTCATAGCGCCTGTTGCAATAATCGTTACGTCGGTGCCTTCAACAAGGGTGTAAGCTTTGCCTATTTCAAATGGCGTTTTATCTGTTGTGAATATTGGAGTTGCTTCGCGAGTTAAACGAATGTACGCGGGCCTGGTATCCGTAGCGAGCGCAATGGTTGCCTTTTCGGCTTCAAGGCTATCGCCGGGCACAATAACTACCATATTTGGCAGAACGCGCATAAGTGCAATGTCTTCGAGCATCTGATGCGTCGCACCATCGGCACCAGTATACAAACCAGCGTGCGAGCCAACGATTCGGACCGGTCTATCGTTTAAGCAAATAGTTGTACGAATTTGTTCCCAGTTTCGGCCCGGACTAAAAGCCGCATAGCTACTCACAAATGGAATTTTTCCCATTGCGGCAAGACCGGATGCAACCGTCACAAGGTTTTGTTCGGCAATACCGATCTCAACGAATCGGTCAGGGAACGCATCACGGAACAGATGCATTTGCGTGCTTTCTGTTAAATCGGCACAGGCAGCTACGACTTGCTCATTTTGCTCACCAGCCTTAACAAGGCCCTTACCAAAACCTTTTCGAGTCGGCTCACTTGCTACGTCATCTGCTAAATAATCAGCAAGATAAAGATCACTCATGCTCACTCCTAATTTTACCATCTAGAGTGCGTAATTTGTGCAGTGCAATCTTGGCTTGTTCGTGATTTGGCGGCATACCATGCCAGTGAAAATCATATTCCATAAAATCAACGCCCTTGCCGGGTATTGTATGCGCAATAATCATGACTGGTTTTTCAACAATTGCGCGACCCATAGCACAGGCATCGATAACGGCCTCAATGTCATTGCCGTTAATCTCTATAACATGCCAGCCAAATGCTTCCCATTTTGCTTTGAGATCTTCTAGCGGTAAAACTGTTTCAGTTGGGCCATCAATTTGTATATTATTTCTATCGATAATGCCAATAATGTTATTGAGCTTGTACTTAGGCGCCAGCATTGCTGCTTCCCAGATATTACCCTCATTCAGTTCTCCGTCGCCCATAACCACGTATACCCAACGGTGATGCTGCTTATTCATGCGTAGGCCAAGTGCCATACCAACTGCTTGGCTTAGGCCACAGCCTAGCGGCCCGCTCGTATTTTCGAGCCCTGGTAGCTTCGTTCGCTCTGGGTGACCTTGCAGGCGAGATCCAAATTGTCGCAATGTTTGAAGTTCTTTTTTATTAAAATAGCCTGCTTCGGCCATGGTAGCGTACAGAACCGGCACACAGTGTCCATTACTCAATAACAAGATATCTCGTTGATCCCAGTCAGGTTTTTTTGGGTCATGTTTTAACACGTCAAAATAGAGTGCTGTAAATATATCTGCGAGTCCTAGTGGCCCGGCTGAGTGCCCACTCCCAGCTGTCTCGAGCATCGAAATAATATCCTTGCGGATAGTGTTGGCTTTTTCGTCTAGTTTTTCTATTGATAACTTCTTAGTCATAGGTGTCTATCTTCGACACTATTGTAGCATAAGCGGTGTGAGTCTATGAGTTAATCAATTTCCGAAATCTAATTATAACCAGGCTATACAGTGCAAGATATACCAGTACTTTACTCATCTCAATCAAGTAAGGATAGTTGCTGGATATATCACCGTCTTGAAACGCTAAGTTATATATAAATGGAGTTAAAATGCTATCCATTGTTGTGATGAGCAGTCCTGTGCTTAGCGCAATAACCGTTGCAAGGAACGCACGATAAGTCCGCTCTTTTGAACTAATAACAGAGTAAGGAATTAAAAAAAGTCCACATGATAAAAATAAGTACGTCCCTGCCATCGCTAAAGTCGCCAACCCACCATTACCAATACCCACCCACCGTAATACCATAAATACCTGGTAGCCAGTCTGTGACAACACAAAAAGAGCTGCACATACAATAAATATTTTTTGAATTTTTGTAGGGATTGACGGGCTACTTTTTACCATAATTTTACTCCTTACGTAATAAGTGTAGCTAGCTGCATATATGCATCTCGAGGATTGTCTGACTTTTGAATCGCACCGCCAACATTCAATACATCAACACCAGCGCCTGCTAAATCACGGCAGTTATCGGCGTTAATACCACCGTCCCAGCCAATTTCCAGATATTTGTGTGCTGTCTTCGCTTCAGCAATTTTATTAGTCAGAGCCATGTCGGCCTTGCCACCAAAATGTCCTAAATCACCACTAAAAATTAAAAGATGCTGTACATGTGGAAATAAATACTCAACATCACTAATTTGGGTAGCTTGCAGTATTGAGATACCTGTTTTTACGCCTGCCATTCGTAAGTCGGAAGCAAGCTTTGGGATATCACAGTCACTTTCGGCCTGCACAATAACCAAGCTTGGCTTTAGCGCGATAAGTTGCTCTAGGTAGTCTTGTGGACGTTTGTACATAATATGGACATCACACTCGATATCTTCGGGCAACCAAATTTGTGACAAATCAGGGCTTTTGGTTGGCGCGAAATCACCATCCATCAAATCTATGTGTATCCTTGGAGCAAAAGAAATAACTCGCTCAATCTGCGCACGGTACTCGTGCGCGTCAAAGGCAGTAACTGTTGGGCAAATAATACTCATATCTGCGATTAGTGTATCAGAGTTGGTCGAGTTCTTTATTGCGACGTAAATAGCGCGATGCTGCAGTAAATGGGGTATTGAGCCAAGCCTCGACAATAACAAATGCGTCTTTACCGCTACCCTTAAACAGCTCTGAAGGCAGTGCGAGCACATTGCTGTCTTCATCTTTTCGGACTGCTTTTGCGGCAGCAATGCTCCAGCCAAGCCCGGCACGAATACCGCGGTGTCGATTCGCGGCCATAGCCATGCCTTGACCGCTACCACAGATTAAAATGGCACGAGGGTCGGTATATTCGCTACTGAGCACCTTAGTTGTGGCGGTGGTTGCAAATAGTGGAAAATCATCGTCAGGGTCAAAGGTTTTATCGCCAATATCCTCAACATCATAGCCAGCCTTAACGAGATACTCGCTTAACTGTTTCTTCGGGCCAAAGCCGTTATGGTCAGCACCAATGTAAATTTTCACTGTTAGCCTATGTGTGTTTCTTCGGGCTGAGGAAAGCTATCGGCTGGCGAGCCAATTGCTTGACCCTGGATTACTTTACCAAGATCAGCCACAAGCTCGACAAGGCGGTTACTGTAGCCCCATTCGTTGTCATACCATGCAACTACTTTTATAAGGTTTCCGGCGACAACATTCGTAAGCTTAAGGTCAATCGTGCAACTGTGACTGTTGCCAATAAAGTCACTGCTTACAAGTTCTTCTTCGGTTGCACCAAGAATACCTTGATAATATGGTTCTGCAGCAGCTTTTTTAAATACTTCGTTAATTTCTTCGACGGTTGTATCGCGCTTTGTAAGCACGACAAAGTCGCTCAATGATACGACTGGGGTTGGAACACGCACACTCAAGCCACCAAAGATACCTTGAATTGCGGGTAACGCTTTGCCAGCGGCAATACTTGCACCGGTTGTCGTAGGTACGATATTTGTGGCAGCATTACGGGCTTCGCGTAAATCTTTTGCAGGGGCATCTAATAGTTTCTGACTGGCAGTATAGCTGTGAACGGTGGTCATCATTGCTTTTTCAATACCAAAGTTTTGGTTCAAAATATCCATAATTGCTGTTATGCAGTTTGTCGTACAGCTTGCATTACTAATGATATCTCTAGAAGTGTTGAGCTTTTCTTCATTAACGCCAATAACAATCGTATCCGCACCTTCACCTTTTGCTGGGGCACTGATAACTACTTTTTTAGCACCAGCTGGGTCAATGTGGGCACGCGCTTTTGCTGGGTCAACAAAAAAACCAGTACATTCAATAACGACATCAACTCCAATTTCACCCCAAGGTAGCTGGGCTGGGTCAGTCTGCTTATATACGTGTATAACCTTACCATCGACAATTATATTTTCATCATCGTGACCGACTTCGTGCGGGTATGTACCGTAGGTACTGTCATGCTTAAGTAAATGCGCCAGTGTCTTCGTGTCTGTTAAATCATTAATAGCGATGACTTCTAAATCACTTCGTTCAAAGGCAACCTTGAACGCATTGCGCCCAATGCGCCCAAATCCGTTAATTGCTACTTTTGTTACCACTTTTGTCCCCCCTTAAAAATAAGTAATTACGCTTTGACTGTATTGTATACGCTTACGCTTATCACCTCAAGTAGGTATTATGCTTTTGTGCTAAAAAATTCAACTAAATCATTATATACATGCTTATTTGATGCGATGAGATTTAGATTTTTATAATCATATTCACTCGTTCCAATATTTGAAACATAGCCACCGGCTTCTTTTACCAGCAATACGCCAGGTGCATAGTCCCATATCTTTCCGAATGAATCATATGTAACTCTTGCTTCAATTCTACCGCTTGCAACTAGGCAAAAACCAAAGCCAGCAGCAGCAAATTTAACGTTCGAGTACCTCGGAATAGCGAAGTATTTTTCTCGGTTTTCGAAACTTGTTGGCTTAATTTCAAACTCTACACAAGCATGTTTAATATTTCTAGAACTTACGTAAATTGGTATACCATTTAGATAAGCTCCCTTATCTTTTATCGCAGTATAGAGCTCATCAAGTACAAAGTTATATATCAAAGCCGCTTGAGGTTCGCCATCGCTAATAAGACAAAGCATGTTTGTGCAAAATGGCATACCTCTAATAAAAGCTTCTGTTCCATCGATAGGGTCAATCGTCCAGAACGTTTCCGTATTGCCCTCAACGCCAAACTCTTCTCCATAAAAACCGATACTTTCGTCTAGTATGCGCAGAGCATTCTTAAGTTCTAGTTCAACCCGCTTATCGAGCTCAGTTACTACCGATGCGTCTTCTTTTTTATCATGGACTATCACGCCATGGTTTTTTAGTAATTCTGGACGAATATCTCGAAGAGTTTGCTCGATAGCTCGGAATGACTTTGTTATATATGTATCCATTTATTTAAAACGAGCAATGCATTCAGCAATGATTTTTTTAGCGTCTTCGGCATTGCCCCAGCCCTGTACAACGGTCGTGCCAGGCTTTTTAAGGTCCTTGTAGTGCATAAAGTGATGCACTATTTGCTGTTTCCAGCGCTCGCCTAAATCATCGAGCGTGTTAATGCTATCGCCCGTTTGACGGTCGTCGACAGGCACACAAACAACTTTGTAGTCCATTTCACCATCATCTTCAAAATTCAAAATGCCCACAACTTTAGCTTTGAGCCAAACACCCGTCGGAATAGGCTCATCTGTGACAACCAGCGTATCAAGTTCATCGCCATCTTCATCGATAGTACCCGGGATAAACCCATAGTTTACGGGCTTAGCAAAAATAGCTGGCTCAACGCGGTCAAGCGTAAAAGCTGCACGTTCACGGTCCCACTCAACTTTAAGTGTACTGCCCTTTGGAATCTCAATTACAGTGTTTACTTCGCCCTGTTCATAATCGCCGGGTGCTAATACTTGGTTAAAATCTGCCACTGGTTTCTCCTAATAAATTAAAGTAATGGTCTTGGCTTTAGTATACTATATATCTGTTATGCAACTTATTTCTCATCGCGGAGCAAAAGGTCTTGGGCCAGAAAATACACTCGAATCAATTCGAGCAGCAGCTGAATTACATGTTGATTATATTGAGTTCGACGTGCAGTGCACTAAAGATAACCAGCCCGTTGTGTTTCATAATCTTTACACGAAGTCCGGTAGCACAGTGAGCGAACTTACATTGAGTGAGTTTAGAATCCAACACCCGAGCGCACCCTTACTGAAAGACGCGCTTGTCGCATGTGGTGCATCAACTCCGCTTGTCGAGCTTAAAGCGGCTGGTACTGCCAAAGTATCTGTTAAAGTTTTAAGCGATCACCCAAAAGCTTGTGTCACAAGTTTTATGAGCCAAGAGATTACTTTGCTTACTCAGAATTTAGCAAAAAGAGAGCGCTACATGATGCAACGCAAACACCCTATGGGTATTATTGGTAAAGCAAAAAAAGCCGGTTCTACTGGTATTGGGATAAACAAAAACTGGGCACTGCTTCTCCCGCATTTTTACTGGCATGGTCGTCGTAATAATCTGACGATATATGCCTACACTGTTAATTCTGTCTTACTCGCAAAAGTGCTGATTTACTTTATGCCCCATTTGTTAATTTGCACTGACTATCCAAATAGGCTGCAAGGTAACTAGCACCATGCGTTTTCGATATATATTACTTATTTTAGGCGGCGTTATTGTTTTGTTGGCTGCCACAGCTGGGTTTTTATATGCAAGAAACCTTAAAAGCGCAGGCAACGAGCCATTCCAGCGAGAAACATCGAACGAATTCACACTTACTGATATAAAGGCTCGTAATTCCGCAACCAGTTGTTGGGTATCATATGGCGCACAAGTGTACGACATTACCCGTTTTATAGCGAGTCTCGAGCAGAGTAAGGCAACTGAGCTTACCTCACAGTGCGGAACGAACCTCGATACTTTACCGAGCGCAATTAAAACAGCAGACATACTCTCCGACTATTCAATCGGAATCCTTGCACCATAAGTCTTAGCTATTGCGGCAAGAGAACTGCACTAACGGTATGTACGACGCCGTTAGTTGCATTTAAATCGGCTTTCACAATGGTAGCCTTCCCGCCCTTGGCATCAGTAAACGTAACTTTGCCGTCAGTAATTTCAACCGTCAATTCTTGACCGTTCACTGTTTTGAGCTTCTGGCCATTGGTAAACTGACTTTTGTTTAGCGTGCCCACAATGATGTGGTACGACAAAATATTTTTGAGCTTTGCACTATTTTCGAGCTTTAAAAGCATATCAAGCGTTCCGGCCGGTAAGACCTTAAAAGCATCGTTCGTCGGTGCAAGCACAGTATACGGGCCGGTACCTTCGAGCGTATCTGTCAAACCGGCAGTTTTAACGGCAGACGCGAACGTAGTCAAGGTAGAATTATCGGTTGTTAATACTACGATGCTTTTTGTGCCGCTTGGTTGTTTTGTTGTCGCATCTTGGCTTGCCGTATTTTGTGACGATTCACTTTTTTTAGCATCGTTCTTAAAAAACACAAAAGTTGCCACACCACCACCTATAACAAGTACTGCGATAATAATAAAAATCTTATTTTTCATCGAACCCTCACGTTTTAGTATCTTCTATTAGTTATACTACTTTTTTGCAAAGCCGACTATGCAATGCAACTACTCTATAGTGTTAGATTTAGCTGTTTCGCTTGTGATCTTCGATGTACTCACGAATACGCAGTGCAGCTGTGGCGCCCTCACCAACGGCACTGGCAATTTGCATTGTTGCACCGCTTCTTACGTCGCCTGCCGCGAATATTCCATCTACTGCCGTTTCAAGCTTATCATTCGTCTTAACGAGTCCGATTTCATCAAGCTCAACGCCACTGCCTTCAAGGAAAGCCGTATTAGGCTTTAAGCCGATAAATACAAAAACGCCATCAGTTTCGAACTCAACTTTTTTGTTCGACTTAACATTGGTACCAATAACTTTATTTACGAATTTTCCGTCACCAACAACCTCATCGGTCGTCGTATTAAAGTGGAGACTAATCTTTTCATTCTTTTCAATCTCATGTTGCAACACTTCACTTGCACGGAGCGCTTCGCCACGAACAAGTACATCAATTTTACTCGCAAAGCGGGTCAAAAATAGTGCTTCTTGGACAGCCGAGTTACCGCCACCAACGACGACAATACGCTTATCACGGTAAAATGCACCATCGCAGGTTGCGCAAAAGTGCACACCGCGGCCATAATAATCATCTTCACCAGGAATACCAAGTTTTTTATAGTCACTACCAGTAGCAATAAGCACTGCCTTAGCCGTAAACTCACCACTGGTTGTTTGAAGCTTTATTAGCGAGCCATCCCTCTTAACCGAGCTTACTTCGCCCAACTCAAACTTTGTACCAAATCGCTCTGCTTGTTGGCGTAAGTTCTCTGCTAAATCAAGGCCAGCAAGCCCATCAGGAAAGCCAGGGTAATTATCGACCCAGTCGGTAATAGCTGCCAGACCGCCAATAACGCCCTTTTCGAACAAAAGAGTATCGATATCTTCACGCGTTGTATACACGGCGGCGGCAAGCGACGTCGGACCAGCGCCAATCATAATCACATCATGTTTATTCTGAGATTTGTCCATTGTTTCTACTCCAAATATTCCCTTTAGCTCATCGTTGGTTGGTTCTTGGTAAATTTTTCCGTTCACTACAAGTGTCGGAATCGTACTATTGCCATCGGTTATGGCGAGCATGGCTTCTCTCGCACCCGGCTCACCATCAATGTCATGAGCTTCATATTCGATTGAGTGTTCAGAGAAAAAATACTTTGTGCGCTTACAATCTGCGCACCATTCAGCTCCATAATAGACTACAGAGGGTTTCATATTTGTTTACGCAACCGCGGGCACTAGTTTTGCTAAGTTATATCCAACAACAACTTCTTTACTGTCATCATCCTTGGTTATAACGGTAACTGGCACAGCCATTTGTCCGCTAATTTCAATTGCTTCCTGAGCGCGCTCAGGATTCGTGTCTAGATTGACCTCGTCGTAAGACATGTTTTTGCTACCGAGCCATTTTTTTACCATAACGCAATAAGCGCAGGTGTTTGTCGTGTAGATAGTGATATTTTTAGCCATGATGTACTCTTTTCTAGTAACTTTACAATGTATAGTCTATAGTGTTTGTTCTTAAATGTCAACGCTATATGTAGCGTTATTTACCGATTTTAACCAAAGTTACGTCAAATACGAGATCAGCATTTGGGGGAATACTACTGCCTGCACCAGACGATCCATATGCCAACGCAGCTGGAATAAGCAAGCGACGCGTACCGCCCTCTTTCATGCCAGGAATACCTTGTGTCCAGCCTTTGATGACTTGGTCAAGGCCAAAGGTTGCCGTTTGTCCACTATCAAGTGAGCTTTCAAAAATAGTACCGTTGCTTGCAAGCGCACCGGTGTAATTTACCGTTACGGTGTCGCCAGCCTTAACTTCGTTACCAGTACCTGGTGTAATATCCGTAACTTGCAACGTTGCTACGCTTGCTACTGGCGTAAAGTTTTGTAGGGTTGTTCCTTTAAGCACGTTCTTATCTCCTGTTGTTGGGTTAGTTTGCTGAGCGGTCACCGCTTTAATTGCGTCGGCTTGAGCTTTTGCATCTTTGCTATCTTTTTGGGCTTGTAGAACATAAAAAACGCCAATACCAATTGTCGAAACAATGAATACGAAGGCAATAATTAAAATTCCGATACGTTGCAGTTTTGAAGACACTTCTTGTTTTTCCTCCACTAAATTTATTCTTATACAGTATAACTTATTTGGCCCATATTCACAGCAGTACTCCTAGCGCTCAACATGAATCAAAGCGTCGCTAGGGAACCCATCTTTGAGCGCATTCAAAAGTAACAACTTTGTAAATGATGGCGCAAGCTCTAGCCCAGGCAAATCACTCAAATCTACCCATTTCGGATGATACTTGTTCAGCCCCTTAGCGTTATCGGCAGCTTCTTCGCTTTCGGGGTCTAATACCGGTTCTCCACTCACGTATTCGCATAAAAATATATGGTGTTCCGGATCACCCCCAACAAGCGTGAAGACTTCTTTTAAAGGCGCAACCTCTATTGATGCTTCTTCGCGCAATTCGCGTACTAAGGCAAGCTCAAGTGTTTCACCAGCTTCAACATGACCGCCGGGTACCGTAAAGTAATGTTTGCCATCGCGCCAGCGCTCAATTAACAGAATTTGGTTATTATGCAGTACGATGCCGCGAGCAGTGGCGCTTACGTCTGGCATAGAGGATTATCTATACTCGCCTACGTTTAGCCGAAACAATAAGTAGCACAATACTCGTTAGCAGATAGACAATGGGCAAAAAGTTGGCAACGGTCGACTTAAGAACAACTGACAGTACAACGGTAACAATAAGACCAACAACCCATAGAACTCCAATTTTTCGGCTAATAGTAATCTTCAAATACTCGGCACCGAGGTAGTAGTACGGGAACACCACAATGACGAGTAGCGTGCTCGATAACAAGCCACACATGAGCGTAATAGCCAAGCCTTGCCAAAATGGATTACTGAGTGCAAGTGGAATAAGTGACACAATAGCCGTAACGCTGGTTGCGAGCAGTGGACGGAATCGCTGCTCAAGTGCCAAGGCGATTGCCTCAACGGGCCCTTCACCGGCTTTTCGTGCCTGATTGGCATAATCAGTCAGCAGAATCGTATTTTTTATACTCAAGCCTATGAGCGCAAAGAATCCAAGCATACTAAAGAAGCTAAAGGCATTGTCACTCAGGTAAAGCCCCAATGTAATACCAAACAAGCTAAATGGTATGGCCATAAATATGAGCAGTGGTTGTAGTAGCGAACGGAATTCAATTAGTAGCAAGAAGTAAATAGCGATGAGTACTAATGGAAACGCGATTAGCAGCGCCTTAAACGAATCTTGGTTCTGCCCTTCAAACCCAAAGTCGTAGACTACATTATCCTTACTGAGCCCAAAACTTTTAAGTTTTTCGTCAGTGTACTGCTTCTCAACAGCAGTCTTCGCAAGCGTAACGAGCTGCGAAGTATCAGAATCTTTAAAGGTACCCGTAACAGAGACATACGCCTTGCCATTATGTCTATAGTACGCATCAGGAGTTGAAACAACCACTGACTTAAACTGCGCTGTTGTTCCGCTCGCGCGTGTAAGTGTTAAGTTCGTAAGATAAATCTGTAAATCGTTCGCAAGTTTTTGGCTCGCAAGTCTATCTTCTGTTTCTACGCGTACGGTAAACGCACCGGCAGGACCACCAACATCTTGTAGTGTTATTTCTGCCTTAGCTCCTATAGATGAACTGTCGAAGCTTTTTTGTAGCTGTTCCTTCAACTGAGGAGCGGTGACGTCACGTTTATCGTACGATATCAAATTAACATAAAGCGTACCACCTTGAGCAGTACCCGTATTGTAATACGAAGCATCAACAAGATTTTCACCTATATTTTTTGATACCAGCGCATCTGCCTTATCTGCAATTTTTTGTGCCTGATCAATTGTCGTACCATTCGGGAATGAGAGTGTAACCAGTAAACCGTCTGCATCCTTGCTAGGTGGAAAAATATTAAATGTTACTTTTTGGAATATAAAGCCTGCTGCACCTATAAACATAAAACCAACAAACACAGCACTTAGTCCAAGCGTGACTAAACGACCTTTATGATGATTTGCCCAGCGAAGTGGCCCTGCAAGCATGTGAGCAGCGAACGTTTCAATGTGGTGAGCAGGCGACTCTTTGTCTTCTTCGTGACCAAGTTGTTTTTTCGAAAGCAATAAAAATCGTGACATAAAAGGTATAAAGGTGAGTGCGACTATGAAGCTAATTACCAGACTTGCAATAATCGTTACAGGAATTGCTTTTATGAATGAACCCAAGATACCGTTTACAAAAAGGAGTGGTGAAAATGCCAAAATAGCTGTAAAGGTAGCTGCAAACATAGCTCGACTAATTTTTTTTGTAGCCAGGGAAATAGTATCTCTGGCAGATTTACTTTTTCGCCGCTGCGCATCAATCGCCTCGACCATAATAATGGTGTCATCAACAATAAGCGTCAAAGCGAGAATGAGCGAAAAGAGCGTAATGGTATTAAGCGTATAACCAATAACATACAGAAATGCCAAGGTAGTCAATAACACGAGTGCCATCGCACTAACAGTAATTATCGAGGCCCTAAAGGCGATGAGTAACGCACTAAATACGAGTACGGCGAGTAGGCCTTCGAGCAGCGATTTTTGCAGTTGGGTTATTTGCTTTTCAATACTTGGTGCAATCGAATAGCTAACGACTACTTTATATCCAGCGAATTGTGGTTGTTTTTCAAGGCTTTCGGTTGCTGCGCGCAGCTGCTTATCGAGTTTTAATACATCAAAATTTGCAACGCCCTTAACGCCTATAATTGCAGAGTCATAAAACGAGTTCGTTTCGCTTTGTCGAATACCGAACTTATCAAAGCTTTTTTGGCTAATGCTTGGTTGGCCCGTGATTGGGTCTGGCGCACGGACAAATTGATCATCGGCGGCGAAACCTTCAGCAATAGGTACTTCGCCGCTTTTTTGCAAATATGCTGCAGCTTCGTTAGCTTTAATAACTAATTGTTCGTCCGAAGCCGAACCATCAAGTTTATAGAGTGATAGTAGAATGTCGTCGCCCTTACCATTCGGTGAACCAAAATCGAGAGGCTGGAACAAAGCCGTAGCCTTTGCAGGTAGAATCTTGGCATCTTTCACCGCTTTTTCTACCGTGGCGCTACCATCTTTGGCATCTATAGACTCATTAAATTGAATCTGAACCGTATAAAAATTACCAAATGCTGTCGCAGTAACTGTTTTAACCCCAGGAACTTTTACAATAACGTCGCTGAGAGGCTTGGTGACCTCTTTATCAACTTGTGTTGGATTATTAACAATGTAAGCGCCACTCACAAAACTAAATGGAGTACTAATTTGCGGGAAACCTTCACGCTTAAGAAGCGTCGTGTAACTCAAAATACCAAAAACCATTATGGCAAGCCATAAAATTGCCGAAAGTCGTGGCCTATCAAAAAAAGCTAGGCTGAGCCGTGGCAAAAGTCTCGCATCATTGTTAGTGAACTTAACTGTCGTCTTTGGCTTTTTAGCCGGTTGTACTGTACTTTTTTTTACCACAATTACTCCCTCAATTTACCTGATAGTATCAAATTAACTCGCTATTTCATACGCAGTCAGCCGCTTTTTGGCCGAACTGCTTTGATCTTTACTGACTGCCAGTAGCTGCGCATAGATACCGCCCGACTTTGAAAGCTCTTCTGGGCTTCCTGCTTCATCAATCTTGCCACCCTTAAGCGTCAGAATAGTATCAACATGTGCAATAGTACTCAATCGGTGCGCAATAATAATAGTCGTGCGACCTTTCATAAGTGATTGGAGCGCTTCTTGCACGAGCGCCTCACTCTTACTATCAAGGCTGCTCGTCGCTTCATCAAGTATCAGAATTGGCGCGTTCTTTAAGAGCGCCCTTGCAATGGCGATTCGTTGCTTTTGGCCACCACTCAGCTTAAGACCGCGCTCACCAATTTCAGTATCGTAACCAGCATCAAGCTTTGCAATAAACCCATGGGCATTTGCGGCTTTTGCGGCTGCCTCGACTTGTTTTTGTGTAGCCTTAGGATTGGCATAGCTTATATTTTCAAAAATTGTTCCGCTAAATAACGCCGGATCCTGGAACACGACTCCGATGTTTTCGCGTAAACTCTTCTGGGTGACTTCGGCAATATTTTGGCCATCAATGGTGATGGTGCCACTATCTGCCTCATACAAACGAATGAGCAGATTTGTCAGTGTCGTCTTGCCTTCGCCACTTTCACCAACGAGCGCTAATTTTTTATCTGGCAACGCATCAAAACTCACGCCCTTTATGACTGCTTTTTTGTCGTAACTAAAGGTAACCGCATCAAATGATATTTTGCCGGCAGTAACCACGAGTGCTTGAGCGCCTTCAGTATCGGTAATCTGAGGTTCCAGCTCCATGACACTAAAATAATCCTTGCTGTCAGATATAGCACGCTGGGTGTTTTCTACTAAAAATGTAATCGTAAAGATTGGAATACGTATTTGCATAGCGTATAAGATGAGAGCTACAGCTTGGCCAGAGGTGTACACACCTCGAGCGGCTTCGACAAAAATAAAAGTAAAAACACCAAAGAAAATAACGTTTAAAATCATCCGGCGCTGCACATCTTTGGTGTGCCAAAATTTACTCTGTGGTTTGGTAATCCGAACAATGCTCGACATATGTCTATTGAAAAACTTCATTTCACGAGCTTCTTGCACAAAACTCTTAACAACTTTTACTTGCCCTACACTCTCGGCAAACCGCCCGGTCGCAATATCGCTTTCATTGTTAATTTCTCCTTGCCATTTTTGCCACTTATTGCTGGTTCTAAAGGTCATGTAAATGTATATTGGGAATAACGAAAATAACATAAGTGCGACTTGCCAGCTATAAATCGCCACGACAATAAGTGAAAAAATAGTACTAAATATAAACTGCAGAAAGTTATTACTCATCATCTGCATAAAATTAGTAATTTGAGTAATTGAACGACTCAGGCGGTTAATGACTTTGCCCGAAAGCTCTGTATCAAAATACTGTTGTGGCAGTTCAAGTAGGTGCGCATAGTACCGCGAACTCAGAAGCTTGCGAAGCCTTGAAGCCATCTGATCGCCTATAAAGCCCCCAATATTACTAAATACGGTACTAAATACTTCTAAAACAAAGATTGCTAAGGCAATGAGCGCAACATACTTAACACTTGCACTGGTACCTTTTTGGATTTCGTCAATTGCCCAGCCCGTTAAAAGAGGCTGCAGTAATGACATTAAGCTCAGTAGAATCGTAAAAACACTAATGACCGCGTAATACGGCCACAGCTGCTTACTGTAGGTAATAATTCTCCAAATACTTTTCATATAACTATACAGAGTATAGCGACCAATGCAGGGAATTAATAGATTGTTTTTTACTTTGCCACAAGCCACAAACGAATTTGTGAATTCTGGGAAAGGACAGGTGTTGATAGATTTGTCCATAC
>JBBRSL010000017.1:0-22527 GCA_038245435.1 Saccharimonadales bacterium (SeqCode)
AAATACCGTTGGTGATTTATTGGACGAAAAGGGTATTGCGCCCGAAACAGGTGCCACGGTTTCGCCGTCTGCTAATACAAAACTTACTGCTAACACCGCAATATTCATATCCAAATATGGTAAAAAAGTTCTTAACCAAGAAGAAGACGTTCCGTTTGCAATAAATTCTACGCCAGACCCTACGGCACCTTTAGGGCAAGTAACCATAACTGCAGCTGGAAAAAAGGGTAAAAAACAAGTTGTGTACGAGGTAACTTTGCGAGATGGTAAAGAAGTCTCACGTACCAAGATTCAAGAAGTCGTAACGTCTGAACCAGTTGCACAGACTCAAACTAAAGGGACTAAAGCGACTGTTATTGTTGGTGATAGACTTGATTGGTTACGCGCAGCAGGCATCGCAGAATCCGATTATATGTATGTTGATTACATTGTCGGGCACGAAGGTGGCTGGGGTGGCACAACCAAGTGGAATCGGGCTGGTAGTGGTGCTTATGGCATTTGCCAAGCGTTGCCAGCGAGTAAAATGGCGAGTGCTGGTGCAGATTATATGACAAACCCCGTGACGCAGCTTAAATGGTGCGCCGGATACGCTACAGGTCGCTATGGCAGCTGGTATGGTGCATACCAAGCCTGGATTGTTAAGGGTTGGTGGTAGACGTAACCACTCGGGCAGTATGAGTAGCCCAAAACCAAAAAAAGAACTTGGCCAACATTGGCTCCGTGACATCAAAACACTTGATGCTATTGTTGATGCTGCGCAGGTAGAATCGGGTGATACGGTCCTTGAAATTGGTCCTGGCCTTGGTACTTTGACTGCACGATTACTCAAAAGAGGAGCTAGCGTTATTGCAGTTGAGTTCGATAGGGCACTTGCAGCAAGCTTGCATACTTCGCTTACTAAGCAACTTGGTGCTGATTCAACAAGCAAACTGAGCGTTATAGAGTCTGATATCTTAACCTTTGATTTCACAAAGTTACCAACAGGCTATAAAGTGGTTGCTAATATACCGTATTACTTAACATCTCACCTCATTCGTATTTTGGGCGAAAGTACCAATTCGCCTGATATGGCTGCAATGCTTGTCCAAAAAGAAGTTGCTGAGCGCGTTTGTGCGGTACCTGGCGATATGTCGTTATTAAGTGTGAGCGCTCAAATATTTTTTGAGACGAGCCTGGGTATATTCGTGCCTGCCGAGCTGTTTACGCCGCCGCCAAAAGTCGATTCACAGGTATTATTACTGGTAAAAAGGCATGAACCAATTGTTGCTCAAGCGCAGCAAAAAGCCTTTTTTAGGCTTGTGAAAGCCGGTTTTGGTGAGCGACGAAAAATGCTACGTAGCAGTTTGAGTGGAGGCTTGCGTATAACAAAGCCAGAGGCTGACGCGCTACTAGCCAGTGCTAATATTAACGGTGAACTTCGCGCACAGGCTTTGAGTATAAGTGATTGGCAGAAGTTATTTAAGGTACTGCCCCAGTAACTTTACTTTATAAAGTCACAATTGTCCGCTATACTAATACAAATGCTAATGTCATGAAAGGACTCTGTTTTGGATAGAATAAAATCAAAATTTCATGGCCGACCATTACTGGCTATTTTTTTAACTGTATTTATTGACTTACTTGGTATCGGAATCTTAATACCAGTGTTCCCACAGTTGGTTACACCAGGTTCAGCAGATTCAATATTGCCCGCAGGCTGGACAATTGCGCAAGGCTTTATTTTGCTTGGCTGGTTAAGCGCCGCGTATCCACTCGCGCAGTTTTTTTCGGCGCCAATTTTAGGGCAGCTCGCCGATAGATATGGTCGTCGCCCGGTACTTGCGCTATCAATTTTAGGTACCGCGCTTGGGTATACGTTGTTTGCTATCGGGCTCATCACAAAAAATATCCCACTGCTCTTTGCATCACGAATATTGGACGGTTTCACGGGTGGAAATATATCGGTTGCTCAGGCAGCGATTGCTGATATTAGCACCGCCAAAACCCGTGCTAAGAACTTTGGGTTAATAGGTATGGCCTTTGGTCTTGGCTTTATTTTGGGGCCATATATTGGGGGCAAATTATCAGACCCAAGCGTCGTCAGCTGGTTCAGCGCCTCAACACCTTTTTGGTTTGCAGCTGGGTTATCACTCGTCAATATGTTCACCGTACTATTGTTCTTGCCAGAAACACTTAAAGTTAAAATAAAAAAACGACTCGATTTATCCCGTCCGTTTCATAATGTTGCTGCGGCATTTTCGAGGCCCGGTTTGCGCAGCGTTATGCCAACGAGCTTTTTGTTTACGGCAGGCTTTACATTCTTCACGACGTTCTTTGGGCTCGTGTTACTTAATAAATTTAGTTTTAGCCAGAGTAACATCGGTGATTATTTTGCCTATGTCGGTATCTGGATAGCAATTGTACAGGGGGGGCTCGTTGGCCCTATTTCTCGAAAGTTTAAAGATTACCAAGTTCTGCGCGTTAGTATATTTATTACTGCTGCAAGCTTGCTGGGCTATGCGCTCATTCCGGCTGGTGAATATAAATGGCTCTTTTTAGTACCGCCGTTCATGGCTCTCGGTAATGGTATGACGATGGCCTTTACGAGTGCTCTTGTAAGTCGAGTTACCCCGAAAGAAATCCAAGG
This sequence comes from Saccharimonadales bacterium (SeqCode), assembly GCA_038245435.1. Taxonomy (GTDB): domain Bacteria; phylum Patescibacteriota; class Saccharimonadia; order Saccharimonadales; family CAIOMD01; genus JBBRSL01. Next base: position 2,627 of record JBBRSL010000017.1, read on the forward strand.
TGAAGCATTAGGTATTAATTCGAGTGTGATGGCCCTGGCACAGAGTATTCCGGCTATAGCTAGCGGCTACGTTGCAAGCGCAAGCGATAAGCTACCAATATTTGTCGGTGCAGGTATTATTACCCTCGGCGGCATTGCTTTTTGGCTGTTCTTTAAGCCAGGTCGTGATGATAAATTTGCTGATGTATCTGGCGCAGAAGTCACCGCTCCGGCCCACTAGTAATTACATAACGATTATGCTATAATAACCATTGAGGCGTATTTAGTGATGTTAAAAATCACCGCCTAATATGGGACTGACCATAGCTTGACATTGAACATTTACAATCTATTCGTGCAAGTCGGCCTCCACACCGTTACCGTGGAAACCTAAGTAGATGCAAAAACATCACTTTTGGCGAACTGGGGCAACTTCAAACTTGCTTCACCAGCCTACGCCTAAGTTTAATTACCTAGGCGGTCCCATTGTTAGACATCAGATATAACATAGGGACCTCATTTTTTCTGATTGCTCGCCCGTGTGCCGAATGAGCATAGGCGTTAAGACCCCCAGACTGCTGTTGTTTGTTTTTTGCTTATTTACCGGCAAACAACCTAAGATTTCTAAGTAAGATAAACTTGTAGAGGAATAGATTGAAGTTTAATGGACCAGGGAGCATTACCCTGCAGTTCCACCAATATTATATAAATAACCTCCACTCAAAAGAGGTTATTTTTATTTTGCTTATGATTGCACATTGAACAATAAAGATGTTAATTAGCAATACATCGGGTTTAATCTAATCAGCAAAAACTTAATAACAAGACTATACTAGGAGAGAATATGGAGGTTTATTTTGCTGCAAGTTAAAGCTGTTAATAAAATGTACGGAAAAAAAGAAAATGCGTTTTCTGCCCTGAGTGAAATTAGTGTTGAGTTTAAACCGGGTAGTACCAATGCAATTGTTGGTAAAAGCGGTAGCGGCAAGAGCACCTTACTACATATTTTAACAGGACTCGATAGGCCGACTAACGGTGACGTACTTGATGAAGGCAAGAGTATTTTTAAAAGTTTCGATACTGATACGTGGCGTGGACAAAATGTTGGTATCGTTTTTCAGCAGTTCTTTTTGCAGCCCAACAACAGCGTGCTTGAAAACGTGGCACTGCCATTAAAGATTCAGGGTGTTAAAAAGAAAATTCGTCTCGAAAAAGCTGCAGCGGCTCTGCAAAAAGTTGGCTTAAGTGATAGGGTTAAGAGCAAGGCGAATGATTTATCGGGTGGGCAAAAACAGCGTGTAGCTATTGCGCGCGCACTTGTAGGTGACCCGAGCATTTTAATTGCTGACGAGCCAACAGGTAACCTGGATAGTGAAAATGGTGCAATTATCGAAGATTTATTATTTGAACTCAATAAAAAGTTTAAAACGACGGTAATTATAGTGACCCATGACGAAGATTTGGCTAAGCGTTGCCAAAATATTATTCGGTTGAGTGATGGCAAGCTGGTAAGCGGCACTAAGAAAGGTAGCAAGTAATGCGCGTACTTGATATTGCTACAACCGCAAACTCAAACTTACGTCGCTCTAAGCTCCGTACATTTTTAACGTTACTTGCAATTGGCATTGGCACGTTTACACTTGCGCTTAGCCTTGGTCTTGGCCAAGGGTTAAGAAACTATATAACTTCGCAACTTGGTGAATATAAAGGGGTTAACCTGTATCAGGTGACTAAAGCTGGTGCCAACGGTTTTGGAGGCGGGTTTGGCAACGGTGACCCTAAAGAATACGATGCCAATAAAGCAAATTCGGCAAATAACTTTGCTGATTCGTTCTTAAAAGATGCCGATATAAACGCCATTAAAAACACTAAGGGAGTAGAAGGTGTGCAATTGCCATATGCCGCCATATTTGAGTATGCAACGGCACCAAATGGTAAAAAATATGAAGCGTCAAATAGTACGTTTATTGCCCAAATGCCTATGCGTATCAACGAAGGCAGTGCGTTAACCGCAGATGGTGATGCGGGTCAGGTTTTAATTTCACGTAAGTATGTGACCTTAGTGGGCGCTAACAGCACCAGCGATGCAATTGGCAAAAAACTTACGGTAACCTATAAGACACAAGCTAATGAAATAATAACAGAGAGCTTAACCGTAAAAGGCGTTTACGAACCAACACTTGTCGATTCACCAATTACGATTAGCCAACCCGATGCCCAGCGCATTACAACAGCGCAAGCGTTACTTGGTAAGCCGCAGTTCTTCTACGTTTATGCCACCAAAACAGCCGATATTACTGATGCGCAGTTTAAAGCAAACTTAAAAGCTGCAAAATTTAGTGCGCAAAGCCTCGAAGATATTAACAACACACTTAACAGTATAGTGACCGGCGTACAGATGTCGCTGGCCGCTTTTAGCGGAATTGCTATCTTAGCTTCGGTTATTGGTGTTATTAATACGCTATTTATGGCAGTCCTTGAGAGAACGCGCGAAATTGGCTTGTTTAGAGCACTTGGTGCAAAACGAAAAACGATATTTGCGCTCTTTAGTGTCGAAGCCGCATTACTCGGCTTTTGGGGTGGTGTATTTGGGCTCATTGCGGCATATTTGGCACAGCTGGGCATTAATGCAGTTGCAGGCAATACGTTCCTAAAAGGTGTCGAGGGTATAAAACTACTCAATATTACTCCAACACTCATCGTACTAATCATTATCGTTATGGCAGTTATTACGCTACTAGCCGGGCTTATTCCGGCACTTAAAGCCAGCCGACTCGACCCGATTGAAGCTTTACGGTACGAATAGTTTTTTTTGGGCGGCATGCAAAGGTGCTTTATAGTAGAGTCTATAAAAGAACTTGCGTATGAAATTAGCTATAAAACGAAAATCCAAACCAACGCCACCACCAGTTATAGAGGGCCATGTCGCCCACTACATAGACTATAAATCAAAGCGCTATCACTACATTACGCTGGGAGCTACTATCTGTAGCTTTGCTCTTATTGGGTCAATTATGGCTTTTGGCGCTTTTGCCAGCGTACGCAAGTTTGTTGCAGTTGAACCTGAGTCGGCAATTCGGTCGGGTAATGTCACGGTCAACACCGACACTTCTGCTACTGGTGGTAATGCATTACAGTTCAATACCCCATCTACGGTCACTGCACCGGCACCTACTCCAACACCAACACCAACACCTACAGATCCTGGCGTTATTTCATACTGGGGAACACCGAGTTTTAGGGATGAATTTAGTGGGTCAAGTGTCGATACGACTAGGTGGGGTATTTACCATAATAATTATGGCTCGGGTAATAATGAGCTTGAATGCAATACGCCGAACAATGTTGCGGTAAGCGCCGGAGCTTTAGTTATTACCGGCAAAAAGCAAACGTATGCGTGTCCGCAAGGTGGCACAAAAAATTATACGTCAGCTTTTTTGGGTTCACGAGATGCTAGTACTCCGCGGTACTATCCACTGTATAGTCGATTTGAAATGCGCGCAAAAGTACCCCATGGGCAAGGTTTGTGGCCAGCTTTTTGGCTACGTCATAAAGCAGGTTCGAGCGTAGCTGAAGTTGATATTGTCGAGCTTTTCCATAATCAACTGCCTGGCAAAGTAACAAGCACTTTGCACTTTCCAAGTACGCTTGGATCAAACGTTTCTAAAAAAAGTACCGCATTTGAAACTGCGGTCCAAGGCACGGGTGATTGGCATACATTTGCAGTCGAAATTGTTCCAGCGAGTGCGGGCGCTGTAAAGTTTACGTTTTATGTTGATGACACCCAGACGTTGACCTATACCAATACCAATAGTTCGAGTTGGAAAACAGGCTATGAATCTGGTGCTTGGGATATTGCTCTAAATCTTGCAATTGGCGGTAACTGGGTGGGTGACCCTGATGCGCAACTGGGGTATCTGCCATACCCAAATAAATGCTCGCTAACATACAGTACGCCAACAAATAATGATCCGACTACCTGCCCTAAAACTGGTATATGGTTTGCGAATATGGCGCAGCGAAATGCAGTTTACCAAGTGGATTATGTACGGGTTTGGACTTACCCCGGCTAATCTGAGCCCCAAAGACTTGATACCAATCACAAACACGCTTACAGTAGACGGTAATGGTTATTAAAATTCCAAAACTCAAAAAGCAAAAGCACGAAACAGACAATCAAGGTATCGCGTCTGCAAAAGAGCATATTCAATCTCAGTGGCAAACACTGCGAAAATTTACGCCCAATGATACAGGTACTCTAATTGGTCTGCCGCATGCCTATATTGTGCCAGCAGTTGATGGCGACAACTTTGCGTTTAAAGAACAGTATTACTGGGATAGTTACTTTACAGCCGTAGGCTATAGGGCAGAGGACGAAAAAGAAATGGTCGAAGGCATGCTCGAAAATTTGTTGGTGCTTCGTCAGCGTTTTGGCATGATTCCAAATGCCAGTCGTATGTACTTTACGAGTCGCTCGCAACCCCCCGTGCTAACGAGCTATATTTTTTATGTGTATGATCGGTACGGCAAAAGTAAGCAGTGGCTGCAAAAACGCATTAAACAGGCAGAGCTCGAATATCGCGAAGTCTGGATGAGTTCTGCTCATCCACATTGGCGTAATATTGATGGGCTAAATCGCTACTACGACATTAACGCACTACAAGATTTAGCCGAAGCTGAAAGTGGCTGGGATATGACGCCGCGCTTTGAGCGTAAATGCCTTGATTATTACGCTATCGATTTAAATGCCTTATTGTATAAATACGAAACCGACTTTGCCCGCGCTGCAAAAATTTTAGACGACGCACAAGCAGTGATTGATTGGCAGAAAGCTGCAGCTCTCCGTAAATCACGTGTTGATGAACTCATGTGGAGTAAATCAAAGGGCATGTATTTTGATTATAATTTTGTAAAAAAAGAACGCGGAAGTTCGTGGTCCTTGGCAGCGTACTACCCATTATGGACAGGTATGGCGAGCAAAGAGCAAGCAGCCGCGCTTGTTAAAAATCTTAGTAAATTTGAACAAAAAGGCGGCTTAAGTACTACGACGCGACCACTAATAGACATGAGCATGTTTGGGTCGGTAAAAACACAGTGGGCGTTCCCGAATGGCTGGGCGCCACTTCATTTAATTGTCATTGAGGGCTTAGAACGATATGGCTATAAACAAGAAGCAGCCGCAATTGCACAAAAGTGGCTCGCAACAAATGTACGCTGGTATCAACAGCATGGTGTGTTTTTAGAAAAATACAATGTGGTTGCTGTCGAAAAACGACCACTAGAAGGTGTGTATCCCAGCCAAACAGGTTTCGGATGGTCAAATGCAGTGTTCACGGTTCTTGCTGAACGCTACTCTGATGCAGATTAAGCTGTTTTTTTTGGATTAACACTGTACAATTTATACGAATGACAAAAAAAGAAATATGGGTAACGTTAGCAATCTTTTTTGTAGTACTGGGCGGTGTCGGTGCGAGTTTATTTGTACTCTCAAAACAGCAATCTAAGCCCCAAGCGAGTACAAGCAGCGAAGTGGCAAGCCAGCCTTCGGATGCTTCTCAATCGCAAGACATGACACTCAGCCAAGCGGCAGGACAATCTCAAAATGATAGCCTAACAGTTGTGGCGGGTGCTAATACTGCTAATCCAGGCCAACTCGGTAGTGGGCAGGTAGCAAGTAGATCTGATAGCGCAAACGCGGCAAAAACAGCGCCCGGCCCAGAATCTTTTGGTCAATACGAACAGTATAAAGACAACCAAGGTACTTTAATGGGAGACATTGTTGTTGGTGGTGGCGACGAACTTAGAACCGGCTATCAGGCTGCCGTCTATTACAAAGGCTGGCTTACGAATGGCCAAATGTTTGACCAATCGAGGGCAGGTAGCGATGGTAAACTGCAGCCATTTATTTTGACACTTGGCGCACACCAAGTAATTCGTGGCTGGGAAGAAGGTCTTGTTGGTATGAAAGTTGGCGGTACTCGTCGAATTATTGTTCCACCAGCATACGGCTATGGTGCGACAGCTCAAGGCGCCATTCCTGCTAATTCGGTTTTAGTTTTTGATGTGCAGTTACTCGAAATTAAAGCTCCGTAAATAATATGGAAGAGTCGGCACTTCTTGCATGTTCTGACAAACTTGCGTTTGATACTCAAAAAGCTGCTGATGCCGCTGCGGTAGTCGCAGATTATCAACATGGCACCAAGCTAAAATCGTATCTTTGTAGATATTGTAATTTATGGCACCTTGCATCGAGATATGAGGATTAGCTTATTTGGGTTACTATGTAAGCATAAGAAGGTAGAGCGTTAATTTGGTTAATATTATAAAAAAATTTATAGTAGTCGTAATAGCACCGCTAATAATTGCGATTAGTTTTATTCTTACTCCTAATATTGCAAGTGCAGCAGCTTGCACGAATGCAAGTAACTATGGCGTTGCTACAATGACAGTAAATGTACCAGCCGCAGGCGATTATCGAATTTGGAGTCGCATGAAAGTACCAAGTTCGGTAGCGAGTAGCTACCAGCTCGAAGTCGACGGTAACACTTGTTGGCAAGTTGGTGGTACTAACGTGCCAGTAAATACTTGGACTTGGGTTGATTGGTCGAGTGGTAATAGCGCCCAAAAAGTTAACTATATCTTTACGGCCGGTAACCACACGCTAAAACTTATTGGGTCGTCGGTTAATGTGCAAGTTGATAAGGTTATTTTACTTGGCTCTGGAGAGCTATGTTCTGATAAAGGTACTACACCAACCGGAGATGGCACGAACTGTGCTTCTGCGCCTGCGGTTACCACAACGGGTAGTAGCGGCTCAGGCTCGATTACACCAGTTGTGGCGGGCACCACGACACCAACTATTGTTACTTCTAACCAAGCGAACGCTACGCAAACCAGCTATTTGGTTGATGGTAAAGTTGTCCAGACATCAAACGGCGCAGCTGCACTTGATACAACAAAACTTGCAGATGGTACCTACAATGTGCAAACAGTTGTGAAACTTAAAGATGGTACTGAGGTGACCGACAACCAAACGATTACAGTAAAAAATCATAAAACTATTTTTGAAAAGTACCGACCGGCACTTATTGTTATGACTGTCGCCGTAGTCTTAATTGGAGTGGCCTATGCTGCATGGAGGCTATTTTACAGAGGTGATATTTCAATCTTATCAGAAAAATTCAAAAATCTTACCAGTAAAAATGAACAACCCAAGCAAAATAGCCCACAAGAGCAATATTCAGAGCCAGAGATTGTTAAACCTACCGAAAAATTACCCGAAGATAAGCAGTAAACTACTTTTACTATGAAGCTAAAACGAACCGTAAAAAATATAACAAAAGTCTCAGAAAAGCCGGTTATTGACGGCTATGTTGTGGCATATATCGATAAGAAATCGGTTAAATATCATCGCATAACAATGACTGCATTTGCAGGCATGTTCGGCTTTATGGGTATGCTTTTCTTATTTAGCTCAAATGCCGCTGTTCGAGAATATACGGCCGCGGAGTCAGAATCAGCAACTCGAACGGGTAACATAACTATCACAGCTGACACAACAGCTACAAGTGGCAGTGCGTTACGGTTCGATGCACCACCAACAGCTGTGCCCACTCCGGCTCCAACTCCGGCACCAGCCCCTACAAATCCCTCAGGCGTAGCTGCACCAACCACGAGTTTACCGGGCTGGAAACTTATTATTAGTGACGATTTTACGGTCGACTCAACAACTGCTGATGGCATGAATTGGAAAAGCCTGACTGACGGCGCTAAGATTGTCTACACAGGTAAAAATCTTGCAACGGGTAGTTCAACGCTATGGAAAACGTATCCTGAAACCTATAAAGATACCTATCAAAAAAGAGCTTATAAGTCTGGTGATGTGCTGACGACTCATGACGGTTTGCTCGATTTTTATCTACATAATGTGAATGGTGTACCTGCGGGTGCAAATCCCTCAGTCATGCTCACAAGCTCAAGTAATTATCAAACATATGGCCGCTATTCGGTTCGTTTTAAGACCGACACCACGAATCTGCAAGGCTATTACGTTGCTTTGTTACTTTGGCCGCAGTCAGATGCAAACTATAAATGTGCTGAGAGCGACTATCCAGAAGGTTCGCTGGCGTCAACCAGTGGCATCGTGAACGGCTTCCATCATTACGGTTGCACGGGCTCCCAAGATGCCTTTAGTGGTACGGCTAAGTTCACTGATTGGCATACCTATACCCAAGAATGGGGTCCTGGTTACCGCAAGTACTACATTGACAATACCCTCATAAAGACATCAACCAACTCAGTCTGGTCACAACCTGAGCGTTGGCAGCTGCAAACCGAAACAAATGGTACCGGTACTTTTGGGAGCGGTCACCTTTTAGTTGACTGGGTAGCAGTCTATTCTTATACCCCGTAACGGTTAGGCTCCGCCTTCTAATCTGTTACAATAGAGGTCTATGAGTAAATTTTATATCAATACTTCTATTCCGTATGCCAATGGTGCACCGCATATTGGGCACGCAATTGAATTTGTGTATGCTGATGTTTTGGCCCGTTTTGCCCGACAATCCGGTGCGACTGATGTCGTATTTGCGACCGGTACTGACGAACATGGTAGTAAAATCGCCGAAAAAGCGTTAGAGCAAAAAATAACACCTCAAGAACTCGTTGATAAAAATAGCCAGGCATTTAAAGATTTATTAAAACAGCTAAATATTAGCAATAATCGATTTATCCGAACGACCGATAAGGGTCACGAAGAACGATCACAAATAATTTGGAAAAACATCTCAAAGGATATCTATAAAAATAAGTACATGGGCTTGTACTGTGTTGGTTGCGAAGAATTCGTAACAGAGACTTTTGCCAAAGAACATAACTATATTTGCCCTAACCACAACCGACCGTACGACAAAATCGAAGAAGAAAACTACTTTTTTTCACTCAGCAAATACACCGAACAAATCAAAGAAGCAATAAACTCGGGCTCGTTTAAGATTATTCCTGATACAAAAAAGAACGAAATAGTTAGCTTACTTAACGAGGGGCTCGAAGATATTAGCATTTCTCGCCCAGTCGATAAGCTCGCATGGGGTATTGCAGTGCCAGGCGACAAAACGCAAGTTATGTACGTGTGGTTCGAAGCGCTCATGAACTATATCACCGTACTTGGCTATCCTGAGCACGAAGATTTTAAAAAGTATTGGCCGGCTGATGTACAGGTAATCGGTAAGGACATTATTCGGTTCCACGCGGCTATCTGGCCTGGTATTTTACTTGCCCTTGGTTTAGAGTTACCCGCAATTTTGTACGTGCATGGGTTTGTAAATGTCGACGGGCAAAAAATGAGCAAGAGTTTAGGTAACGGTGTCGAACCGCATGAAATTATTGATACGTACGGTGCCGATGCCTTTCGCTACTACTTAATGCGGCATATCCCGAGCTATAACGATGGTGACTTTACCTGGGATAAGTTTGAAGCTGCCTATAACAATGAACTAGCTAATGAGCTTGGTAATGCTGTCAGTCGTGTCGTTGCCATGGTTGAAAAGTATCAGGATGGCATTGTTGGTGAAATTCCTGAATCTGAGCATGATACGTTCCAATACCGTGATGCGATAACCCATTGCCGATTCGATCGTGCACTCGACGAAGTATGGGAACAAGTACGCGGTATTAACCAGTACATAGATACCGAAAAGCCATGGGCTATTGCCAAAGAAGGCGACGCAGAACATCTACGCGAAGTGTTGGCGTACGCAGTAAGTTGCTTACTCGAAATTGCCGAAATGCTCGAGCCATTTATGCCGGAAACTGCTATAAAAATTCAGAACTGCTTTAAAGAGGGCCTTGTTGCTCCGCTCGAACACTCTCTGTTCCCTAAAAAAGAAGCTTAAGCCTCAAGTACCCGAGCTATCAGCACAGCGTGTGAGCCATACAACTGGTCTGGCAGCGCTGTTACGTCAAACCACTGTGCTGCAACAGCATCGTCAAAACCCATAACTTCGGGTAGCAAATCAACGGTTATATCAAACTTCCACAGGCTGGTTTCTGCCCAGGCATGTATGGTGGTGCGTATGTCTACTACGGGCCCTGTATAGATGCGCGCAGCAGGAACTTCTTGGTCGAGTACGACGCCAGTTTCTTCTTGCAGCTCGCGAATCGCAGCAGTGTATGAGCGTTCATCGTCGCCAACAAAACCACCAGGCAGTGCCCAATCACCCGTATCGCCTCGTTGAATAAGCAGGAGCTTTGTGCTGCCGTCGGATTTGTGTGCTGTAACGGCTGCATCGGCAGTATAATTTGCGCCCCAGTGATAATAAAAGCCTTTGCCAATAACTGCACCAATATCTGGCCGGGCGAGCATTTGACGCCACCACGGGTGCAACGGTCGCCACTCGGCATCGAGTGTATAGCCTTTTGGGTAGCCCGTCATGCTTAAAACTTCACCAAAACGTTCACTCTGCGTTGGCAGGATCTGCCCAGCAGTCCATGGTCCTTCATTCGGAAATTCTATAACTCCCTTTTCGTTGTAGTAGGGCTGCTCCATTACAAGGCGTTCTGTTTGGCTCGGATAGCCAGGAGTTTGTTTACGGTTGAGATTACGTGCAAGTGCATCAAGCGAATATGTCTGAAAATCTTTAGTGCTTGATTGCTCAAACGATTTAGGCGTATGTTCTAGTTCGGTCAAAGACATGTTGGTACCTTTCTATTGTTTGTTGATTGCCAGTATGTTTGCCTTCAACATCACTGATTTTTACCGTAGATGTTCCATCGGCTTCAATGGCTTTCATGACAATATTGAGGGCAGGGATACCAAGATCATTTGTAAGGCTTGTGCCCCAACCAAATACGATATTAATTTGACCCTTAAAGTACCCGTGTAAATATACGATGTCATCGATAGCGAGCCCATCGCTGAACACGAGCGTCTTAGTGGTCGGATCTATATCGTGTTCGCGGTAAAAGGCGATTACTTTTTCGCCAAACGCAACGGAATCACCCGAATCATGGCGTACACCCTTCCAGGCGGCCGCACGTTCGGCTCCAAAATCTTCAAAAAAGAAATTACTACCAAACGTATCAGTCAGTGCGATACTTAACTTTTCACCGTAACGAGCATACCAATCGTCGAGCATTTCACCATGAGAATCTCGAATCGAACCCTCATTCTTATCAGCTAGTGCGGCGTATACCATTGGCATTTCGTGTGCAAAGGTGCCAATTGGGTGCATGCCAAGCTCGCTCGAGAGGCCAATATTTGAGGTTCCAATAAATTGCCCAGGCAGTTCACGCGCGAGACGCTCAACAACGTGTTTTTGCCATCGATACGAAAAGTGTCTGCGCGTACCAAAGTCGGCAAACTGTATATCTGGGTTCGCTTTAAAGACTTCAATTTTATCGGTTAAGCGTGCATCACCTTCGTCGTATAATGCCATTACATCAATGCCGTTTCGACTAACAAACGTTTCAAAATATAGTTCGTTGACTTCGGCCATGGCAACGGTTTCCCAAAAGCTTACGATTGGCCAGTCACCCTGAGCATCAACGTGTATATCGAGCGAAAAATCGTTGACGCTCACATTGGCTTTGGGCAAGGGTGTATCTGCTAAATATTGCAAGTATTCAGCAGAAAATAGTGGATCATTGTTATTCGAAAGGGTGCTTAGGTAGGTGAGCTCCTCGTGGCTAAAACCACGTTTGGCAATAACGTCGAGGCGTTCTTGAATCACCGTTGGTTCGACATAGGCAAAGAGTGATTCTTGGCTCCGATTCTTAAGTTGAAAGGTAACAATAGTATCTGGGTTTTTCTCGTATGCGAGTTGGCTCATGGTTGCTTTGTAAAAATCGAGCCCATCGCTCAACTGCTGTTTGTAGGGGCCTTGTTCTACTGAGTTCATAATTGCACCTCACCAGAGTTCATAAATTCAACTCCATGAGCTTTCATGGTTTCTATAGCTTTCGCGCCATCATCGGCCACAATATTAACAGCTTTCATGCAGTTTTCGAGTGCGATAACGGCAAGTTTATGCTCACCGATACGCTCTTGTAGGGCAAGGGCATCTAACAGAGTAGCTTTTACACAGTAATCAGTTGCGAGGCCGCCAATGAGCATCACTGCCTTTGCATGCTTAGCAAGTTCGGTCTCTACAATATCTTCGAGTGTAATGCCGTGTGGGCTAATGCCATCAAATCCCGAATAAGCATTTTCGGTGGTACCCATACCTTTGCTCAAGATAATGTCTTGGCTTTGGACATCAAGGGCTGAGTGAAATGCCGCACCAATGGTATTTTCAACACAGTGGACTGGCCAATCGTCAAAGTGACTCGTTTGAGCAGGGTGCCAATCACGCGTAAACACTACCAAACCACCAGCATCACGCGTTTGTTGGGCCAGCGCATTAAATGGTTCGATAATGCCGTCACCGTTAGGTACAGCCAGGTTACCATCTGAGCAAAAATCATTTTGGATGTCGACACCAACAGCGATAGGGAATGCATTGTGGTTCATATAAGTCTCCTGAATATTTACTTAGTGTAGTAATAACACTTACTACACTAAGTAAATACTACTCGCTAGTTAGTGTAAAGTCAACACTAATCAATGTGATACACTAATACCAGATACAAGGAGACAAAAATAGTATGGCAATGCCTATAGATCTAGTACTAATTAGGCACGGACAGTCCGAGTCAAACGTTATGCAGCGTACACTACATGCTGACGAAAATGCGGTGGTACCACCCGAGTTTTTAGAGCGACATGATACGCGGATGCGTTTATCCACAGAAGGTAGACAACAGGCCCGTAAAACTGGTAAGTATTTGGAGCAAGAGTTCCCTGATGGGTTTGATAAGTATTATGTTTCGCCGCTTGCTCGTACGCTCGAAACTGCTGGTTACTTAGGGCTTAGTGGCGATTGGAGCATTGACGATAGATGGCGCGAGCGTGATTGGGGCGAGTTTATGCTGTTAAATGACGTTGAAAAACTCAAACAATACCCTAATTCATTCCGGCTTTTTAAGCAGGCAAAATGGTATTGGGGCCCACCCGGCGGTGAATCATTATCAACGAACGTGCGGCTCAGGTTTGAAGATATTCTTGATACCCTGCACCGTGAGCAAAACGGCAACTGCGTGATTGCCGTTACGCATGGCGAAACGATTTGGGTCGCTCGCTTTGTACTGGAGCGATTGACGCCCGAAGAGTGGATGCTGCAAGAAAAAGACCCAACCTTAACAATAGCTAATACTGTTGTCGTGCATTATTCACGTCGCAACCCCGAAACGGGCGAGATTGATGACCATTTGCGATGGCGCCGTGTAGTATGCCCGTGGGATGAAAGCCTATCGTGGAACGAAGGCAAATGGACAGAAATAACCCACAAAAATTATTCTGATACCGAAATTATAGAAATGGCTGAGCAACACGAAACATTACTCAGTGAGTAGCTTAGTCAAAGCTGCGCGATAAGCTTTCGAGTGATTGGGTGTTGAAGGCATACAAACGGGCTGGGCGGTGCGCGCCACCTTTGAGCATTTCACTGGTTTCGTGAATAAGTTCGAGTGCTAAAAACTTCTTTCTAAAGTTGCGTTTGTCGAGTTCGCGCCCAAAAATAGCTTCGTAAGCAGTTTGTAGTTGGCTGAGAGTAAAAACATCGTCAAGCAAGGCAAAAACAGCGTTGGTGTAAGTGATTTTTGCACCAAGGCGCTCAAGAGCATAGACAATGATTTCTTTATGATCATAGGCAAGGACTGGCAAGTCATCAACAGGGTAAAAATCAGGGTTTTGGGTATCGTCATTGGCCACCGGCACCATATCTTTGCCGAGCCCCATGTACGTAACGCTCACTGCATGGCCACGAGGGTCACGCGCGACGGTATCAAAAGTATAAAGTTGTTCGATTAAACGAATATCATTTGGTGATAATCCAGCTTTTTTTTGCAAAATTCTGGCCATGCATTCGGTGGTTGTTTCGCCATCTTGGTTGTAGCCGCCAGGCAATGCTAACTGGTTTTTAAACGGTTCTTGACCCCTGCGAATGAGTAAAACGCAGAGCTGGTTATTAATAATTTGAAACACAACGGAATCAACGGTGAGGATTGGTGCTTTGTATGCCATATATAGTTATTGTACCGCAAACACGCTCATCCATAATGCAGAACTCATATCAGACGGCATTCGCCAATCACCACGGGGGCTGACACTAACAGACCCAACCTTGGGACCGTCGGGCATAACAGAGCGTTTAAACTGGTTACGAGCAAAACGTTCATAGAATTTTGCAAGCCAGCCATCAATTTCACTTTTGGTGTAGGTATCAGCGAACGTTTCTGTAGCAATATAACTAATTTTAGCCGGTTCATCACCGTAGCGGAGTACGTGCCACAAAAAGAAATCATTGAGTTCGTAAGGCCCCACGAGCGATTCGGTTTGTTGGCTTATGCCGCCCTTGCCTGCCGTCGTAAGTTCCGGTGAAATTGGCGTATCTAAAATATCTTGTAATAGATTTTTAGCTTTTATGTTTTCGGGCAGGCCTGCTGCATAGCGTACAACGTCGCGAATCAAGGTTTTTGGTACCGAGGCGTTGACGTTGTAGTGACTCATATGGTCGCCGTTAAAGGTACACCAACCAAGTACGAGTTCGCTTAAATCACCGGTGCCTAGCACGATACCACCGACTTTATTAGCGTAGTTGAACAGCAGTGATGTACGGGCCCGGGCCTGAACGTTTTCGTAAGTTATATCTTGTTCACCTTGGTGCTGTAAGGCTTGCCTTTCAGTGTTGGCGATATCGGTAATGGGGATTGTTCTAGAAGTTACGCCAAGTGCGCCTGCGAGCTGTGTGGCGTTGTTTTGTGTGCGGTTACTGCTAGCTGGCCCGGGCATGGTAAGCGCCTGAACGAAATCTTTATTTGTAATGTTCAATACCTGGGCTGCTCGGCAGGCTACAAGCAGCGCAAGGGTAGAATCAAGTCCGCCAGATAGACCAAGTACAATGTGCTGCGATTTTGCAGCCTTAATGCGGCGGGCAAGGCCGTGGGCCTGAATATCGAATATTCGCTCAAGACGAGCCGTTCGCGCAGTTTCGTTTTCGGCATTCGGTAAAAAGTAGCTTTTTGGCGCTGTGCGGAGGCAATCTGTTTGGGTACGCGCTACCAAGGTGTCTACTTTGGTTATTTCGGTTGTTTTCGTTGCGGTAGTATCTTGCATACGGTCGTGTGCAAGATGGTTCGTGTCGATATCGGCGATTAATAGACGGGAATTTTTTGTGAATGGTGCACGTTCGGCAACGAGTGAACCATTTTCGGCAATCAGCGCGTGGCCGCTCATGACAATATCGGTCGTCGATTCGGTCCAGTCGGCGCCACTGTATACATAGGCTGTACGTTGTTGAGCGGAGGTCATTTTAACCAGTTCGGTACGGTAGTTGCTTTTACCGACGAGTTCGGGCGAAGCAGAAGGGTTTACGATAACTATTGCACCCGCAAGGGCTAGCTTGCGCGATGGTTGGTCTGCAACCCACATATCTTCGCAGATTTCGATGCCTATGAGCGAGTTAGCCACCTTGAACAGCAGATTTTGTCCAAATGGAACTGTAAGACCCATAAAGTCGTGAGTGCTTGTGCCAGTAAAACTTTGATACCAACGCTGTTCGTAAAATTCACCGTAATTTGGCAAGTTAGATTTTGTTACAAAGCCTTTAACCTGGCCATCAGCCAGGAGCGCCGCCACGTTATAGAGTCGGTCGTTGTGCGTCATAGGTAGGCCCACAACCATGGCGGTAGATATGTTTTTAGTAATTTCTGCAAGTCGAGTAAGCGAATTGAGCGCAGAATCGAGCAGTGCAGTTTGCCGCACGGTGTCACCGAGGCTGTAGCCAGTTATACAAAGTTCAGGGAACGTCACTAAACTGACGTGCTTTTTTACTGCTTCGCTAAATAGGGCAATAATAGCTTGCTCATTGGCGGTACTATCGCCAATAGCAACTTCAGGTGTGGCTGTTGCGACGCGTAGGTAGCTTTTGGTTGGGTCGTAGGTTCTGTGGTTCATGACTGGTCTCCGTTCGTAGAGTAAGTGTTTTATTGACATTAACTAATCTTAGCGTATAGTAGAACTTAGTTAGTGTCAATAGTACACAAAGTATGAAAGGTAAGTCATGAAGCAAGTAATCATCTACGGGGGCAGCTTTAACCCGTTACACAAAGGGCACGAAGCCATAATTGAGCATTGCCTACAGTTTACCCAGTTCGATGAAATTTGGATTATGCCATCGGCTCGCCGAGATGATAAACCAGATTTACTCGATGAGCAGACGCGGTTGGATATGCTAAAGGCTTATGTCGCAGAATCAGATTTTAAGAAGACTAAAGTTGTTGTTTCTGATTTCGAAATTGCATTAGGTGCGCCAACAGAAACAATTCGCACGCTGTTGGCACTCAGAAAAGCCTACCCAAACACTGAATTTACCTTTGTATTTGGTACTGATTCTGTCGCCGATATACCTAACTGGCGTGGGGGCGTTTATTTAGCCAACCAACTATCGATTATTGCCGTAGAGCGAGCCGGTAGTGCTGTTGCCTGTAACCCCCTACAACATCTTTGTGCCTACATAGCTGAGGACGTATCTGGTTTATCATCAACCATCGTTCGCGAGCATATAAACCGAGGCAAAAGTATTGCAGACCAAGTACCAAAACCGATTGCTCAATTCATTGCGGCAAATGGGCTTTATTGTGACTAATCTGCTTATGTTTACAAACCTTCTAGTATAGATTAAAAAAATTGTATCTTGTATTTTGCAGCCATGTTCGTATTGAGTAGCAAGCTTACCAAGATTCACCGTTCTTTACATTCATCCATCTGCGGATATTTAGAAGTGCCGGAGCCTGTATTACGACATGAGGTTGGAGCCAAAATGAGCAACAGCAATGGAAGGCGATCTACATCCAAAAATGCAAAGCGACGTGGCCAAATGCGAAAAATACGCAGGCACCGAGCTGAGCGTCGCGAGGCGACCAAAGATATCCGAGAAGCACACAACAAGAAGATGAGAGCCGACGGCCACCCTGGGTGGGCGCGGCAATTCTGACAGATGGTTGAAACTTGACTGAACGAGGAGCCCCTCTATGCAGTGTTGAGTCCGTAAGGATTCCACTATATAGAGGGTTGTTTTATTATTTGGAAGATTCATAGTGTGAGTCGACTAAAGGAGTGGCACAATTGGAGCTCTTTACCTCCGATACCAGTACCTTTGGCTAAACACTCCATCTTTACAACTATGATAATGTCATGTTAACTTAACATTAGGATGTTTGTTAAAGATACGGGTCATACGGTTGTTAATTCGGTGCGTGAAAAGCGCACCAAATTAAAGATGACGCAAGATGAACTGGCTGAAAAAGTCCAGGCAACCCGCCAGACTATTATTGCCATAGAAAAAGGTAATTATGTGCCCAGTGTATTACTTGCGCTTAGGTTAGCGTCTATACTAAGGAGCAGGGTGGAGGATCTGTTTCAATATGAAAAAATATAAATCATTACTCGACATTGTTCTATTACTTGGCCTAGGGGTCATTGCTTTTTTGGCAGTTGCTCCCCGTGCTGTTGTTATGCCTTCATCAGTGCAGATGCTTCTTTTGGCTATTGTTTTGGCATTAATTTCGAGCTTCCTTGTTTTCCTGTGGCGTGAGCAGCCTAATGATGAGCGGGAATTTCAAAACCAGGCTATGGCGAGCCGCTGGGCTTACCTAATAGGCTCTGTCGTGCTTATTATTGCTATGGCTGCCCAAAGTCTAAAACACGATTTAGATCCTGCAATTCCTGTCGCCCTACTCGCTATGATAGCCACAAAAGTCATCGTCCAAAGGTATAAGGATAATCAGTAAAAGTTAAGTCAACTTGACATTATTTTGAGTGCCATTTATTCTTATTTATGTAACAGGAATAACTAAAGAGAGGGTGCTATGAACAAAAAGTTACTAGTAATTATTGCAGTCGTCACAGGCGTATTGCTTATTGGCGGTGGAGCACTTGCCTTCAACAATAGTCAAAATAACAAAAAAGAAGCAGACAATATTGCCATGGAAAAAGAAGCTATGGCAAAGGATGACGCTATGAAAAAAACTGAAGGCGATAGCATGAAGAAAGATGATGCCATGAGTAAGTCTGGCAGCTATGTTACGCTTGCTGACTATAATGCGGATCCTGCCAAGTATGCTGATTCTAAGAAAGTCTACTTCTTTCATGCAAGCTGGTGTCCAATTTGCCAAGGCATAGAGAAGGAGATAAATGCTGACACTTCTAAGGTACCTGCTGAAGTAACATTAATTAAGACAGATTTTGACAGCTCAACAGCACTACGCCAAAAGTATGGTGTGACTACCCA
Source organism: Saccharimonadales bacterium (SeqCode) (assembly GCA_038245435.1). GTDB lineage: Bacteria > Patescibacteriota > Saccharimonadia > Saccharimonadales > CAIOMD01 > JBBRSL01. The sequence goes on from JBBRSL010000017.1 coordinate 20,992, forward strand.
ATATACATTCGTACAGGTAGATAATAACGGCAACGAAACGGCTCAATGGAGCGCAACAAGCCTCGACAAAGTAATCGCGGGTATTAAATCTTAGTCTTATGGTAATTACGGCATTACTCTCATTTATTGCGGGTCTACTCACGGCGCTCGCGCCGTGCGTACTGCCGTTACTGCCAATTATTTTAGGTGGAAGTTTCGACCCTGAAGATAGGGACCGTAAACGGCCCTACATTATTACGGCCAGTCTTGTAGCTTCGTTGATTCTATTTACGATTCTACTCAAGGCATCGACGATTCTTATAGGGGTTGATCCTAAGGTTTGGGTCTATATTTCTGGAACATTGGTCATTATTTTAGGGCTTTTTATGCTTTTTCCAGATTTATGGGCAAAGATAATTGGTAGGCTAGGTTTTGAGCACCGATCACAGTCACTACTCGGCAGTGCTTTCAAGAATAAGAATAAGACGATATCGGCAATTTTTATCGGTGCCGCACTTGGCCCCGTATTTAGCAGCTGTAGCCCAACCTACGCTTGGGTGCTCGCCACCGTCTTACCATCCAATACCTTGCTTGGATTATTTTACCTCGCTATTTACTGCCTGGGTGTTGCTACGTCGCTCCTTGCCATTGCACTGCTTGGTCGCAAATTACTTGAAAAGGTTAAGTGGGCAAGTAATCCGAAAGGGTGGTTCCAGAGGATCATCGCAATTCTATTTATAATCGTTGGGCTATTCATTATTACAGGCTGGGATAAAAAGGCGCAAACCTGGTTGGTAGATAAAGATTATTTCAATCTAATCCAACTTGAGCAAAAACTTGTACCCGGCGAAGATAGTGCTAAGGCACCACAACCTTCAGCTTCAAATTCAAATAAACAGGTATTTAATATCGATCCTTACCAGGCACCTGAGCTACAAGAAATTGTTGCGTGGGTGAATAGTAACCCACAAACTATCGCTGGCCTTAAGGGTAAGGTCGTGCTCATTGATTTCTGGACTTACAGTTGTATTAACTGCCAGCGGACAGAACCATATTTAAATGCTTGGTACGACAAATACAAAGATAATGGCTTTGTTATTATTGGTGTCCATGCACCAGAGTTTGCCTTTGAGAAAGTACCAGAAAACGTATCAAATGCCGTAAAAGAGGCGGGAATTAAATACCCCGTAGCCTTGGATAACAACTTCGCTACCTGGCGAGCCTATAGCAACAGATTCTGGCCCGCTAAATACCTAATCGACAAGGATGGCCAAGTTCGCTACACGCACTTTGGTGAAGGTGACTATGATATTACAGAGTCAACTATCCAGGCTTTATTAAAAGAAGCCGGCAATTAAGTCTCGATGCCCATAGAGAAGCAGGCCAGCCCTATTGTTCCACAAAGTGGTCAAACACCGGAAACCTATCTCGGCTATGCACGTAGCGAGCGGTTTGCAAACGCCAAAGAGTTTAAAGCTGATCAGCCAATTAGCTATAATATAACTACGAAGCTTGGTAAAAATGAGTGGTCTCTTGGAGGTAAATGGCAAGTGAATA
>JBBRSL010000018.1:0-21714 GCA_038245435.1 Saccharimonadales bacterium (SeqCode)
ATCAATCTGTTGGTGCCGATAATATCGACGAACTTATTGCCAGCTGGAAACCCGAGCAGATGCTCCCAAAAGCCTATAAAGACGTTATAGAAGAATACGAGCCGCTTGCGTGTGATGTGGTAAGCAGCCAAAAACCAACCGAGGGTACCATTATTAACATCGAAGGGCTTGATGGTAGTGGTAAGGGCACCCAGGCTAGCTTACTCAAAGATTATTTTGCAAAACATAACATTGCGTTCACTGAATTTGATTTTCCACGCTACGGCCAACCAACCGGTAAGCGAATCGGCCAATATTTAAATGGTTCGATAAAAGCGGACCCATACGAAGCAGCAACTCTGTATGCAGATGACAGGCTTGCCGCTAAACGCGAAATTGAGCAAGCGCTTATTCGTGGCGATATTGTACTATTTAACAGATACGTCCCATCAAATATCGCTTACCAGAGCGTGCGGGACGAGATACAGACGCCCGAACAAGCTTTAGCGCTCCGTGATTGGATTGAATCGCTCGAATACGGTCAAAACGGGCTACCCCGGGCCACGATTAACATCGTGCTTTCGGTAAGTGGCAAATTATCGCAAAAAATGGTTGATAAAAAAGCTGCTCGGAGCTATATCGATGGGCGTGATGTCCACGAAAATAACCTCAGTATGCAAGATAGGGCTGCAAAGGAATATCTTAATCTTTGCCAAACGCGAGCTGATTATTTTGAAATTAAATGCTCAGATGAAAAAACAGGCGAAATACGCCCAATGGATGCAATACATCGTGACATCTTAACGCTCGTTCAACCACTTCTTAATCGAAAATAATTATGGCCGGCAAACTCATCGCACTTGAATCAACCAATCAACAGCTGCTTGATAAAACGGCCAAGTATTTAGCGCTCAAACTCCAGAGTGAAGGCAAAACGGTCGAGGTGCTGAGCTTTCCACAGGCTAAGCAAAGTAGCGGGCATTTTGTGCAGTCGCACCAAAAAGGTGAATACGGCGAGGTAAACCCCTATGCTGCCAGTATGTTTTATATTTTGGATCGTTACGATGCGAGCCCACAGATACGACAGTACCTTGAGCAAGGGGTCGTGGTTATATGCAAAAGCTACCGTGGTACCAGTTTGGCAAAACTCGGTGCAAGTATTAGTGATGGCCCAACACGTAAAGGATTTTATATTTGGGCTGACAGCCTAGAATCGGGTACTTTTGGCGTAACGCGCCCCGACATGGCAATTGTTTTAAGCGAAGAACTGCCTACTCTGTACGAGCTGTGCGAGATGTTCCCTAAAGATTATGTATTTGCCATTGATGTTACAAAGGTGCGTAACATGCTTAATCGAATCATCCCTCCAATGCCGGCTGTTTCTAAAAAAGTAAAAAACAATAAGACGAGCTGGATAAACGCACTTGTTGCGGCAGGCCAGGGTTATACATTTGATTTTACTGCGGCAAACTACTATGTACGTCTGCCTAAGAAATCAAAAAATACTAAATTATATGCCGATAGCTTGCACGAGCTGGAGGCGCTCCGAGAAAAGCTGGCTAGTAAGCTACCTAAATCACTCGTGGCTGAGGCGCAAATGCTCGCAACACCGATTGGCCTTATGGGCGTTACCGAACATGAACAAGCAAATAGTACTTATAAAAATAGTATATTGACAGCACAAATTACAGATAACTTTGGGCAAACGTACAGCGCAGTTTCTAGGGGTGCAAAAATTCTGTCAGCCAATCCTCGAAACGAGCTCGATAGCCTTACATCACTCTTATTACCAAAAACCGAATTGAGCGCGGTGGACGTGCAAGCGTCACTTGATAAGACGCCTATTCAAAAAAAGATTGAGCTATTTAAGGCCTACCTTGCTGGTGCTGATAATGCGCCTAACGAAAACTTACTTTCATCTATACAAATAACGGTATCTGCGACCGCCTCATATGCCGATTTACTACAGCTTGTGAGCTTAGCGAAAAATGTTCGATTTAGCCTACAACAGCCCACGCCGCGTTGGGGGTTTGATGTACCGGAGCATCTGGCAATCGCAACCGATGAAATTGAGGATTGTTTTGCATCGAGCCTTAAGTTACATAGCCAGCTTGAAGCAGCTGGCGAATATGTCGCCGCACCGTACGTTGTGCTTGCCGGGAACTTCGTACAGGCAGCTATTAGCGTCGATGGCCATGCGGCCCGGGATATAGCGAAGGCAGCGCAACAAGCACGAACGACTGCTCTTGTTAAAGAACTAGCTGAGGCTATCCGTTCGCAGTATCCGCTTTTATCTGATGTAACAAAATAATTGTGTTGAGCGCCCCTTGGGGCTCGGAGTAATTGCGAACGTCAGGGATGGTGACATTCACAGATATACATCAAGGGGTCTCCTCGATACATATGCTCCGAGCCCCATGAGGGGCGAACTGGTCAGTGAGCGCTGGGGGATTCTTGGGCCGCATTCAGCTGTCGCCATATCTGGTTGTAGACCTGGCGGAGCTTCTGATCGCTGACTTGGCAACTTGTGAAGTCTTCCAAGTAGCTTTGTGCTTCATCGAGCTTGCCTTCATCGAGCGCCATTTGCGCTGAGATCAGGCTATTAGCTGGGCTGATTGCCACTTTTTGGATGCTCCTTCTGGGTTCAGGCAGCTTGGGCGAAGAACACCCAGTATCCACCACTGGGCTTGGGGACGAACTCGACATGCATGCGATTGAGTAAGAACTGCGCATCCTTGCGATTGATGTTCAGCCGTCGGGCTAGTCGCTCGTAGTACGAGGCCGGTGCGGTTGCGCTCGGGTTGTCTTCGACAAATTTTCGTATCTTGTCGTAGTCGCTTGCCTTGGCTCTGCTTCCCATCTGGCTCCTCTGATTGTTCGGCCTATCTGTGCACGACCAGTAAGTGCACAGAATTGACCGAACAAAACCAAATTGTAAAATAAAACCGAGCTCCTGGTTGGGAGCTCGGTTATCGTTTGCTACGTATAAGTACGTTTACGAAAACTCAGGCACCCGCGTACGGCCAATCAGAATGAGGCATAGGAGGCTCACAAGGGTGTAAACGGTTTGTTGCACGTAGGTTAACATGACATAAAGTATTACTGCATAAGCAGTAATTGTCAAATAGGGCAGGCTACAAAGTTTCTCGAAGTGTTTTTAGCATTTGTTTGTTGATCATCATCTGTTCTTGCGCGGCAACTAAGGCTGAGTCGACATTAGTATATTCATCGAGAGGCACAAAAGCGAGCGCCATTGAAAGGCCATCACAATTTATGCGACGGGCAATAATTTCAGCAATTTGTGGGAAAACTTCGCCAATTCCTTCAATCGGCATAACGATGATAAATTCGTCGGCTCGATCGCCATGTCTGGTCACAATGTCTTCGGCGCGAAGCAGTTCTTTAATGCGGAGTGATGCATCTTTAATAAGCTGATCGCCAGCCGCATATCCTAACGCTTCGTTTGCGAGCTTAAGCCCATTAATATCGGCAATGCCAATCATGTAGGTGTCAGGGCCGCCCTTGCGGCGTTCGCCTTGGCAAAACATATCGAGCTTAGGTATAACAAAATCGCTAAAGTAGCGTGACGATGCGAGGCCTGTAAGGTGGTCGGTATAGGCCATTTCACCCAATTCAGTAATATGAACAGTTGCACGCCCAATAGCTCAATCAGGTCTTTTCGGCTAATAGATTCACCGGTTTGCAAACTATCAATCACCTGGGTAATTTCGCTTAAAAGCGGCTCGCCAGGGTGTTGTGAACTAAGTTGGTTGTGATTGTCTATCATAAAAATCCTCGTAGAAACAAAGGAATATACGGATTCACTCGGTTTCGCTATTAGCTCCGTGTGTACCAAGCGACCAAATACAGTACACAGTTCATTGCTTAACTTATGTAAGTATACTAACATTATACCACATTTGTCAATAGCCCGTAGGTGTTGACGGTAGCGTCAAGGCGTGTTAGGATAGTACTTGAATTACCAAAGACAGTGACTGATAGCAATATCTTAATTCGTCACCGAGGTGAAATTAGCTAAACTTAGTTTGTTTCAAATCCTTTGGTAGTGTCCAAAGGAATTTTAATTTTTTGGACAGAACATTTACAAATTGGTCGATTGTAAATAACTAAACAGGAACTATTTTCTATGGCGTTAAGCAAAGAAGAGAAAACTGCTGTTATTGCTGACCTTACCGAACTTCTTTCGGGCTCTAAGATGACCGTTGTTGCCGAATACAAAGGCATGACTGTGAAATCTATGCAGAAGCTCCGTAAAGATGCAAAAAGTAATGGTACTGCAGTAAAAGTAGTAAAAAATCGCTTAGTAAAACAAGCAATTAGTGGCGTAGATACTCTTAAAGGAGTAGATGCAAGTACACTTACAGGTCAACTTTTGTACGCATTTAACGATGCAGATGAAGTTGCTCCTGCAAAAGCACTCAGTGATTTTGCGAAAACCGAACCTGCTTTGCAGTTTGTTGGTGCAATTACCGCCGAAGGTGCTTTTATTAGCGCCGACGAAGTAAAAGCGCTTGCAAGTCTCCCAAGCAAGAACCAGCTTATCGCTGGTGTTATCAATACTCTTAACTCACCACTCCGTGGCGTTATGAGTGGCCTTACAGGCAACCTCCATGGTCTTTTACAAGGTCTTGAAGCTAAAGCAAGTAACTAATTACAAGGAATCTATTCAAATGGCAGATCTTAAAAAACTCGCTGAGCAACTTGTTGCTCTTACCGTTCTAGAAGTGAACGAACTCGGTACTATCCTAAAAGACGAATACGGCATTGAGCCAGCTGCTGCAGCTGTTGCTGTTGCCGCCGCACCTGCTGGTGACGCTGGCGCACCTGCTGCTGACGAAAAGAGCGAATACGATGTCGTTCTTAAGGACGCTGGCGCTCAAAAAGTTGCAGTTATCAAGGCTGTAAAAGAAATTACAGGTCTTGGCCTTGGCGAAGCAAAAGCTATCGTTGATGGTGCTCCAAAGACTGTAGTCGAAAAAGCTAAGAAAGAAGATGCAGAAGCAGCCAAGAAAACTCTTGAAGAAGCTGGCGCAACTGTAGAACTTGCGTAATTTTACGTTTTAGCTCACATACATTTAACCCACCAATTTTTGGTGGGTTTTTTGTTACAACGTTGTAAAGTTTAAAGTTATCCACAGAAACTGTATGTAATATATGTCACAGATTGACATTTACCTTGCGTTCATGATATGGTACGGATATTAGGAGATAAGGGAAACAAAAACCCAAGGGAAGAAGGATAACTGCGATGTCCGATATGCCAGAAAAACAAATCAAGCGACTGCGAAGCCTGATAAGCGAAGCCGAGACTAACTTGGCGGCTGCAAAAGAATTATTAATTAGTCTCGTGGGCGAAGACCCAGTGGTAACTTCGACTGCGCGCGAAAATATTTCGGGCAAGGTGCTCGAAGGTGTTTTTGATGGCCAAAATATGGTCGGTTCAGACGGTAAAACATACCCAGTACCTGCGAACTACGCCAGTAAATCAAAACTCGTACAGGGCGATATTCTAAAGCTCACCATTGGCGATGATGGTGCATTCTTGTACAAGCAGATTGGCCCAATACCTCGTAAGCAGATTATCGGTGTTCTTGTCCAAAAAGAAGGCCACTACTTTGTAGAGGTTGGCGATCATGGCTACCGCGTACTCCTTGCCAGCGTAACCTACTTTAAGGCAAAGCCGGGTGACCAAATTAGCGTCAACGTACCAGAAGATGACACCGACGCTGAGTGGGCCGCAATCGAAGCTGCTTTATAGAAGTTTGAATTTTGTAGATTGAATATTGAAAAAGGCGCTATATGCGCCTTTTTTGCTTAAATGTGTCATAGTAGTGCTATATGGATATGCATACAACTGGCGTTAAACCAGATTGGGAGAATATTAAACCGTCTGAACAGAGTGCTTTTCAGCGTGTAGCGCGTGAAACGCATGGAGTTGTTACGCCTGCGAACGCAGTGAGCCTTGCGGGGCTAGCTTTGGTTGTCGATGGTTCTAGGCGTCTGCTAAGTGCAGATTATCATGCAGGCATCCCTGAAATTGGTGTTGGCAGGGTATTAGATTTGGTTGATGGAGTAGTAGCTAATAAGACTGGCACTAAAAGCCCGCTGAGGGCCGGCGTAGACGCAGTGTTCGACAAAGTGGGCATGGTGGTTGGTTTGAGCGCCATTGCACAGCAAAGCTTAGCTCCAAAGCCCGTTATTGTCGCGCACCTTGCACAAAATGCCGCAAATGCCGCAATTACAATGTCGGCAAAAAAGAATGGTGTTGTGCTTAACCCATCACAAGAAGGCAAATGGGCTATGGCTGCACAAGGGCTAGGAATCGGGTTACACACAATTGCTCGAGGCCTGTTAAAAGGCAGGGCGAAGTATAGCCTCGAAGCAGCTGCCTACAGCGTAGATGGTGTTGCGATATATTTTGGCATTGTAGCTACCAAAGGCTACCTCGACGAAGCACGCGGCTAATATTTTTAGTTTTAGATTCCATAACTCAGAAAGGAGATTAGTGATAATCTTATCTGTATGAGTAAGTTAATAATACTTCGCGGACCTTCATCTGTAGGCAAGTCTACAATAGCTAACTATTTGCACAATTTTGGCACCGATAACACAGTACTTTTGCCTAAAGACGTATTTGCCATAGATATCATTAAAGATAACCCTAAGCTCTACAAACCAATGCTTAGGGCTCTTGAAAAAACTGCGCAGGAGTTTCTGGCTACCGATAGCACGGTTATTATTGAAGGCGCAATGTACCAACAACACTGGATTGATATGCTTGAGCGGCTTTCAAAAGTTGCAGACGAGACTTTTGTATTCTTTTTACAAGCTAAATTAAGCACTGTAATTGATCGCTCTGGGCAACGTAAGAAGAAAAGAGCATTAGCTGAAGAAAAAGTCGCAGAACTTCACCCAGGCGCGCAGCCAACTGGTTGGCCAAACGAGGTTGTAATTGATACAGAAAACATTGGTTCTGACCAAATAGCGAAACATATTGCAGAGCAATGCGGCATTAAGTTGGACGAAACCCAAGAAAAAGCTACTTGGTTTTCTTACTCTTTTCACCCTGACTGGTCTAATCTGAAAAACTAGAATGTCATACTGTAGCGATTCCAATATCCAACGTCCAGCGTCCAACATCCAATTTCAGTAGAATCGACAACAAAGAGCGACAAATAGGGCGCTCTTTTCTATACTGTGTATAGCTAAATCAAAAAAACAAATGTGGGAGCAAGAGGAAAAATGGGCGAACTAATTGCTAATATGGGTGCCATGAACAGTAGTAAGTCTCTACTCGCTATGGTAGAAGCATACCAACCGCAAGAAGGCGGCAAAGCGAGCACAATTTTAGTAAAACCCTACACAGACACCAAAAGTATGGGCAAAATAGTCACGCGTTTTGGCGCGCAAGAAAAACAAGTCGATATCGACCTAACCGATGAAATGTCGCCTCTCGACGAAATAGAGAGAATACGGTGCTTGTCAGGCTTAGTTTTACGAAAAGTAGTTGTTGATGAGGCGCAGTTTATGCAACCCTGGCAAATCGATGAATTCCGCGAATTTGCTGATTCAAATAAAGACGACGCAGACGTTGTAACTTTCGGGTTACGAACAGATTTCTTGGTACGATTATTCCCAGGTAGCCAACGTTTACTCGAAGTTGCGCATGAGGTAAGAATTTTGCAAGCAGACTGTTATCACTGCGGAGCAAAAGACGCGAACTTTAATGCTCGACTCGAGAACGATGAATTTGTGTTCTGGGGTGCACAAAACCAAGTTGATGGCAGTAAGGTTGAAACCGAAGATAAAGAGGTTATTGTTACGACGTACGAAACGCTATGCAAAGAATGCTATAGTGCGCAAGTTAAGGAATCGGCACTTGCAGGGAATGTTATTGATGAATCGGTGTTATCTTTTGCAGGCCTACTGAGGCGTACATAAGCCTGTAGTTAACACAACAGACAAATAAACGTAAGCGAACTATACTAAATACACAAAGAGGGGACAAAAAAATAAAGTGAGCCAAGCGTTATACCGAACATACCGCTCCAAAACGCTCGACGAAGTCGTGGGGCAAGAACCAGTCACAACAGCGCTCAAAAATGCGCTTAAGACGGGTAAGCTGAGCCACGCCTATCTATTTACGGGCCCCCGAGGCGTTGGCAAGACAAGTATTGCCCGTATTTTAGCCTTCGAAATAAATAAAATACCCTATGATTCTGATAATTTGCCAATAGACATAATCGAAATAGATGCAGCCAGTAACCGCCGTATCGATGAAATTCGCGACTTACGCGATAAGGTACGTATTGCACCTGTTAGCGCACCCTATAAGGTGTATATTATCGACGAAGTCCATATGCTCACCCGAGAGGCCTTTAACGCGCTACTTAAAACGCTCGAAGAACCGCCAGCTCATGTTATTTTCATCCTGGCTACAACCGAATCACACAAATTACCCGAAACTATTGTTTCTCGTACTCAACGATATAACTTTAAGCTTATTGATGCCAAAGAAGTCGCAGCGCATCTAAGGACCATTGCTACCACTGAAAAAATTGATATTACTGATGATGCACTTGAACTTATCGCTCGTCATAGTGGCGGTAGCTTGCGTGACGCACTTAGTTTATTAGATCAGATTCGTAATACCGGCGGGCACATTGATGCCAAAGAAGTTCAAACAGCTATTGGCCTACCGACAACCGACTACATCACCAATTTACTGAAAGTTTTGGCGAGCGGGAGCCCTAAAGAAGTAATCGATGAATGCCGCGAAGCGAACGATAATGGCATTTCGCCAGTATTGCTTGCTCAATCATTGAGCGATGAACTCCGCCAGCAACTCACAAGTACAAAACCTGTGCTCGATTTGCAGACAAGTCTTGGGCTATTGCAAGAATTATTAAGCGTCGAATCAAGCTCGAGCCCTGATACGGCGCTGCAAGTAGCGCTTTTGGGGGTTGTGGCGGCTAATAAGGCCCCAATACCTGCCGCTAAAAGCCAAACAATAACCGAAACCGGCCCCCCGCTCACACTCAGCAAGCCCGTAGCAGCAGCCAAACGTGATATTGCAGCGCATGAGGCGAAGCTTGCCAAGGCTGAAAAGAAAGCCCACGCAGAGGCCATTGCACCACCAAAAGTCGAGCCAGTTACTCCGGTCGTTTTGGATGAAGCCGTCTGGCAATTGATGCTCGATAGGCTAAAAGAAACACACAGTACACTCCACAGCGTGGTTAGCGGCGCACAGGCTGATTTAACCAAGGTCACTAAGGGTGAAATGTCACTTAATTTTAAGTTTCCGTTTCACCAAAAACGCATCAATGAGGCACGAAACAAGCAAGTGCTACTTGATAAACTTGCAGTGCTTGGTGTAACCGGAGTAGAAATAGTGTGCGAACTCCAAAAAAAGCTGAAAGCAGAGCCTTTACAAGAGGTAGCGCTCGAACCAATCAGCGCAGCTGACGTACCAGAACGCGACGAAATTTGGCTCGACCAAATAAAAACCGTCTTTGGTGGCGCAGAAGTGTTAGAATAAGAAAACTATGGCGACGAAGTTAGGGACAATTCCACCGCAAAACCTTGAAGCGGAAGCATCACTTTTGGGAGCTATTTTAATTGATGCCGATGCAATTGTACGTGTTGCCGATACGGTAGCTGCAGCTGACTTTTACGATGAGCGCCACCGCCATATCTACGAAGCAATCCAAAAATTATATGAAAAACATAGCCCAATTGATGTTTTAACACTGTCTAACAGGTTAAAAGAAGATGGCCTGCTGGACACAGTTGGCGGTGCTGCATACCTAACTGACCTTACAAACTACGTGCCAACAGCGGCTCACGTAGAACACTATGGTGAAATTGTGGCTCAAAAAGCCATCCGTCGCCGGCTTATTAAGGCCAGCCAAGATATGGTTGGTATGGGCTATGACGAAACGCAAGGTGTGAACGACTTAATTGAACAAGCCGAAACTGAACTATTTAAGGTGAGCCAGCAGCACGTTAAGCAAGATATCTCATCGATTGAAGAGATTCTAGCGGAGAGCTTTGATCGTTTAGACGAACTTCACAAAGACAAAGGTAAAATTCGTGGCGTACCAACTGGCCTTCGTGACCTCGATAACATTTTAGCTGGTTTGCAACGCAGTGATCTTATTATTATTGCGGCTCGTCCAAGTATGGGTAAAACTGCGCTTACCCTTAACCTGGCGCATAATATCGCGACTAAGTCAGAACAACCAGTTCTGCTCTTTAGCCTAGAAATGAGCAAAGAACAGCTTGTCGACCGCATGCTTTCGATGGAATCTGGCGTTGATGCCTGGAACATCCGTACCGGTAACCTGAGTGATGCTGACTTTGAAAAAATTGGTCAAGCTATGGGTACACTCAGTGAAGCACCTATTTATATTGATGATTCGCCCGGCATTACGGTAAGCGACCTTCGTACGAAAGCCCGCCGCGAACAACACCAACGACAGCTTGGCTGTATCATGGTTGACTACTTGCAACTTATGAGTGGTGGCGCTCGCTTTGGTGGTGAGGGTAACCGTGTACAAGAAATCAGTGAAATCAGCCGCGGGCTCAAGGCAATTGCTCGTGAGCTTAACGTACCAGTCGTTGCGCTGAGCCAGCTCAGCCGTTCGGTAGAATCGCGCAGCCCGCAAATTCCACAACTTGCCGACCTTCGTGAATCAGGTTCAATTGAGCAAGATGCTGACGTGGTAGCCTTTATTTACCGCGAGGATTATTACAATCCCGATACTGACCGTAAAAATATTACCGATATTTTCATCAAGAAGCACCGTAATGGCCCAACAGGACAAGTCGAACTATACTTCGATAAAGAGCGTCAGCGATTCCGTAGCCTCGATAAGCGACAAACCAGTAATACTCAACCATTCGAAAACTAACTCCCGACTCCTTAGTTCTAATGGTATACTGGTGCTAAATACATGAAAAAATTCTTTAGTGTCGACTTTGATTGGCTGCAAACTCATTGGCGTGGGTTAGCTAGTTCGTTGATTGTGGCGACTATTGCCATGTTAACCCTTAGTCTGCAACTGACTACGCTCGTGCCAGGTCAAAACAGATTTGAAACAGAAGCACTCGCAATTATTAATCAAGTACCCTGGCCGTGGGACTCGCCGGTTAATGCCCCTTATAATGTGCCAGCTCATCTGATTGGAAGCGCCATTAATAACCCTCTAAAAGCGGGGCGCATGGTAAGTGTTGTCTATGGCCTTTCTGCCGTTGCATGTATGTTTTATGTGCTCAAAAAGTGGTTCAATATTCGCATGGCGACCGTTGGCAGCTTGTTGTTTATCACGAGCAGTTGGCTGTTGCATGTATCGCATATGGCTTCGCCGCTGATACTTATGGTCTTTGCGCCACTGGCGTGCTTGGCAGCTTTTACATGGCTTATTCGAACCAAGAAATACAAGATTATTGCGGTGTTTACGTTTGTGCTGGCGCTCGCCTTTGCAGCGTATGTGCCGTATATGCCGTGGATACTCCTTGTGACGGTGGCCGTACTCATTATCCAGACCCGTAATCAGCTTAAAGATTTTGAATCATGGCAGTGGTTAGCAGGTGGCGCTTTTTACTTTGCGCTCGTACTACCACTTATAATTGGCATTTTTAAACAGCCAAGTGCTCTTAAAATACTTATCGGTATACCGGCTACGCTGCCAACAATCTCTCAGTATTTCCATAATATGTTTAATCTTATCTTGACACCGTTTTTTCGTTCGCCACTCTTGCCAGAACTCCATTTAGGGCGCCTACCACTACTCGATATTTTTAGCACCACAATGTTTATTTTGGGCTTATATTTCTACGCAACCCGTATTACTAATCGTAGAAGTTTAATATTATTCTTCAGCTTTTTACTATTACTATTAGTTATCCCACTTTCACCAATCTATATATTGAGCGCAACAATACTTATGCCACTTATTTACATCTGTGTTATTAGTGGTATCGTCGAGTTACTGAAGCAATGGTTTAGCTACTTTCCGCGAAATCCGCTTGCCCGGAGCGTGGGCGTGGGGCTCGTTGTCGTAGCGATTGGCTTTACGAGTTTTTATCATCTTGAACGCTATTTTATCGCGTGGCCGAACACCCCTGATACAAAAAATGTGTACGTGGTACAATTAACAGATAAGAAGTAGGAGTTACTGATGAGCAAGTTTGATCAAGCCAAGATGTTAATGCAAGTACGCAAAGTCCAGAAAGAACTTCAAAAGCTAACCATTGAAGTTGAAGCAGGCGAGGGCGCAGTTGTTGTAGAGATAACTGGCGAGCAAAAGATTAAGAAAATTCGTATTGATCCAGAGTATGTCGACCTTGAGGACATCGGTCAATTAGAGCGCTGGGTTGAAGACGCTGTTAAGGATGCCATTGCGCAAAGTCAAAAAATTGCTGCAGAGAAAATGCAACCAATGCTCGGTGGTCTCGGTAACCTTGGACTCTAGAAAGTAACAGTGTCAATATTACCAAAAGCACTCGAAGCAGCCATTGAGGCGTTTGGCAGCCTGCCTGGCGTAGGCCCGCGTACCGCGGAGCGATACGCTTATTTTGTATTGCGACACGATACCGGCACTGCTCAGCGCTTGAGCGACAGCCTGCTAAGCTTGCATCAAGGTATTAAGTTCTGCCCAAAGACTTTTGCGCTTATTGATGCCTCCCAAGACGTATCTCCACTGTATAGCGACCCCGATCGCGACAAGACACTTGTGGCTGTTGTCGCCGAACCATTTGATATAGTTGCACTTGAAAAAACAGGTAGCTTTAGTGGCACCTACCACGTACTTGGGGGCTTAATTTCGCCTATTGATGGTATGGGCCCCGAAAATCTTCGTGTTCGAGAGCTTTTGCAGCGCATCGCAGATGATGGTGTAGTCGAAATTATCTTAGCAACCAGTGCTGGGGTAGAAGGCGAGTCTACGGCGCTCTACATTCAGCAGCAGCTTATTGGCGCCGACGTGCGATTAACGAGGCTTGCTCGGGGCTTGCCCATTGGTGTCGATTTAGAATATGCCGACCAAATAACACTTACAAGAGCCCTCGAAGGCCGAACGGGGGTTCTATGATATCCAAAATTGAAGATATAAAACAGGCAGTAGAAACAGCACAAAAAATACTCGTCATTCAAGCCGATAACCCCGATGGTGATAGCCTCGGCAGCGCGTTGGCGCTCGAAAGTATACTCGGAGACTTGGGCAAGGATGTCTGGTTATATTGTGGTGTCGATATTCCTGGTTACCTGAAATATATTCCTGGCTGGGATCGTGTCATGTCGACAGTTCCGAGTAAATTCGACCTAACCATCATTGTTGACACATCAGCTAATAGCTTGCTTGAGAGCCTTAATGGTAGTGACGAGCGCAACTGGGTCGCCGCTAAGCCTGTCATTGTACTTGATCATCATAAAGACGTTGTTTGCGATATTCCGTACGCCACCATCGTCGTAAACGACTCAAACTTTGTCTCGACCGGCGAACTTATCTTTCAGATAAGCAAAGATCTTGGCTGGGCTATCAGCGTTACAGGGGGTGAATGTTTACTACAGTCGATATTGTCTGACACGCTCGGGCTTACAAGCGAAGCGCCTAACGGTGGTACGTATCGTAGAATAGCTGATTTGCTTGATAGTGGCGTGAGCCGCGCAGAAATCGAAGCCGCACGACGTGAGCTATCTAAGATGCACCCTAAAGTCTACGCCTACAAAGCTGAGCTTATTAAACGAACAGAATTTTATAACGATGGGCGCACAGCAGTCGTTGTTATACCAGAAGCAGAGCTCTATGACATTAGCCCGCTGTATAACCCGAACGCACTCTTTTTATCAGAGGTATTAATGGTTGAAGGTGTCGATGTTGCTATCTCGTTTAAGGTATATAAAACGCGAGTGACAGGCGCCATAAAGTGTAGTGATAACGCACATATTGCTGGTGAACTTGCCGAAAGCTTTGGGGGTGGTGGGCATCCGTACGCAGCAGGCTTTAAGATTGAAGCCGGTAATATTGTTTTTGATGAGATTAAAGGTGACGTTCTTGCTAAAGTAACAGAACTTTTAGGCTAAAATAGAACTAATGAAATTCTATAATACTAAAACTCGCCAAATCGATGAGTTTACATCGTTGCAACCTAACAAAGTCAGCCTGTATACCTGTGGCCCGACTGTTTACAACTATCTACATGTTGGTAACTGGGTAGCCTATATCCGGTGGGATATTTTAGTTCGCACCCTTACGGCAAGTGGTTACGATGTTGCACGGGTCATGAACATTACTGATGTTGGACATTTGGTCAGCGACGGTGATGATGGCGAAGATAAGATGGAAAAAGGTGCCAAGCGTGAAGGCAAAACAGCCTTGGAAGTAGCCAACATGTATACCG
This sequence comes from Saccharimonadales bacterium (SeqCode), assembly GCA_038245435.1. Lineage (GTDB taxonomy): Bacteria > Patescibacteriota > Saccharimonadia > Saccharimonadales > CAIOMD01 > JBBRSL01. Next base: position 14,404 of record JBBRSL010000018.1, read on the forward strand.
ATGATTTTTTGGATGGCATGCACAAGCTCAACCTCATTGAGCCGACATATATTACTAAAGCGACCGAATACATCCCTCAGCAAATAGCACTCGTGCAGACGTTAACTGATAAAGGCTTTGCCTATGTTATTGATGATGGCGTTTATTTTGATACCAGTAAGTTCCCCAGCTATGCCGATTTCGCGCACCTTGACCTCGCCGATCAAGAGGCCGGAGCTCGAGTTGAGTTTAACCCGCAAAAACGTAACGGGAGCGATTTTGCGCTTTGGAAGTTTAGCCCGGCAGGCGAACAGCGTTATATGGAATGGGATAGCCCGTGGGGCAAAGGCTTCCCTGGGTGGCATCTTGAATGCAGCGCCATGGCTATGGATAAACTCGGCGAAACAATAGATATCCACACTGGTGGCATTGATCATATTCCGGTACATCACACTAACGAAATTGCTCAGAGCGAAGCTGCAACCGGCAAGCCCTTTGTCAACTATTGGATACACAATAACTTTTTAATGGTAGACGGTACGAAGGTTAGTAAAAGCCTTGGCAATACCTACACGTTGCAAGATTTAGTAAAAGAAGGCTTTGCGCCAGATGATTTTCGAATGTTTGTATTGCAAAGCCAATACCGTACAGAGAGTAACTTTACATTTTTAAACCTACAAGCAGCCCAAAATCGCCTACAAAACTGGCGTACGCTTGCCGCGCTTGAATGGCAGGCTGTATCAACTGACCAAAATGATTCAAGCGACACAAGTGAACGAACGGTCGCCCTATATGCAGGTAGCCAAAATATGCTCTTAGCGCTACAAAATGATCTTGATACGCCAGCAGCACTAGTTGTAGCAGAAGAAGCATTAAAAGAGGCCGAAAATGGCCTACAAGCCCAAGACGAAGCCGCGTATAAGCAATTATTAGCCGATATTGAAGCGCTTTTAGGTTTGCAGATTCGTACAACCGATATAACAGACGCGCAAAAAGAGCTTATCGACCAGCGTTCTATAGCGCGCGAAAATAAAGACTGGGCCAAGTCAGATGAACTCCGCGATACGCTTAAAGAGCAGGGTATTGAAGTTCGCGACGCCAGTACCGGCCAAATATGGTCACGTTTTTGATTAAAAGCGCATACCAAAAAATATTCCTCGATAACAACGGGCACCTTGTACTCGCTCAGTTTCCGAACATTCCGTTAGCAATTTGGCTTTCAACCCTCGTTATTGCTAGGCTTGTTCATGCAAGTCCCTGGGTGGCAATTAACGAGGTCGTAAGTTTTTCGGCGTTACTTGTTTGGGCATTTTTGGAGCTCGTATCTGGTGTTACCTATTTTAGGCGTACTCTTGGACTCATCGTTTTTGTGTATCTACTCGCGAATAAGCTCACTTAGTTACTGGCAACGATAAATATTACAGCAAAGTTTCAGTGCTATATGCGGTAGAATAGTTTTTGACTGTCAAAAATAAACAAGGGTTATTGCAATGGAACCGACCGAAATAAACGAGCCTGAACTTACCATGAAAGACGAGCTGGCAGCAGCAGAAGCGCCTGTTGCAATCGCCAACGAAAAGGTAGAAGTTGTAGCGCCAGATGGCTATGCAGAAACTGATATCTTTGCCTGGGCGAATAACCTCGTACAATATGTCGATGAGCTCAAAATTGAGCTATACTTTTTTAATAAAAATTACACCGTATATCGTGCAAAACTATCTGGTGATGTTGCGCGCCAACTGCGGCCTCTCTTTTTAGATGACATTCTTGAGTATATTTTAGGCGGCATAGAAACAGGCTTATTAGTACGAGATTTTGAGGTAGCCGAAAAAGAAGACGGAGTTTTACAAAAAACACGGACTAGCAAGGTCGAAAAACTCACTACTGTACTTAACTGGATTCGCAACGAACAGCATAATATCGAAACATTTGATGATTCTGAACATGACCTAAAACGCATCAAAGGTGTTGCCGCGCACTGTACGCATAAAGATATGGCCAAGAGCTTTACGCTCTTTAAGAACCTACCGACCAGCCAAATCATGAAGGGCCCAACAGCCTGGAGTTTAAAAGACGGTATTTTTAAGCCTTTTGACACAATGACAGCCCTAAAAATCCCTGTCGAAAATCAATTACTTGTGGTCGACCAAGATCTTTTTGTCTTTAATCAAACGAAGTTGAAGCAGTTGTTTGGGTACGATGCAAAGGCGGCCAGCATAGCAATTAAGAAAGTCGCCGAAATTGAGGCAAACTTTAAACTTAATTTTGCAGACGGTTTTGGTTTGCAGGCCCTCGTAATGGATAAACCTGCAACTATCAAAAAACTACAAAAAATTGAACCAAGCCTGGTAAGGCAACAAGATTTGATTGACCATGCCGAAGAAATGGGTGTAGAACTGATGATCGACGAAGCCGGCGCCATAATCATTATGGACGGTAAAGACCTCGTTAAATTTGTGAACTTATTGAATGACGACTACGTGGAATCTGCCATGACAGGCCAAAGGTACGAAATTTTGAGCAAGCGTATCCTCAAGCCTACTGATTCTGATAACCAGCTCTAGTTGTAGGTTTCCCCTAAAGAGAATTTACAAAATAGCAATAATATGGCAATATATACGAGCTAAGAAGGTTCGTTAACAATTACATCGAAGGGTGAGACCTGTGGCTCTCCAACGTTTGCTCGATACTGCGTTTACTCGTGGTTGCAGCATTACGGTGGAGTACGCACAGCGTACTCCCCGATATGCTGAACTTGTCGAGGATTCATCAACGACAACAGTAGATAATCCCGAAGAATTTGCCTTGGTGAGATACCTTGGTGAACGGCTTGCTGATAGGGCGGCGCAAAATCTGCCTGCTAAGATCAAACATTCACTGCACCTGTGGAACGACGGGCTTGAGGCCCAGCAACAGTTTCTCAACTTAGTGATAAATGAGTTGAGCTCTGAAAACTGGATGAAGCGGAGAAGCGGCAAGCGAAACCACAGCTACTCCTCACGGAATACGGTTTTGCCCAGTATGACAAAAAGCTGGGCTCGCGGGCTATTGCAGCCCAATTGCCTTGGCATGGCGCAGACGCTCGTAGGGATGGCACGCTTTTTGGGCGCCCGTCACTATGTCATCAACGTCCTCCATGGCAACGATGAGCGCAAGTTGGCCGAAGAACTCGAAGTGTTTACCTGGCTTTACGAACAACTGGAGCAGTTCAATAACCTCATCGAGGTACGGCGCATCCGCAAGATGCTGTTCGCAAACCGCGAAAAGGCGTTGCTCCACCTCGCTAAAGTGCAAGAAGTCCAAGCGCATCACGCGCTCGTCATCGAGCTACAAGACGGCACATGGATGATCGTCGACCCGTACTTTAGTGTCCTGCACCAGTTCAATCGTTTTCACACGAAAATAGTGCAGAAAAAACTGGAGAATATCGCCAAGGGGCCCACGCGAACTGTTATGTTTTCGGGCGAATTGATGCCCGCAAAGCTGGTTCGCGCTGCTGGCAAGCAAGAACGAGTACTCGAAACAGGCATTCTGTATGCATTGCAGCGGATGTCCAAAGACGAACCAGGCGATATAAATGCAGTCGCATGGGTCGTTTCAGCCGCGTACGCTGGGTTCCCAAAGGGTGCAGACGAGGGTCAGACTAATGCGCAGAACCGTGATTTTACGTATCTGTATAATCTGCTCTGGATCTACACTTGCATACCAGAATGGCGGCGCGAAAGTTTTATCGATGATCTGTCGAAACCTATACAACGCACGAAATCGCTCGAAGAACTCCAAGATGAGTTTGCGGTCTATAGGGCAGCTGTTAAGCGTGATAAAGTGCGTCGACAACGTGCCTACCCACGCATGGCGCGTGCTCTGACTCGCACGCTCATGGATGAGCTTCGAAATGGCCAATCAGGCAAGCGTCATTATGCGATTGAAGTGGCTGACCCGGCTGTGATGCTGGGAACGGCTACGCTCAATCACCTGCGAGTTCGCACTGGAACCTATGTACATGGCCGGTTGTCGGTTTATACTAGTAGCCAGTGGGTTCTTCTGGATACGCTTTCTGCTCAATACAGAGGCGATATGCCAGACGCTGAAAGTGAGCGTGCAATAACTGCTCAACAGGCACGAATGCACAAGACCGATCCGCGTCTTGTGCTCACCGCACTCCATAACCTCGAAAGAGAGTATCGGCATGGGTAAGTACCAGAAGATGTCTCCGGAGGCTCAGGCCGCCGCAGTACGTCAGATGCTCAGCGAGGGTCTGAGCCTCGACAAGATCACCGAAGACTTCGCCAATCTGGCGGAGGGCGTGGAGGTCGTTCGTGAGGAGCAGTCCAAGCCCGCCAAGCGCGGCAGCGGCTCAGCTCCGAGCAAGCGTCCGGAATACCAGAACAACCTCTAGCAAGAAGTCCAGGTGAGGCCCGGGCATGTGTAGCGATACACAAGCCCGGGCCCACCTAGGGCTTTTTTAATTTCTGCTATAATTTATATGAATCAGTTCCCCGAGGTGACATACGGGCGCACTATACAAAATAACTTAATAGGACCTATGCCACATGCCAACAAAAAAAAGTAGCACAATTTATGATGTTCTTGTCGCGCTCTTTATAACCACACTTATTGTAAGCAACATTGCAAGTGTCAAGCTCGTGCACGGAGCTGGGCTGGTGTTCGATGCCGGCACAATACTGTTCCCGCTTGCCTATATTTTAGGCGATATTATTACCGAAGTGTATGGTTTTAGGCGCATGAGACGATTACTATTTATTGGTATTGGTATGCTGCTTTTAACGGCAACTACGTTCTATATTGTACAAATGCTACCTGCAGCCAGTGACTGGGGTAATCAAGCAGCTTATGACAGTATTTTAGGGGTCGTCTGGCGCATAGTTGCTGCTAGTATTGTCGCCATATTTGTCGGCGAATTATTAAATAGCTACATTTTGGCCAAGTTAAAAATTCGAACGAAAGGCAAAGGGCTGTGGGGCCGTATTGTAGGTTCTACGGCTATTGGTAGCCTGGTAGATACCACGATATTTAGTGTGCTCGCTTTTGGCGGTACGGTAAGCAGTAACACGATGATTCAACTGATAGCTACGGTGTACGGCATAAAGTTGGCCACAGAAATCATCGTTTCACCAATTACGGTTCGTGTTATTAAGGCAATCAAGAAAAGTGAAAAAGTAGATGTTTACGAAGAGCCTTCGTTTAGCCTAAATGGCTAGGGGCCATTCGCCGGTTAAACGGTAGTGTAGTAGTGGCATTTCGACATTTTGTTCCCAAATATCTTCTTCGGCTTGAATCTCTGGCGTGTCCACCAGCTTGTATGGCTCTTGAGATTTTGGTTCAAATGGGGTTAGCAGCTCCATTTCTGGCAATTTTACCGAAAGAATATTGTCTCTATATCCGTCAGTATGAAACTCACTTAAAGCCTTGAACGTATAAAATTCAAGTGTCCGTAAATCAGGTAAAGCACTTACAACAAGCGTCTTAGTAGGGTTAACGTAGCCAGACTCGCTGAGCTTGTCGCGACACAAGCCACACGGATGGAGTGTTTCGGCAAGCATGCCGCTTTGCGTATCTGCTTGCAACTCTCCCACAACTGCAATGAGTGAAATGATACTTGCACCTCTGTCTTTTAGCTTTTGCAGCGCTAGTTGCTTGGCGTGAACATTTATAACACTCTCGGATTCTGGCTTTATATTTATGCCGCTGACCATTTGCATTATTGCCGGTTCGAAGCAAAAATACATAACCGCCGCACCAACATTAAAATCGCGGTACGAAACAGCTAACTCGCGAGCCTCTCGGGCTCTGTGTAGCGCCAAAAGTACGTTTGCGCCCGTTAACCCACTAAAGGCATCCTGTGGCGAGTACGTGTCATACAATGCACTCCGAAATGGGAACGTATCGACCCGCGGCAGCCTACTAATAGCTCTTTCGAGCTTTTCGTTACTTGTTAAACTCATTGATACTTATTAAAGCATCATTTGCGAATATAGCAATTATTTAGCGAAATCAGGGAGCTTATCTCCGTAGTAGCGCTGCAGAAACTTCTTTTTGTAATCAAAAAATGTTTCGTCTTCGATGCTTTCACGGATATTATCGACAGTGCCGACAACGAACTGTTCGTTATGGATACTAGCAAGCGTAAATGCTAACATTTCATCGGCTTTAAAGAGATGATTCACATAAGCTTTCGTGTAATTTTGGCAAGTATAACAAGCGCAATCATGTTCAATTGGGGTAAAGTCGGTAGCAAATTTAGTATTGGTAATATTTACGCGACCATCTTTGGTATAAATTGCACCATTGCGAGCTTGGCGGGTTGGCGCAACACAATCAAAGGTATCTACGCCGTATTCAACACCCAAAAACAGGTCTGCTGGTTGTGCCCCCATACCAAGTAGATGGCGAGGTTTATCTTCGGGCAATGTTTCGTTGACCCATTTGACTACTGTTGGGATTTCGCTAGGTTCAAATACGCCGCCAATCCCGTAACCATCGAATTCTTTTGAACCTAAATAGTTGGCGCTTTGCTTACGTAAATCTTCATGCCGTGCCCCCTGTACGATGCCATACAGGGCCTGCAAAGGCTCTTTTGCCGCAACGTGTGCTTCGTTCAGCTCGGTATGGCGTACAAGGCAGCGATCGGCCCAGGCGTGCGTACGGTTAAGGCTATCAATAATATATGCTCGTTCTGCAAGTGGTGCAGGGCATTCATCGAAAGCCATATGAATATCGGCGGCAATTTTATGCTGTAGTTCCATGCTACTTTCGGCGGTCATCATAAGTTTTTGGCCATCTATGTGGCTTCTAAAGTGCACACCGTTATCGGTAACTTTAGCGAGTTGGTCATCGGATTTTGTAGCGGCGCTTGCATCACCTTTTTCGGTATGCGACACCATGTCTATGCCTTTTTTGTACGCAACACCCAGGCTGAATACCTGAAATCCGCCACTATCAGTAAACGTTGGGCCAGCGTAGTTCATAAATACGCCTAAGCCGCCAGCTTGTTGCACAATATCAGCCCCAGGGCGGAGCATAAGATGGTAGGTATTTGCCAAAATAGATTGCCCACCAAGCGCAATTACTTGCTCGGGTGTAAGAGTTTTAACGGTCGCTTTAGTACCGCCAACTATAAAGGCCGGAGTCTTAATGTCGCCGTGAGGTGTTTTAATTACACCTGTACGTGCAAGTGTACTTTTCAGCTTAGTTTTAACCGTAAATTGCATAGCTTTTTTCATAATCAAACATCATTGTAACAGTAGTAGTGGTATAGTCGAAAAACACAACACTTACCTATGGCATAAGCATAAGCATAGAGCTAAAATA